>CANHPN010000047.1 GCA_947462535.1 Akkermansiaceae bacterium | reverse complement strand
CTGCTTCTGACCCGTTTGCTACGGCGCTGGCTGGGAGGAAAGTGGCTTCCAGGCCTGCCCGATGAGGCCGAACTCCTCCTGAGCGGATGAAAACCGACCACTTTGCCACCATCCCTAACCCACTCCCCACGCCTCGCTAATGGGCGCTCGGCTAACACGCCCATTTTTCTTTTTAGGTTTAATATTCCAGAACCAAAGACAAGTGGGATTCTGGAGCGAGAGCCTCGTTTTCAATTCTCCGGGTAAACTTTCGTTAAAAAAGCGGTCGCGCCGTACACTTGGTCCGGAATTTATTAAAAACTACCGGATTCGGGGCCGAATTTTAAACAATTCCGCTCAAAATTAGATGGGCTAGAATCCGATCCTAGCATGAAATATTGAAAAATCTGATTTTTATTTGATTTTAAATAGTTAAAAATGAATGAATTAAGAATTTAGTAAAAATGTCTCAAATTAATCTTGCGGGTTTGGTGTATTTGAGTGTATTTTTTGGCACTGACACGCCAGTCAGCCCCTTCCAGTGAGCGCCGCCGAACAAAGCTACATGGGTTACACGCCCTACAAGATGGACCCGAAATTTCGGGTTTCCATCCCGACCGCGTGGCGTCCGGCTACCGGCGAGGTTTTGTTTTTGCTTTTCTCCAAGGCGCACGACATGCCGGTGATCAAGGTGCTCAGCCAACAAGCTTTCAACGAGCGGGTGGAGATCGTGAAAAACAGCGACCTCACTCCGGCGAAGAAAACCGCCAAGCTCGGCCAGCTCTCGATGCTCTGCCGCGTGGCGAGCGTGAACGACCAAGGCAAGCTGCTGGTCCCGAAGGATCTGAGCGAGGCGGCCGGAATCGCCGCTGAAGCCGAAGTGGTGCTCGCGGGACGCGGCCTGCACTTCGAAGTCTGGAGCAAGCCGAACCACGCCCGCGTGCTCGAAATCGAGATGAATCCGAACGAGGACGACGATCTCGGAATCCTTTGATTTTCTCAACACTCACCCACCACACACCCAACAGCAGCAATGTTGTTCACCCCACCAATTCTGACACTCGAGGCGGTCCGCACTGCGGCTCCGGCCGCTTTCGCCCGGGTGTCAGGGCGGGGACTCTTTTCAGACGGATCGGCTGGCTCGGGACAGCACGCCGCCTCGTCGATGCAAACGGATGTCCGCACCGCTCCTGGCTGGTTGTCGGCGCGGCATCCGCTGATTTTCATGGGTGGGCGCGCGAAGTCTCTCGGGACAGAGCTTCTCGCGCTTTTTGAATCGATGGTCCGCGCTGCCTCTGGCTGGTTGTCAGCGCGGCCATCGTCAAATTTTCTCTCAGCACAAGACGGCGGGCTCGGGACAGCACGGCGTTTTGCCGATCAAATGGATGCCTGCGCTGCTCCTGGCTGGTTGTCAGCGCAGGCTCCCGTCGATTTTTCAGAAACCGTGGCCGCCGGCGACTATCACCTTCCGGTTTTCCCGGCGGAGGTCGCCGAGTGGATGGCTCCGGGACCGGGCAAATTCATCATCGACGGCACCCTCGGCGGTGGCGGCCACAGCGAGATTTTTCTCAAAGCCGGTGCCCGCGTGCTCGGCGTCGATCGCGATCCCGAGGCGTTGGCCCACGCCCGCACCCGGCTCGCCGAGTTCGGCGGACGCTTTTCCACGTGGGAAGGAAACTTCTCGCGTCTCCCGGAAATCCCCGAGATCCAAATGGGGGACCGGGCCGACGGCCTGCTGATGGATCTCGGGGTATCTTCCCGCCAGCTCGACTCCGCCGCCCGCGGATTTTCGTTCATGCGCGAGGGGCCGCTCGACATGCGGATGGGGCCGTCCAGCCCGCGCACCGCGGCGGAAATCGTGAACCAATGGCCGGAAGTCGACATCGTCCGGATCCTTTTTGAATACGGCGAGGAATCCAAAGCCCGCCGGATCGCCGGAGCGATCATCCGGCAACGCGCCGAAAAGCCGTTCGTCACCACGCTCGACCTTGCTAACTGCATCGAAAAAGCCATCGGCCGCCAGGGCCGGACGCATCCCGCAACCAAGACGTTCCAAGCGATCCGGATGGCGGTGAACGAAGAACTCGAATCGCTCGCCACCGCGCTCGCCGCCGCGCCTTCCATCCTCAAACCCGGGGGGCGCCTGCTGATCATCACCTTCCACAGTCTCGAAGACCGGATGGTGAAACGGTTTTTGAAACACCGATCCACCGAATTTCTCGATGAGCCTGGCTGGCCCGAACCCCGGCCGAATCCGGACTACCAATTCCGGCTCCTTGCCCGCAAGGCCATCGTTCCCACTGCCGAGGAAACATCCCTGAACCCGCGAGCCCGCAGTGCAAAACTGCGGGTTGCACAGCTTTTAGACCTCAAGCCATGAACCGCCGCCGCACCGAAACCCGCACGTCCGCGTCCACGTTTTTCGCGCTCTTCCTCGCCGCCGCCATCGCCGCCGGCGGCGGAGTGCTGCACGCGTTTTACAAGAACCGCCAGGTCCAGATCAGCCGGGAAATCGATGCGATCGACCGTCGCGTCGAGCAGTGCCGCCTCGACATCCGCACCACCGAGATGCGGATGGACCAGCTCCTCAACCGCTTCGTCATCCGCAAGCAAATCGAAGAAAACGGCTCGTCGTTGCGGCCGATTCCGATCGGCGTGGTCGAAGAGATTGACGCCACCGCCGCCAGCCGTCACAGCGTTGCTTCCGCCGCTCCCTAGTCCGTGAATTCCGCCTTTCAGACCCGCTGCATCATCTTGTGCTCGATCCTTGTGGTCGGGCTCAGCGTGCTTTCCGGGAGACTGGTTCAAATCCAGTTAGTCGATCGCCAGCGCTACGCGGAAAGCTCGCGCAAGGCCTACCATCGCACCGAGAAACTGCCCGCGACCCGCGGCATGATCGTGGACCGCCGGGAAGAGCCGATGGCCAAAAGCATCCCGGTTTCCACCGTTTTCGTGGACAAGAACCACCTGCTCGATCCGAAGCTCGCGAGCTACGGCCTCGCCTATCAGGAAGCCAGCGCCGAGCCCGGCTGGAACGAGCTCGACGCCGTGAAACAACGTCGCCGGATCAACGGCCTGCGGGGGGATATCCTCGCAAAGGAAGCTGCGGAGGTCATCGTGCAGAAGCATCTGGCCTACGCCGTCGGGATTCTCGCCCGCCCGCTCGGCATGCGCCGCGAGGAGCTCCGCGACAAGATCGAGAACAGCAAGGGCAAGTGGGTGCCCATCGCCAAGGATCTCCCCGAAGACGTTGCCGATCACCTGCGGGAAGAGGTTGATAACCACTGGATCCAGGGCTTCGAATTTGAAAACGCGATCAAGCGCTGGTACACCGCGCCGAATCTGGCGACCCACTTGATTGGCTTCACCGGCGAGGTCGAGAAAAAGGACCAGGATGGAAAACCGCACACGCAGGTGCTCGGGCTCTTCGGCATCGAGTCCTCGATGGAATCGTTTCTAGCAGGCCGGGACGGCTCGCGCGAACATCTGCGTGACGCCCGCGGGCTGGTGGTTCCCGGAAACTCCGGCTGCCTCAAGCCGCCGCGCGCCGGCCTGAACGTGAAGCTCACCATCGACATGGGGATCCAGTCCATCGTCGAGGAAGAGCTCGACGCCAACCTTGCTGAGTTCGAATCCGTCCGCGGCGCGGTCGTCCTGATGGACCCGAAGACCGGGGAGATCCTCGCCATGGCCAGCCGCCCGCACTTCGACCTCAATCACAAGCAGGACATCGCGGCTAACGGTTACAACTACGCCATCCAGGCGATTTACGAGCCGGGCTCGACGATCAAGATCGTGGCGACCTCCGGCGCGTTGAATGAAGGTCTGGTGACTCCGCAAACCTCGGTCTTCTGCCACAACGGCTACTACCGCTCGGGTTCGGTCGAAGTGAAGGACGACCACCCCGCAGGCTCGCTGAGCTTCGAAGGCGTGCTCCAGAAATCCAACAACATCGGCACCTTCAGCCTCGGCCGGCAGCTCGGTTCGAAGCGCTTTTACGATTATCTCCGTAACTACGGCTTCGGCCGCAAAACCGGAATTCTGCTCAGTGGGGAAAGCGCGGGGATCGCCCGCAACACCGGCAATGAGGTCGATTTCTCCCGCGCTTGTTTCGGCTACGCGGCCAACGTGACGCCCTTGCAACTCGCCTGCGCCTACTCGGTCATCGGCGGCGACGGCAAGCTCCGCAAGCCGCATATCGTCAAGTCGCTCGTCGCCAATGATGGCACGGTCGTCGAGGACTATCCGCCGGAAGTCGTCAATGAGGTGCTCAAGCCGAAGGTCTCCGCCCAGATGCGCGCGGCCCTGGAAAAAGTCGTTCTAACAGGCGGCACCGCCCCGCGTGCGGCGGTCCCCGGATTCCGCGTGGCGGGCAAGACCGGAACGGTTCAGAAGCACAATCCGAAGGGCGGCTATCTCGCTAACAGCTACATCGTTTCGTTCGCCGGAATGATGCCCGCCGAGGATCCGGCGTTCGTCTGCGTGGTGGTCATCGATGATCCGCGCACACAGAAAGTGACTCGCTACGGCGGGACCATCGCGGCACCGGCGTTCGGTAGAATTGCCGCCCGCGTCGCCTCCCACATGAATTTACGGCCCACCGAGCCCATTTCACCCTCGCTTGCCAAAGCCGCCCGATGACACTCCGCGACCTTGTTTCCAGTCTATCAAGAGTCACGGTCGCCGGATCGCTTGACGCGGACATCCACGCCATCACCGCCTCGTCGCGGGAAGCCGCTCCGGGAGTGGTCTTCGCCGCCATCCGCGGCACGGTTGCCGACGGCCACCGCTTCATCAACGACGCGCTCGCCGCCGGGGCTTCCGCCATTCTGGCGGAAACGGCGCCGCCATCCGATTACAGCGCGCCTGCCGTCTGGCTGCATGTGCCTGACAGCCGCGCCGCCGTGGCCACGCTCGCCTCGACTCTGGCAGGTCATCCCTGGAAGGACCTCGTCATCGCCGGCGTCACCGGCACCAACGGCAAGACGACCACCGCGTTCCTGCTTCATCACGTGATGAAAACCGCATGGCATCGCGCCGGGCTGCTCGGCACCATCCTCGTCGATGACGGCGAAACGGTGGAGACCGCGAAACACACCACGCCGGGTTCCATCGAGCTTTCCGCCATGCTCGCCCGCATGAAGGACAACGGCTGCCGCGGTGTGGCGATGGAGGTCTCCTCGCATGGCATCCATCAGAAACGCGTCTCGGCGATCGGCTTCGACGCCTGCGTTTTCACCAATCTGACTCAGGACCATCTCGACTACCACGGCACGCTCGACGCCTATTTCAAGGCGAAGGCGGAATGGTTTTACGATCTGGCCGCCAACTCGCTAGGGAAAAAGCCGGTGGCCGTGATCAACACCGACGACGCTTACGGCGCGGAACTCGCGGCTTCGCTGGACGGCAAGATGCCGGTCATCCGCTTCGGCTTCGGCGTGCACAGTGATTTCCGCGCGAACAACTTCCGCCAAAGCCCGAAGGGCATGGAGTTCGAACTCGCGGCGAAGGGAAAAACCTTCCTCGTCCGCACCCCGTTGATCGGGCGTTTCAATGTTTACAATCTGCTAGGAACCATCGCCGCCGCCAGCGCTTGCGGCATCCGCCCGCGTGACGCCGTCGCCGCGCTGGTGGACGCACCGCAGGTTCCGGGGCGCATGGAAAACGTCGGCAACGCCGGCGGAGCCGCTGTCTTTGTGGACTACGCGCACACTCCGGACGCATTGGAAAACGCCTGCCGCACGCTCAAGGAACTCGACCCGCGCCGCCTCATCACCGTCTTCGGTTGTGGTGGCGACCGCGATAAATCCAAGCGCCCGCTGATGGCCGCCGCAGCCGCCCGTCACAGCGACGCCTGCGTCGTGACCTCTGACAATCCGCGCTCGGAAGACCCGCTCGCGATCATCCGTGAGATCGAAAGCGGGCTCAAAGGCAAAACCTTCCGCAGCATTCCCGACCGCGCGGAGGCGATCGACTTCGCGGTGCGGAATTCCCTCTCCGGCGACATCATCCTCATCGCCGGCAAGGGCCACGAAACGACCCAACAGTTCGCCGGGGAGACCATCGATTTCGACGACCGCAAGCACGCGAGCAAGGCGCTCCGCGACCGCGCCCAAGCCATTTCCGACATGCGATGAAACCCATCTCCGCCCAGCAACTTGCTGACATCTTCGGCGTTCCTCTCGCCGCGGGCCGGGATGACGTGATGATTTCCGGCGGCGTCTCCACAGACACGCGCACGCTGCCGCAAGGCTCGGTGTTCTTCGCGCTGCGCGGTGAGAATTTCAATGGCGACACCTTCGCCGCCAAGGCGCTGGAGAGCGGTGCGTCAGTCGCCGTCGTCCAGCAATGGGAAGGCGAGCCTCCGGCAAATACTGCGGTCATCGTCGTGCCTGACACGCTGCTCGCGCTGCAACGCCTCGCCTGCTGGTGGCGCAAGCAGCTCGAAATCCCGGTGGTGGGCATCACCGGCTCGAACGGCAAGACCAGCACCAAGGATTTCACCGCGGCGGTTCTATCCAAACACTTCAATGTCTCCGCCACCCGCGGGAATTTGAACAACCACATCGGTGTGCCTCTCACCATTCTCGCCACGACGCCCGAACATACCGCCGCCGTTTGGGAAATGGGGATGAACCATCCCGGCGAGATCGCCCCGCTGTGTGAGATCGCCCGCCCGAAATACGGCATCATCACTAACATCGGCACCGCGCACATCGAGTTTCTCAAAACCCGCGAGGCGATCGCCGAGGAAAAAGGCATGCTCGCCCGCGCGCTGCCGGCGGATGGGATTCTGTTCACTCCGGCGACCTGCGACTTCCACGATTATCTGCGCCAGCGGACGAAGGCGCACATGGTCTCCGTCGGCAACGGCCGCGGTTTGGTGCGGGGGGAAAACCTCCGTTTGGAAGCGGACGGAACTTCGTTCACCCTGGTGATCGAGGGCGAGAGTCCGGTGGAAGTCGCCCTGCAAGTGCCCGGACGCCACATGGTGACCAACGCGTTGTTAGCCGCAGCTACCGGATGGAAGCTAGGGATTTCCCCGGCTGAAATCGCCGACGCGCTTTCCAACGCCGCGCTCACGGGCGGACGGCTCGGGCGCTACGAATACCACGGCACGACCGTCATCGACGACACTTACAACGCGAACCCGGAGTCGATGGCCGCCGCCATCGAAACTCTGGCAGATACGCCGGTTCTCAACGGCTCGCGGCGCATCATCGTCCTCGGCCGGATGGGGGAACTCGGAACACATGCCCCTGCCGCGCACCTCCGCGCCGGCGCGCTCGCCGCCGCGCGCCACCTCACTGTCATCGCCGTGGGGGAAGGTGCCGAAGGCATCGCCGAGGGCGCGCAAAACGCGCCTCATTTTTCCGACCTCGACCAGGCGGCCAAGTGGCTGACCCGCGAGGTGAAACCCGGTGACGTCGTCCTGTTCAAGGGCAGCCGCGCCGCCACCGTCGAACGCGTCATGCAAGCCGCATTCCCCCGAAACTGATGCTCCCGGCGATTTACGATTTCTGGTATCAGGCATTCGAGCGCGGCGACTCGTGGGCGATCACCTGCCGTTTTCTCAATCTGTTTCAATACATCACCTTCCGCGCGGCGAGCGCCGGATTGCTGGCATTTATTCTATCAGTGATCTTCGGCCCGCGGGTGATCCGCCGCTTGATCTCGCTCAAGGTCGGGCAACCGATCCGCACGGCGGCGGAGGTCCACAAACTGGCGGAACTGCACGGTGGGAAAATCGGCACGCCGACGATGGGCGGCGTGCTCATCATCGGCTCGGTGCTCATCGCCACGCTCATCTGCGCCCGCCCGTTTAATCCGTTCATCGCCGTCTGCGCCTGCACCATGGCGGCCTGCGGCTTGCTGGGATTCTGCGACGACTACAAGAAGGTGAAGGAGAAGAAATCCGACGGCATCAGCAGCCGCAAGAAGCTCGGCTGGCAGTTGGTCATCGCGCTGATCGCGGCCTGCTTCCTGTATTTCAAAAAGGAGATCTCCGGCTTCGGCGCGACGCCCCAACAGATCGCCGATGGTCTGGCAGGATACCGTCTCGGGGAAACCCGCATTGACATTGGATCGATCTGTTTTCCGCTGTTCAAGGAGGAAATCATCAACCTGCATTGGATGATCATTCCTTTCTTCGCGCTGGTGATTGTGGGTTGTTCGAATGCAGTAAATTTGACCGACGGGCTCGATGGATTGGCGACGGGGACGACCATTAGTGTGGCACTGTCCTATGCATTTCTAGCCTATCTCGCAGGTCATTTTTACATGGCCACCGAGTATCTGGTGATCCCGCACAACCGCTACATCGGCGAGCTGGCGGTTTTCCTGATGGCGCTGGTGGGCGCGAGCTTCGGCTTCCTGTGGTTCAACTGTCACCCCGCCAAGGTTTTCATGGGCGACACCGGTTCGCTGGCGATCGGTGGCGCGCTCGGCACGGCGGCGATCTGCACCAAGCAGGAGCTGCTGCTCATCATCATCGGCGGAGTGTTCGTGATGGAGGCGATGTCGGTCATCCTCCAGGTCGGCAGCTTCAAGCTGCGGAAAAAGCGGATCTTCAAGATGTCGCCGATCCACCATCATTTCGAACTTCTCGGCTGGCATGAAAACCAGGTGATCATCCGTTTCTGGATCATCTCGATCATGCTTGCTCTCTTCGGTCTCGCCCTTCTCAAGATTGCCTAACTCAACCATGGATCTCACCGGAAAACATGTCGCCATCCTTGGCGTGGGACGTAGCGGTCGCGCGGCTGCGGCGCTCGCGCTGCGCGAGGGCGCGCGGGTTTCCGCCTGGGACAGCGCGGGTGAGGAGAAATTTTCCGACATGCCATCCGGTGTGGAAATCCACCCTAACGCCATGGAGGCGGAAGGTCGCGAGTTGGTGTCGGACCTGTTGGTCGTGAGTCCCGGCATTGAGACCTACGGGTCTTACGTCGCGGCGTTTTCCAAGCACGCGGGCGAGGTGATCGGCGAGGTGGAGCTGGCGGCGCGTTTCTATCAAGGCCGGATCATCGGCATCACCGGGACGAACGGGAAGACGACGACGACCGAGCTGGTCGAGCGGATTCTTTCCCACGCCTCGCTCGGCGGGACGGCTTGCGGGAATTACGGCACGCCGTTCGCCGAGGTAGTGCTCCAGTCGAATCCGCCGGCGGTCGTCTCGCTGGAGCTGAGCTCATTCCAGTTAGAGACGATTCGCACGCTGCATCCGGTCGTCGCGATCTGGCTGAATTTCGCGCCGGACCATATGGACCGCTACCCGACGGTGGAAGCCTATCGGGCGGCCAAGCTGCGGATTTTCGAGAACCAGACTTCGGCGGATACCGCGGTGGTGCGGACCGGCGAAAATCTTCCCGCGCTGGCGGCCAAGGTGGTGACGTTTTCAACGACGGATCGCGCGGCGGATTGGTATTCCGGGGGCCACACCATCGAGCACGGCGGCGAGACCTGGCTCGACATGGATCACGACACCGGCCTGCGCGGCCTCCATAACGCGGAGAACACGATGGCGGCTCTGGCAGCTTGCCAGGTGCTCGGAATTTCCTTGCTCACCATGCGTGAGGCACTGCATGGCTATGCGCCGCCGCCGCACCGCTGCGAACTCATCCGCACGCTCGATGGAGTCGAGTATTTGAATGACTCCAAGGCGACAAACCTGCACGCGCTGGAAAGCGCGTTGCGCTCGCAAACCCGGCCGGTGGTGCTCATCGCTGGCGGAAAAGAGAAGGGTCTCGATTACACCTCGGTGGTCCCGCTGCTAACTGCAAAGGCGCTGGCCGTCGTCACGTTCGGCCAGATCGCCCGCCCGCTGGCGGACCTTTTCTCCCAGGCTGTCGCTTGTGAATCGGTATCAGACTTGTCCGCCGCCGTGGCGACCGCGCGCAGCCTTGCGCCGCGCGGCTCGACCGTTTTACTCTCACCGGGAACCTCGTCGTTCGATCAGTTCACCGGCTATGAACAGCGTGGAAACGCTTTCCGCGATCTTGTCCATCAACTCCGCTAAATCTCATGAAACCCCAAACACTCCCCGTCAAACGCCGTCCCGTGCCCAAAGGAATTTTCAAGCGCCTGAGCGCCGTCACCGCCAACCGCAAACAACGTGTCGCGGCTGCGGCGACCGCAGACATGGACGCGGATGACAGCAGCTCGAAGATTTCGCGCGCGCTGACGATTATCTTCCTGATCCACATCGTGGCGATCGGGCTGATTTTCGTGCACCAGAAATTTCTCGACGGCCGGACGCATGCTGAGCCGCAAGCGGCGAAGACCGGCAAGGTTGAGACCGCTCCCACGGTCGCTGCCGAGGCACCCGCGCCGCGTCGCGCCGATCTTCCCCGCCTGTCATCCGGCGAGAAGCCATACATCGTTAGAGCGGGTGACAACTACGCCCGCATCGCCGCTGCGGAGGCCGTGGATGAGAGCGATCTGCGGCTGATCAACGACCACGTCGATATCGGGCCGGGGCTGATTCTCAAGATTCCACCCAAGCGCATCGTCGCCATCGATCCGCCGGAAGTCACCGCGCTCCGGAATCAATCCGCGGCAGCCCCTGATCACGGGTTGGTGGATGCGGTGCCGGTGGATGTGAGCGGCGCGCCGCGCGCGCAGCTGGTCCGTCCTAACATCACGCGTGGCGCACAGGCCTCGGGCTCGTCGGCCGCCGCCTCCGGCAAGACCTACATCGTGCAGAATGGCGACAGCGTCTGGCGCATTGCTAACCGTTTCAAGGTGAATCAGGATGCGCTGATGAAAGCGAACGGCCTCAGCGACGCGCGCAAACTCCGGGGCGGTATGAGCCTCGTGATTCCCCGGTAATTGTTTTTTCCCGATGACCCGCCATTGCTCTATCATCCTTTGCACCGCAGTGGCCGCGCTTGTCGTGCTCGGTCTGATCATGCTGACGAGCACGGGCGCGTGGGTGAGGGGATTCGGGCACTACCATTTCCTGCAACGCCAGTCGATCATGGTCGGGGTCGGGATTTTCGCCGCGATTTTCGCCGCGCGGCTTCCCTTGGAATGGTTCCGTAAATTCTCTCCCTGGATGCTCGGCGGTGCCTGCGTGTTGCTGGTTTGTTGCTTCGTGCCTGGCATCGCCGATCCGCAGCTCGGGTCCAACAGGTGGATCAAGGTGCCGCTGATCGGCCAATTCCAGCCGTCGGAAGCGGCGAAAATCGTGATCGTGATCGCCTTGGCGGCTTGGTTCGCACGCTGGCAAACCGAAGTGCGGACCTTCTGGCGCGGCTTCGTGATTCCGGGAATGATCGCGGGCGTTCCGATCATCCTGATCGCCGGGGAGACCGACGTGGGCACGGCGCTGTCGCTGTCCGCCGCCGTGGGGGCGATGATGTTTTGCGTGGGCACCCGGCTGCTTTACGCGCTGCCGACGGCTGTGGTGGCGATTTCCGGAGCGATGTATTACGTGATGAACGACGTCGTCCGGCGTGCCCGGATTGACGCGTGGCTGGATTTGGAAAACCCGGTCCACCAGCTGGACAAGGGGATGCAGCAGTGGCGCGCCCTGCTCGCCCTCGGAAATGGCGGTCCGTGGGGCGTCGGTCTTGGCAACGGGGTGGAGAAATTCGGGACGCTGACCTTTGCGCACATCGACTTCATTTTCCCGGTCGTGGGCGAGGAGCTGGGCTTGCCGTGCACACTCGCGGTGGTGCTTTGCTACGTCCTGATAGCTGTCGGTGGTTGCGGCATCGCGCTTCAGGCGAACAATGTTTTCAACCGCTGCGTCGCCTTGGGGCTGACCTGCGTGATCGTGGTTCCTGCGATGCAGAACATCGCCGTCACCACCGCGATGCTACCGAATGACGGGCTGCCGCTGCCGTTCGTGAGCTACGGCGGCACCAGTTTGGTTTTCAGTCTGGCGGCCGTCGGGATGCTGGTAGGGATTCACCGCCGTTCCCATTCCCGGGTTTGCCAGGAGTTTCCGCTGTCCCGGCAAACGCGTCTGGCCGTCAAGTTGTAGCCGCAGGCGGGGCGAAATCTGGCCGGATGAATAGTCATGGTGACTACATTGCGTGTATGATTCGCCGATAAACTTTTTTTGATGCGGAAAACTGCGGTTTCTTGCGATGTGGCTGGTTGACAACTGCCGGGGAGCTTGGACAGTCTGCGGAAGACGAAGCAAGGGACGGTAGTCCGAGTTGCTGATTTTTAAAAATCCACATCCAAGGACTCAGAGCCCAGTGTTTTCCAACGAAGACTATCTCGCAGAATTGCTTGCCGAAGCCGGAATGGTGAGCGCCGACCAAGTCGCTCGCGCCCGAGACTCGCTCTCCGGGAGCGAGACGATCGTCGAGCACCTCCTCGCACACACCTCGCTCAGCCAGGAGGACGTCGCCAAGACTCTGGCAGTCAACGCCGGTATCCCGTTCATCCGTCTTTCCGACGTGACCTTCGATCCGGTGATCACGGAAGCCATCACCGATGAAATCGCCAAGCGCTACCGGGTCATCCCGGTGCAGGACGATGGGCTGGCACTGACCATCGCGCTTGCCGACCCGCTCGATTTCGAGTCGCTCGACAGCTTGCCGCACGTCATCGGCCGCGAACTCAATCTGGTTTGCGCCACGCAGCAGGACATCCAGGGGCATCTCCGGCAGTTCTATCATACCGGCGAGGTTGCGACCACGGCTTCACCGGAATACTCGGTGACCGGCGGCGACGCCGAGGCCGGGCCCGGCGGCAGCGACGCGCCGATCATCCGCCTGGTGATGCAGTTGCTAACCGAGGCTTTCCGCCTGCGGGCTTCGGATATCCACATCGAGCCGCTAGAAACCTCGGTCCGGGTCCGTTACCGGCTCGATGGCAAGCTCGTCCACGTCGATACCCATCCGAAGAAACTTCTGCCCGCCATCATCGCCCGTTTGAAAGTGATGAGCGGCACCATGTCGATCGCGGAAAAGCGCCTGCCACAGGACGGCCGGATCCAGTTGAAAATGGGCGACAAGGAGGTCGATCTCCGGGTTTCCTCAGTTCCGTCCAATCACGGCGAGTCCATCGTCATGCGGATTCTGGACAAGACGGCGCTGCTGTTAGGTCTTCCCGAACTCGGCTTTTTCTCGGATGACCAGCAGGTTTTCGAGCAGCTTCTCGGGCTCCCGGACGGAATTCTCCTGGTCACAGGGCCCACCGGTTCGGGAAAAACCACCACGCTTTACGCCTGTCTCAACGTCATCAACAAGCCGGACAAAAAGATCATCACCGTGGAAGACCCGGTCGAGTATGAGCTTCCCGGCATCAACCAGGTCATGGTCAAGACCGACATCGGCATGACGTTCGCCGCCGCCCTGCGCGCGATGCTCCGGCAAGCGCCGAACATCATCATGATCGGGGAAATCCGCGATGCGGAAACGGCGAACATCGCCATCAACGCGTCGCTCACCGGTCACTTGGTTTTCTCCACTCTGCACACTAACGACGCGCCCTCCGCTGTCGCCCGTCTCGCCGACATCGGGGTGAAACCGTTCCTCATCGCGTCCGCCGTCCGCGCCGTCCTCGCCCAGCGGCTGGTGCGGAAACTCTGCCCGCTTTGCAAGGCCCCGGCCCAGCTCACCGACAAGGAAATGCGCGCGCTTTCCCTCGACTCGTCGCGGATGACGCAAGCCACCATCTTCGGCCCGGTCGGCTGCGAGAAATGCCGCGGCAACGGCTACAAGGGCCGGATGGGGATTTTCGAAACCTTCCTCATCGACGACGAGGTCCGCACCATGATCAACACCGGCCTGACCTCCACCCAGCTCCGCCGCCGAGCCCGCGAGCTCGGCATGCGCACCCTCCGCGAGGACGGCATCCGCAAGGTGCTCTCCGGCCTCACCTCCGGCAGCGAGGTGGTGCACGCCACCATGTCGGACGCCGATTGATCACCACCGATTTCTAACTTTCCAAAAATCCTTTCGCCTCCCAGTCCCATGGACAACCAACAGATCATCGAACTTTTCCAATCGCGTGGTCTCATCGACCAGGCGCTCGCCCAGGATATCCTCGCGGAGGTCGGCCACAGCGGTAAGGAAATCACCGAGATTCTGGCAGACTTCCAGGTCATCCAGAGCCGCGACGACGTCTGGCCGGTCGTGGCCTCCGAGCTGGGCACCAGCATGGTGGATCTCCGCGACTGGACTCCGCCCGAGGCGCTGCTCGCGCTCGTGCCCGCCGGCACCGCCCGCCTGCACGGCGCGCTGCCCGTCAATTTCGACGAGCACGGACTCTACGTGGCGCTGGTAGATCCCCTCAACCCGCAGACTCCCGAAGACCTGCGTTTCGCCCTCGGCCGTGAAATCACCGTCGTCGTCGCCCCGGATTACCTGGTCGAGGCCAAGATCAACGAGTGCTATGGCGGCGAAGGCAAAGCGATGGAGTGCATCCTCAGCCAGCTTGACGCCAGCGCCGAGAGCATGAACGCCGCGGACCTGGAGTCCGAGGCGAACTCCGCGCCCATCATCCGTTACGTCGATCTCGTTCTCTATCAGGCTATCAAGGAGAAGGCCTCCGACATCCATTTCGAGCCCTTCGAAAAGGACTTCAAGATTCGCTACCGGGTGGACGGCGCGCTTTACGAAATGGCTCCGCCGCCGATCCACCTCGCCGGGCCGATCATTTCTCGCGTCAAGGTCATGTCCAACATGAACATCGCCGAGCGGCGGATTCCCCAGGACGGCCGGATCGTCAAACAGTTCGGTGAAAAGCAAGTGGACATGCGGGTTTCCTCGCTGCCCACCCACCACGGCGAATCGATCGTGCTACGGGTGCTCGACCGCTCGTCCATCAACCTCTCGCTCGAGAACCTCGGCCTCACGGACCACATTTACAACTACATCACCGACACGATCGAGAAGCCTAACGGCATCTTCATCGTCACCGGTCCCACTGGTGCGGGCAAGACCACCACGCTCTACGCCGCGCTCCGCCGGATCAACACCATCGACGCGAAACTCCTCACCGCGGAAGACCCGGTCGAGTATGACATCGACGGCATCATCCAGATCCCCATCAATGAAGCCATCGGCCTCGACTTCCCGCGCGTGCTCCGCGCCTTCCTCCGTCAGGACCCGGACCGGATCATGATCGGGGAAATGCGGGACAAGGAGACCGCGACCATCGGTATCCAGGCCGCGCTCACCGGTCACTTGGTGCTCTCCACCCTTCACACCAACGACGCTCCCGGCGCGGTCACCCGTCTCGTGGACATGGGCTGCGAGCCGTTCCTCGTCTCCGCCTCGCTTGAGGGCATCCTCGCCCAGCGTCTCGTCCGGACCATTTGCAAGGAATGCAAGACCCCTTACGAGCCTAACGAATCCATCCTCAGCCAGCTCGGAATTTCCGCGCACGAACTCGGTGACAAGCAGTTCTTCACCGGTGCCGGCTGCGACGCCTGCGGCCAGTCCGGCTACCGCGGCCGCCGAGGCCTCTATGAACTGCTCAACGTGACCGATCCGATCCGCGAGCTGATCACCGCGCGGGCCCCCTCCGTGGTCCTCAAACAGAAGGCGGTCGAGCTCGGGATGAACACCCTCCGCGAGGACGGCTTGCGCAACATCTATGCCGGAACCACCACGATCGAGGAAGTGCTCAAATACACCTGAGTTTCCTGTCCCGGCACGACATTCCGCCATCATTAATTTCTGCCTCTCGCACTTACTTTCTTTACACTGACTCACTTAACCCACAAAAAAATCCATCCCTATGGCTAACTTTCAATACTCCGCGCTTGATCCAAAAGGTGAACAGACGACCGGCACCCTGTCGGCCGCCACCGAGGCCGAAGCCATCCAACAGCTCCGCGCCAAAGGGCTCTATCCGACTCAAATCAGCGAAGATGGAAAGACCAAGGGCAAAGCCAAAAGCGCCCCGGTCAAAACCAAGGGCAAGACCGCGTCCAAGCCTTCCGCCAAGGGCCATGTCGGCGGCAGCATCAAGCCGAAGAGTCTGATGATCTTCACCCGCCAGCTCGCCACGCTCATCGACTCCGGCCTGCCGCTTCTCCGCAGCCTCACGGTTCTTGAAAAACAAGAACCCAATCCCGTCCTCAAGGCAACCGTCAGCGCGCTCGCGGAAAACGTCCAGGGCGGCTCCACCTTCTCCGAGTCGCTCGCCCAGCACCCGAAGATTTTCAACAAGCTCTACGTCAACATGGTCAAGGCCGGCGAACTCGGCGGTGTCCTTGAAATCGTCCTCAACCGTCTCGCCGAGTATCAGGAAAAGGCCCAGAAGCTGAAGAACAAGATCGTCTCCGCCATGGTCTATCCAGTGATCGTCATGTTCATCGCCGTCGCCATCCTCGTCTTTCTGATGATTTTCATCGTGCCGAAGTTCAAGGAAATGTTCTCCAACACGGACTCCGAACTGCCGCTCATTTCCAAGATCGTCTTCGGCATGTCCGAGTTCTTCCTCGCCCGGCCGCTCTTCGTGCCCAATGTGGTTTTCGTATTCATCATGTTTGGCATCGGAGTCTTCCTCTTCAACATCTGGGGACGCACGGCCGGCGGTCGCGTGGTGATCGACAACATGAAGCTGAAAATGCCCGTCCTCGGCGATATCCAGCGCAAGAGCGCGGTGTCCCGCTTCTCCCGCACCCTCGGCACGCTCGTCACCTCCGGCGTCCCCATCCTCCAGGCGCTCAACATCACCCGCGACACCGCCGGCAACGTCGTCATTTCCCAGGCGATCGAAAAAGTCCACGAAGCCGTCAAGGAGGGTGAAACCATCGTCACCCCGCTCCAAGCCTGCGGCGTTTTCCCCAACATGGTCATCTCCATGGTCGACGTCGGCGAGGAAACCGGACAGCTCCCCGAGATGCTTCTCAAGGTCGCCGACGTTTATGACGACGAAGTCGATAACGCCGTCACCGCCCTCACCTCGATCCTCGAGCCAATCATGATCGTGATCCTCGCCCTCATCGTCGGCGCGGTCGTATTTGCATTGTTCCTGCCGCTGATTAAGATGATCTCTACGATGGGCAACCAGTAATCCGCTGGCGGCCATCGCATTCAGGCTCAAAATCCAAGGATTATGAAAATCACCCAGCGCATCGGCAAGGCAGCCTTCACTCTCATCGAGGTGATGGCGGTTGTTACCATCATCATCATCCTCGCCGGACTCGTCATCGGCGGCATCGGATTCGTCACCGAACGCCGGGATAGGGAAAAGGCCAAGGTGCAAATCGCCCTGATTTCCAAAGCACTTGAGGAATACAGGCTGGATATGGATATGTATCCACCGACAGGCAACACTGCAGACGGTAGTGATCAGTCAGCGGATTCATTATACACCGCGCTGTTTTACGAGGGCTACGATTATGGAAAGCAGGCGACTCCACCCGCGACTTGGACAAAGCAAATCGGAACTGTTAGTTTCCCGAAAGCAACCAGGATTTATCTGTCTGATTTGGATCCCACGACCACGAAACAAGGCTGGCTGGACAGATTTTTCGCTGGCCAGGCCACCCCTCCCGCACCGACGAAAACGGGAACCCACCCAACCAAGATTGTTGACCCGTGGGGCAACGAATATGCCTATCGAACGGCGACAGACGCCGAAGGCGTTTCCAATAACGATACACAAAACCCAGACTTCGATCTTTGGTCGATGGGCAAGGATGGAAAAACCAAGCCTGCAACGCTGTCGGACCCCACCAACCGCGACGACATCAAGAACTTCTGATTCGTCGAAGGAACGGCAGCGGCCAATCGTTGGTCCATCATCGGTCCTGACCGTCCTGGAATGGTTCTTTAACGATTGCCATCTCGCAGGATGCGTTTCGCCTCATTATTGGGGGTCCTGAAGCCTGAATGTTCTCGACGCATGTCGTTCCGGCGGGCTTCTTTCTCTCAGCAACATGAGCGAAGAAACCACAGCCTCCCCTGAAAATTCTCCCGATCCAACTGCCGGAAACGCGTCGCGTGTCCGCCGGATTTCCACTCCCCGCCCGAAGAAGGTCGCCAAGAAATCCGGCACCGTGAAATCCGCGGCGGCAGACGCCGTGCAGGAGGTTGTAAGCATTCCATTTCCATCCGCTCCAAAGCGTGAGGAGCCGATCGAAGCGTCGGCACCGGTCGGCGACGATTGGCCGGAAAACGAAGCGGACTCCGGTGGCGGCAGTCCGTCCCAGACAACGGAGTCCGCCAAGCGGAAGCGCCGTCGGCGCAAGGGCAAGGGCCAGGGAAACGGACCTCAGAATGCAGCCGAGTCTTCGAGCGAGGAGTCCCAATCCGTCGCCGCGCCGGAGCCGAAGTCAGCTGCGCCCGATCATGAGCCGCGCCCGCGTCCTCAAGCCCATCAGCCGCCGCGTCCGAAAATCGATCCCGAGTTGTTGACCAAGATGGCGTGGAAGATCTATCTGGCCGAGGTCAGCGAGGAAGGCGTCGCGCTCATCGGCGACAACGACGCGAAGGACCTTTCCCGCCGCTGTTTCCGTCTGGCGGAAATCTTCATCGAAGAGCAAACGCGCCGACGCTGAACGTGGCGGCGGTCTCCAACCGCCAAGCCGGATTTCCCAATCGGAAATCGCGGTTTTGCCGCAGTGCCGCAAGCGATCCGCATTTCATCCTCAAAGTCTTTGTTGCACTTTCCCGACTCAACCGCAAACTCCCGCCATGGAACTCGACCTTATCGACGTCCAATTCGACCTTCAAAACATCAAACCCCGTGAGCTTGAAGAAGCTTTCGAGGATCCCTTTGCCGTCCGTTTCCTGCCAGACAACGAGCGCTCCGACAATGCCTCGCGCTACTACACGCTCGGCCGCACGGTGGCGGACCGGTATTTGTTCCTCTCCTTCAGCACGGATGGCAAGTCCGCCCGCGTCGTCGCCGCCCGCGAAATGTCAGATGCCGAACAGAAATTCTACGATCGCAAATACGCGGAATTCCGCTGACTCCTTTTGATCCCATGCAAGCCGTCACCCGCTGGACTGAAATTCCTGACTTTGCCGATGAGGCCGCCGAAGCCCGTTTTTGGGAAACCCACGAGCTCGATGGCCGCTTGATGGCCACCTCCGTGCATGAGGCGGATTCGCGCGAGTCCACCACCATCACCCTGCGCTTCGACCCGCGGATGCTTTCGCGGATCAAGCGCATCGCCCGCGGGCGCTTCCTCAACTATCAGTCGATGATGAAGCAGTGGCTGGCAGAGCGGCTTGAGGACGAGATGCGCAAGCTCTGAGGATGGCGCGGCTTCCACGGAATCCGAAGTTCTGGCTTGGCGCGTTCTTGCTCTGGTTCGCGGTCTTGTGGACTCTCTCCTCGTTCTCGGGGCAGCAGCAGTTCGCTCCACCGATCGCTCATTTCGACAAGCTGGCGCATTTCGGTTACTTCTTCGGCGGCAGCGGTTTGCTCTGCGCCTACCTGTTCCGCTTGAGACCGGAGCGACCGAATTGGAAGGCGATCCTATCGATTGCGATCGCCGTCGTCGGGCTGGTCGGCTGGCTCGACGAGTGGCACCAAAGTCTCACCCCGGGCCGCAGCGGGAACGATTTCCATGACTGGTTGGCCGATGTGTTCGGTGCCCTGGCAGGAGCTGTTGCATTCAAGCGGCTTCATCACCGGCTGAAGTGAGATTCATGCCAACAGGTGCCGAGGAAGCGAATTTCATCCTCCCAATCCGGGTCAGCGGGGCTAAGCCATTCCTCTCATGAGCATGAATCAACTCGATCAACTGAAGCAGTTCACGACCGTTGTCGCCGATACCGGAGATTTCGAATTGATGAAGATCTATCAGCCTCAGGACGCGACGACCAACCCGTCGTTGATCCTTCAGGCCGCCGCCAAGCCGGAATACCACCACCTCGTCGAGCAAGCCGTGAGCGAAGTGAAAGCCACCGGCGTCACCGGCCCCGCGCTGACGGAGGCGATCCTCGACCGGATTCTGATTCTGTTCGGTTTGGAAATCCTCAAGATCGTCCCCGGCCGCGTCTCCACCGAGGTCGATGCCCGCCTCTCCTTCGACACCGCCGCCACCATCGCCAAGGCGCACCAGCTCGTCGCGGCCTACGAAAAAGAAGGTCATTCCCGCAACCGCATCCTCATCAAGATCGCCTCCACCTGGGAAGGTATCAAGGCGGCGGAAGCGCTCGAAAAGGAAGGCATCCATTGCAATCTCACGCTGTTGTTCTCGTTCGCCCAGGCCGTCGCCTGCGCCGAAGCCGGGGTGCAGCTCATCTCGCCCTTCGTCGGTCGCATCCTCGACTGGCACAAGGCCGCCACCGGCAAGGATTTCCAGGGCGACGAAGATCCGGGCGTCATTTCCGTCCGCGCCATTTACAACTACTACAAGAAATTCGGTTATAAGACCGAAGTCATGGGTGCCTCGTTCCGCAACAAGGGCGAAATCCTTGCGCTCGCCGGTTGCGACCTACTCACCATCAGCCCCGGCCTGCTCGCCGAGCTGCAAGCTTCCGACGAGCCGGTCGCCGCCCGCCTCACCGCCGCGGAAGCCGCCGCCAGCGATTTCAAAAAGCTCAGCCTCAACGAAAGCGACTTCCGTTTCATGCTCAACGAAGACGCCATGGCCACCGAGAAAACCGCCCACGGCATCCGCGCCTTCTCGGCGGACATCGTGAAGCTGGAGAAGCTCGTGGAAGGGATGATCTGAAAAGCGACAGACGTTTCAAGAAGCCAGGGGTGCCACGCTCGTGGCTTTTTTCGTTTGTTGGGGACCTGGTCGTGCAAGCCGCCGTTCAGCCAACTGGAGAACTGGGAATATCGGCGTCATAAGGAGTGGCGACATTCCTGTCGCCGGTGAGGGCGACGAGGCGGGTGAGGAGTGCGTCGCAAGGAGTGTGGGCGTCTCGCCCACATTCTTTCTCTCCACTCGTGGGCGAGATGCCCGCGCTGCATTGCCTGGTGCTTTTCACCCCCTGCCTTGTTCAGTCAAGCGGGGTTTCTGTTGCAGCGTCCGGATTCCGCGTGCTAGCTTCACGGCGTGATCGTAGCCAAACCAATCGCCGACCCCTGGAGTCGGGGTGTTTATCTGGTGCCGGATGCCGCTCGAATCCTGCGGCTGCCGTTATCTGTTCTACGTTCATGGGTCAGCGGCCGATTGGACGATGACCGGCGATACTACCCGGCGGGCGAATTCATCACGGAGGGAGAGGGAGCGGATCGCCACTTTGGTTTTCATGCCCTGATTGAGCTTTTCACGATCGCCCAGCTTAGGAAGCGTAGCATTCCGATGTCCACCGTGCGCCAGGCTAGGGCGGAGTTGATGGACAGATTTCAAACACCTCATCCTTTTGCGCTCAAAGGCCTTATGACTTCGGGGCGGACGCTGATCAAATCCCTGAACGATGATATTCTCCTGGAGCTCGGCACCCGCGGGCAAACCGCCTTCAGCAAGGTACTGGAACCATTCTGCGCCAGTTTTGACTTCGACCAGGCCAGTTCCCTTGCCAGCCGTTACTTTCCCTTGGGCCGGGAACATCCTGTGGTGGTGGACCCGCGCCGCGCATTCGGCCGACCGTTGATCGAAGGCACCAACCTGACCACTGAAGCCGTCATGTCATTGCTTCGCGGGGGGGAGTCTGCCGAAAACGTCGCCGAGTCCTTCCGCATCTCGACTGAGGCGGTGCTTGCTGCAAAGGCCTTCGAGCAACAAAAAGCCGCATGAGGATCTATTTCGATGAGAATTTTTCCCATCGAATCGCATCCGGCATGGGTGAGTTTCAGAAGGCCAGACCTTCGGAAAATGTTTCGGTGATTTGGTGTCCGGATGAATTCGAGTGAGGGGCCGCTGATGAGGAATGGATTCCCCAGGTAGCATCCAAACACGGAGTCGTTCTGACGCAGGATTTGAATATCCACCGCACTCGTGCCCAGTGGGATCTCTGCCAGCAAAACAAGATCGGAGTCTTTTTCTTCAAGCCTCCCAGATCCGGCTGGGACCATTGGGTGATCGTCCGCGAGGTGGTCAACCGCTGGGAGGAAATCAAACGGATCGCTTCAGAGCACAAGAGGCCGTTCGGGTTTATTGTGGAGCCGCGAAATAAGAAGATGTCGCGACTTTGACATCATTCGCCCTCGTTCGTCTCACAACTGCCCCAGCCCCTTCAGCGTCTCCAGGATCCCCTCGATCTGCTCGGTGCGTTTCTTGTTTTTGCGGCCGAAGAGGCCCGACAGAGCCTCGGCATCAGGAGTGACGACACTCTTGTCGTAACCGCCGATAAGCTTGCGGAGAATGGCGACTTGCTCCGGCAGGCGGTCGGGCCAGGGGGGGATGGATGTTGGATTTTGAATGTTGGATTTTGAGAGGTCGGCGGGTTCCGTGCCGGTGAGGTGTGGTTGGATTGCCTCCGGCGGGCTGGGCGACCGGTGATCGCCGCCACGCTGATACTCCGGGCGCAGCCAGCGGATGAGGCCGCGCTTTTCCTCGGCGGCGCGCTCGTGGTTGAGGGCGACGAGGCGGCTGGCCGGATTTGGTGGAAGGAGAGGACGGCGACCGGAGGTCACCGCCACTTTCGGAGGAGACGCCTTGTTTGGTTTCGAGGACGAAGTGGCGGGATTTGTAGAGGTCGATGTAGTTGGTGACGGAGGAGCCGTCGGGATTCACGCGGCTGATGGCGCGGTCGAAGACGTGGAGGTTTTTCGTGGGATCGGGCGAGGTGGGATCGGGGCGCGGGACTTCGAGGATGTCGCAGAGTTCGGAGAGGAACATCTGGTAGTTCGCACGCTCGGCGGCGCCGG
>CANHPN010000046.1 GCA_947462535.1 Akkermansiaceae bacterium | reverse complement strand
TCGATCAAGGCGCGCATCGACGGCAAGCCGGCGTCCGCCGCGGCGGTCAAGCTCTCGCCCACCGCCAACGCGCTCGACACCGCCGCCGCGGTGCGCGCGGAGGTGGACCGCCTGAGGGAGTTCTTCCCGCCGGGCATGCAGGTGATCTATCCGCTCGACACCTCCACCTTCGTGGAAATCTCGGTGAAGGAAGTGCTCAAGACGCTCATCGAGGCGATCATCCTGGTGTTCCTGGTGATGTATCTGTTCCTGCAGAATTTCCGCGCCACGCTGATCCCGACGCTGGTGGTGCCGGTGGCGCTGCTAGGGACCTGCGGCCTGATGGCGGCGTTCGGATTCTCCATCAACGTGCTCACCATGTTCGGCATGGTGCTGGCCATCGGCATCCTGGTGGATGACGCGATCGTGGTGGTCGAAAACGTCGAGCGGATCATGAGCGAGGAAGGGCTACCGGCGAAGGAGGCGACGCGCAAGGCGATGGGCCAGATCACCAGCGCGCTGATAGGAATCACGCTGGTGCTCACCGCGGTGTTCATCCCGATGGCGTTCTTCGGCGGCTCGGTGGGAACGATTTACCGGCAGTTCACGATGTCGATGGTGTCGTGCATGTTGTTCTCGGTTTTCCTCGCGCTTTCGCTAACTCCGGCGCTGTGCGGCTCGCTCTTGAAACAAATGGACGCCGGCCACCATCACGCGAAGGGCGGGTTTTTCGGTTGGTTCAACCGCTCGTTCGACGCCTTCACGACGCGCTATCAGAGCTGGGTTGGCGTGCTGGTGAAGCGCTCGTTCACCGGGATCGTGGCGCTGGCGCTGGTGATGTTGCTGGTGGTGATGCTCTACAAGAAAATGCCGTCGTCGTTCCTTCCCGAGGAGGATCAGGGCTATTTCATCACGCTCATCTCGCTGCCGGTCGGAGCCACCGACGAGCGGACGGGCGAGGCGCTGAGAAAGGTGGAGGATTATTTTTCCAAGCAGCCGGAAATCGAGCACTACTTCACCGTCGCGGGATTCAGCTTCGCGGGACGGGCGCAGAACTCGGCGCTCGCCTTCCTCCGCTTGAAGCCGTGGGACGAGCGCGAAGGCAAGGAGCATCGCGTGCAGGCCGTGATCGAGCGCGCGATGATGGGGCTCGGCGACATCAAGGACGCGATCGTGTTTCCGATCAATCCGCCAGCCATTCCGGAGCTGGGAACCTCGTCGGGTTTCGATTTCTGGCTGCAGGACGTCGGCGGCGTGGGCCATGAGAAACTCAACGAGGCGCAGGGTCGGCTGCTAGGCATGGCCGCGCAGAACCCCAAGCTCATGATGGTGCGGCCGCAGGGCCTCGCCGATGCCGCGCAGATGAAGATCGACCTCGACCAGGACAAGGCCGCGGCGCTCGGCGTTTCTCTAGCAGACATCAACACGACCATGCAGACCGCCTTCGGCTCGTCCTACGTGAACAACTTCGTCAACGGCCCGCGGGTGCAGCGGGTGATCGTGCAGCTCGACGCGCCGTTCCGGATGAAGCCCGAGGATCTCGGCAAGGTTTACGTCCGCAACAAAAGCGGCGGAATGGTGCCGCTGTCCTCGTTCACCACCACCCGCTGGACCTTCGGCTCGCCGCAGCTCCAGCGCTACAACGGCATTCCGGCGATCAACATCGTCGGCTCCGCGGCACCGGGCCTGAGCTCCGGCGACGCGATGCTGGAGATGGAAACGATGGCGGCGCAACTGCCCGCCGGAATCGGTTATTCGTGGAGCGGCCAGTCGCTCGAAGAGCGGATTTCCGGCAACCAGGCACCGCTGCTTTACGGCGTTTCGATCCTGATCGTTTTCCTCTGCCTCGCCGCGCTTTATGAAAGCTGGTCGATCCCGGTGGCGGTGATCATGGTGGTGCCGTTAGGAATCATCGGCGCGCTCGCCGCCGTCTCGTTCCGCGACTTGCCGAACGATGTTTACTTCAAGGTCGGCCTGCTGACGACCGTCGGACTCTCGACCAAGAACGCCATCTTGATCATCGAGTTCGCGCTGGGTCTCCAACAGCAAGGGAAGGGGCTCATTGAATCGATCCTCACAGCGGTGCGTCTGCGGCTGCGACCCATTCTCATGACCTCGATGGCCTTCGTGCTCGGTGTCTTGCCGCTGGTAGTCAGCACCGGCGCGGGCTCCGCCAGCCAGAACGCGATCGGCACCGGAGTCGCCGGCGGGATGATCTCGGGCACCTTCCTCGCCATCTTCCTGGTGCCGGTGTTCTTCGTGGTCATCAGCAAGATCGTCGCCCGCTTCACCGGGAAGAAAGGAGAGATTCATCATGCGTAAGTCATCCGTTTCCATCCTCGCCGTGGCCTTGCTATCAGGCGCGTGCTCGCTCGCGCCGTCGCTCGATCCGGTCAAGTCGCCGGTCTCCGCGAAGTTTCCCGGGAACACCGGCGGCGAGGTCTCCGCCCACATCGCCTGGCAGAAATTCTTCACCGACCCGCGGCTGAGGAAACTCGTCGAAACCGCGCTGGCGAACAACCGCGACCTGCGCGTGGCAGCGTTGAACGTCGAGCAGTCCCGCGCGCAATACGCGATTTCCCGCAGCGAGCTGTTCCCGACGATCAACGGCTTCGCCACGGGCCAGCGCAAGCAGGGGCTCGGCAATCCCAGCTCCAGTGACTTGATGCGCACGGATTCCTACGACGTTTCCGTCGGCTTGGTTTCCTACGAGCTCGATCTCTTCGGCCGCGTCCGCAGCCTGAACAGCGCGGCCTTGGAAAGCTACTTCGGCAGCGACGCGGCGCGGGTCGGTGCGCAGATCTCGCTGGTGGCGGAGGTGGCGAACCAATACCTCGCCGAGCGCGCGCTCGACGAGCAGATCGCACTCTCCCAGCAGACCTTCGACGGGATGAACGCCGCCTACGACCTCATGAAGCAGCGCTTCGATACCGGCACGGTTTCCGAGCTCGACCTCAGTTCGATGGAAATCCAGCGGCAAACCGCCAAGGCCGATCTAGCGACATTCCGCCAGCGCAGCCGCGAGATCAACAACTCGCTGGTCTTCCTCGCCGGCGGCTCGTTGCCCGCCAGCCTTCCTAACGGCCGCTCTCTGGATGAGGTCGTCGTCGCCGAGGTGAAGGCCGGGGTTTCCTCCGACCTGCTGCGCCGCCGCCCCGACATCCGCGAGACAGAGCACCGGTTGCGCGCCGCCAACGCCAACATCGGAGCCGCCCGCGCGGCGTTTTTCCCCAGCGTCGCGCTCACCGCCAGCGGCGGCACCTCGAGCAGGGAGTTGGCGGATCTGTTCACTAACGGCACGGGAAGCTGGATGTTCTCGCCCGACGTAACGGTCCCGATTTTCACCGGCGGCCGCAACAAGGCGAACCTCGAAACCGCGGAGATCCGCAAAAACATCGAGATCGCCAGATACGAGCGGTCCATCCAGACCGGCTTCCGCGAAGTGGCGGACAGCCTCGCCGCCCGCAGCGGCCTGGCCGAGCGGATCAGCGCGACGGAAGGCCTCGTCGCCGCCCAGCAGAAGCGCACGGACCTGGCGACCGCCCGCTATAACAAGGGCGTGGACAGTTATTTCGAAGTGCTAACTGCCACGCTCGACCTCTTCAACGTCCGCCAGAGGCTCATCCAACTACGCCTCGCCCGCGCGATCAACGGCGTGAACCTCTACAAGGCGCTCGGCGGCGGCTGGTGATTCGGATTTCGGCCGGCAAATGATCACTTCGGGTCGAGCGGATTCCAGACCTGTCTGAAGCCGAAGTTTTGGAAGTCCCTCAAATTCAGCATCGCGAAATCCGTGAAGCCGAAGTTGGTTAGGCTGAGTGCGGTGCGGGTGTCGCGGATGCGCCGACGCGCGAAGTCGGGGGTCGCGGCCTGTTTCCAAAGCTCGTCGTGAAGCTTGCGGCTACTTGGAACATGGGCTCCGAATCCCGGAACGTTGCGTCGCGCAATTGCTCGGGGCTGGGCTTTTCCAACCCGCCGTCACCGAGACGGGCGGTGTCCAAGACGCTGCCGGTGGAATGGGTTTCCGGTCATCGACTTCCAATCAAAGCTCCGCGCCACGGCGGAAGGTTTCGGCGAGAGACCATTCCCGGGTTTTGGCGAACGATTTGAGCTCACCGAAAAGTTTCTCCGGCACCTGAATCCGGGTCTCGATCATGCTGGAGATTTTACAGCACGACGGATTTGATGCCAAATTGTGACTTGGGAACAAAGATAGGCCCGAGTCGCTCTCCAAAGCCGGCTTGAAGGGAGGGGGATTTCACTTCGCCGGGGCGGCGGTTGGCTTTTTCCCTGCGGTCTTGGCCTGGATCGCCTCGATGAGCGATCCGCCAGTGTCCTTTTGGTAGCGGATAGCCAGGCCGGCGAAAAACGCCGCGACCGTTAGAACAAGCAGAATCAGGACCTCGCCAAAACCGCCGCCGGATGCCTGGGATGCGAGTGGCGGGCGGGGATTGACGGGCAGTTCCGCCTCGCGAGTGATGGGCGACGGCTCGGGCGGCTTTTCGCGGGCAAGCGCCTCGGATTCCTCGTCGCTGAGCTCGAAATCAAAGGAGACGTCGCCGATTTTCACCGTCGCACCGCTGCGCAGGGGGACAACCTCGTAGCGAACGCCGTCGAGTTTGATGCCGTTCGTCGAGCCGGCGTCGTGGAGTTCGTAGCCACCCTCGACCCGCCGCATTTCCGCGTGGTGGACCGAAACCGAGCCGGAATCGATCGCGATATCGTTGTCGCTGCCGCGGCCCAGACTGACCGTCTGGCGGTCGAGCTGGAAGCGGTAGGGCTGGGCGTTTTTCTCGGGAACGGTGATCGTGATGCGTGGCATGGCTTTGTAAACGAACGGGTCTTGTCATTTCTAGCGTGAAACTTTCAGGATTAGAATGAAATTTTTTCCGGCACCGGACTGCATCGCGGCCGGGGATGGGCTGCCATCGCCTACTTGACTGGTTTTGCGGGGCGTCGTATGTTCAATTTTCCGGCCGGCCCCTTTTGCCGGAGGGAGCCCCCTGATGAAACCGCAAACCGAACCGATGTTATGAATTCCGAGGCCGAAGTGATCCGGGAAGAGCTTCCCGAGGTCGCCCAAATTGTCCGCGACGAGTGCTGGCTGGAAGGCGAACGCCGGGGAAGTCCGGTCCACCCGCGTGACCCCGCCATCCGAGTGAGGGTGGCGGACATCATTCTCGACGGCGCAGGCGAGGAAATCCGCCGCCGCCACCAAGGGTGCGGCGAGCACTCGTGAGAGGCCACGTAAGTGGTTCAACTCTTGAGTGCGTCTTCATGAAATACTAAGACGCCCTAAAGGGCTGGACTACTTACCTTAGGAGAGAGAATTTCCCACGGCTTCACATGTGAAGCCTTGTCGCGCCGCACTCAAGCCTTCCGCCCGCGGCCTTTTTTTCCGGCGGGGTATTTCACCGGCTTCATCGGCGGGGCGGGGGTATTGTTTTTCAACGAAGCGATCTGGTCGCGTAGATGCGCCGCGCGCTCGAACTCTAACCGCGAAGAGGCCTCGCGCATTTCCTCTTCCAGCTCGGAAATCACCCGCAGCTTGTCGTAGGTGCCGATGTCGTCGGCGACCATCGAGCTGTTGAGCTTGTCGGCGTGCTCCTTCGCGTTTTCGTGGGTGTGCAGGCTCTGCTGCAGCGCGCGCTTCACGCTTTGCGGGGTGATGCCGTGCTGCTCGTTATGCGCTTGCTGGCGGCTGCGACGATACTCGGTGATGTCGATGAGAGCTTGGATCGAGTCGGTGATTTTGTCGCAGAACAGCACGCACTCGCCGCCGATGTGGCGGGCGGCGCGGCCCGCCGTCTGGATCATGGAAGTTTCGTTGCGGAGGAAGCCCTCCTTGTCCGCGTCGAGGATGCAGACCAGCGAGACTTCCGGTAAATCCAGGCCCTCCCGCAGCAGGTTGATTCCTATCAGGATGTCGAAAGTCGCCGCCCGCAGCTGCCGCAAAATCTCTACCCGCTCCACCGCGTCGATGTCCGAGTGGAGGTAACGGCACTTCAGCCCCGTGCCCGTAAGATACTCCGCGAGATCCTCGGCGGTCTTCTTCGTAAGGGTGGTCACCAGCACGCGCTCGTGGCGCTCGACGCGCTGGCGGCAGAGCTCGATGGTCTCGTCGATCTGGCCTTTCAGCGGCCGCAGGATCAGCACCGGATCGAGCAAGCCGGTCGGCCGGATGATCTGCTCGACTACCAGCGGTGTGCCGCGTTTGGTCGGGTTGAAATTCTCCACCGGCTCATCGTTGCCGCTCGGCTTGACCTTGAGTTTCTTGAAATCAAACAGCGGGATGTTGCCCTCCGCGGTTTTCGATTTCACCGGGATGAAGGTCTTGTTCTCCGGCCGCGAGTTGACGATCTCGAACGGCCCCGGCGTGGCGGAAACATAGACGCGCTGACCTGTCATCTGCATGAATTCTTCGAAGCGCAGCGGTCTGTTATCCAAGGCACTCGGCAGCCGGAAACCATGATCGACCAGCACCGTCTTGCGGCTCTTGTCGCCCTCATACATCCCGCCGATCTGTGGGATCGTGGCGTGGCTCTCATCGACTAGCAGCAGGAAATCCCGCGGGAAGAAATCCAGCAGCGTGTGCGGCCGGGCTCCCGCCTCCCGGCCGGTGATGTGGCGCGAGTAGTTCTCGATGCCCTGGCAGAACCCCATCTCCGCCATCATTTCCAGATCATAATCCGTCCGCATCCGCAGCCGCTGGGCCTCGATGAGCTTGCCCGCTTTTTCGAACAGCGCCACCTGCTCGTCCGCCTCCTTGCGGATCGCCAGCATCGCCCGCTTCATCTTGTCGCCGGGCGTCACGAACTGCTTCGCCGGGAAAAACGTGTGCGACTCCAGGCGCTCGATCGCGTGGCCCGTGAGCGTGTGGATGCTGGTGATCCGCTCGACCTCGTCGTCGAAAAACTCCACCCGGATCGCCGTCTCGTCGAGATACGCCGGATGCACTTCCACCACGTCGCCGCGCACGCGGAATTTCCCGCGGCCGAAGGCGATGTCGTTGCGCTCGAAAAGCATGCCGACCAGCGAGCTGAGGAATTCCTCGCGCGTCAGTTTCTGGCCCGTCCACACCGGCACCATCATGTTCTGATAGTCCTCCGGTGAGCCCAGGCCGTAGATGCAGGAAACGGAGGCCACCACGATCGTGTCCTGCCGCGTCAGCAGCGAGCCCATCGTGCTCAAGCGCAGCCGCTCGATCTCGTCGTTGATCGCCGAATCCTTCTCGATGTAGGTGTCGCTGCGCGGGATGTAGGCTTCCGGCTGATAGTAGTCGAAATAGGAGACGAAATACTCCACCGCGTTGTGCGGGAAGAAGTTTTTGAACTCCGAGTAAAGCTGCGCCGCGAGCGTCTTGTTGTGGCTCATGATCAGCGTCGGCTTGCCGTGATTGCGGATCAGGTTCGCCATCGTGAACGTCTTCCCCGAGCCGGTCACGCCGAGCAGGGTCTGGTGCGGATTTGCCGCCGCCAGCGATTTCGAGAGCTTGGCAATCGCCTGTGCCTGGTCGCCCTCAGGCTGGTAATCACTCTCAAGTCGGAACGGCATCGGGCGGACTCATAAACCCGCATCCGCCGGGCTGCAAGGGTTCACCCGCGCCGTGTGGCGGGTTGACATTTCCCGCTGACAGACCTTGCTTAGAGCGGGTGACCGGTGAATTGGACAAACAAGTGCTTAAGGGGGTTTCGCGGTCGTTTTATCTGACCTTGCGACTGCTCCCCGGACCGATGCGCGGGGCTGCCAGCCTAGGCTACCTGCTGGCCCGGACCAGCGACACGCTGGCGGATTCCGTCGCGGCTCCCGCAGATGCGCGGCTGCAATGCCTCGATCAATTCGGTCGCGCGGTATCCGCGAAATCGGACGCGCCGCGCTGGCCGACTGCGATCCTGAACGCGACGGCGGATTCCCGGGAGCGGCATTTGCTCGAATGCTCGGGCGAGATTTTCACCTGGCTGCGGAGTCTCCCGGACGGCGAGGCGGACCTGGTGCGCGAGGTGCTGGCGACGATCATCAGCGGGCAAACGCTGGATTTGCAGCACTTCGCCGGAGGAAGTCGTGAGAATCCGGTGGTGCTCGATGACGATGCCGCGCTCGAGGATTACGCGTGGCGGGTGGCCGGATGCGTCGGCGCTTTTTGGACGAAACTCGGATTTCTCACCTTGGGTAATCGCTTTTCAAAATCGCCTGAGCCCGAGTTGTTGGCGCAGGGCATCGCTTATGGAAAAGGGCTCCAGCTCGTGAACATCCTGCGCGATCTCGCTGCGGATCTGGCCACCGGCCGCTGTTATTTGCCCGTCGCGGACCCGCATGATCCGGCGGCGCTGCTCGCCTGCCATGCGCGGTGGTTGGTGTGGGCCGAGGCGAGGATCGGCGAAGGTGAAAGTTACGCAAAATCACTGCGACCCCGGCGCTTGCGGGCGGCCACCGTGTTGCCGGCGCTGCTTGCCCGGAAGACGCTGGAGCCGCTTCGTGATGCGACTTGGGGGTCGCTCCAGCGCAGGATCAAGGTGCCCAGAAGCGTGGTTTACCGGGCCGTGGTCCGCGCTTTTTTCCAAGCGGGGCCGGGCTGATTTGCTTGGAAAAGCCACTGGGTTTTATCTTGATTCGTTCAGGATTTTTTGAACAGTCCGGTCCTTTCCAACTCATTGAAACGCACCATGAAATTATTTGGCACCGACGGCATCCGAGGCCGGGTGAATGAATTCCCGATCACCGCCGAAGTCGCCCTGCGGATGGGCAAGGCGGTTGCAAACGTGCTGCGCTCCTCCGGCCCGAGACGTAATCGCGTGCTCATCGGCAAGGACACCCGGATTTCCGGCTACATGCTGGAAACCGCTCTCACCAGCGGCCTCGTTTCGATGGGAATGGACGTTTACCTCGTCGGCCCGATGCCCACGCCGGCGGTCGCGCATCTGACGAAATCGATGGGAGCCGCCGCCGGGATCATGATCACCGCATCCCACAACCCGTATGAGGACAACGGGATGAAAATTTTCGGGCCCGACGGTTTCAAGCTTTCCGACGATATCGAGAGCCTCATCGAGCGCCACATCATGGGCGACGAACCCGAGGCCGCGCCCTTGCCACCCGCGCAAATCGGCAAGGCCCACCGGATCGACGACGCCCGCGGCCGCTACATCGAGTTTGCGAAACACACTGCGGACAACATCTCGCTGCACGGGCTCAAAATCGTCGTCGATTGCGGAAATGGTGCCGCCTACTTTATCGGCCCGCTCATTTTCAAAGAGCTCGGCGCGGAAGTGATCACCGTCTGCAACGAACCGGACGGCCTCAACATCAACGAAGGCTGCGGCGCGCTCCATCCCGAAGCCGCCGGCGAACTCGTCCGCAAGCACAACGCTGACCTCGGCATCTCCTTCGACGGCGACGCAGACCGCGTCATTTTCACCGATGCGACTGGGCAGATCGTTAGCGGCGACCGCATTCTCGGGCTCTGCGCCATCGGCCTGAAGGAACAGGGGAAGCTCAAACACGACACGCTCGTCGCCACCGTCATGAGCAATCTCGGGCTAATCGAGGCGATGAAACAGCACGGCATCCGGGTGGAAACCACCGCCGTCGGCGACCGCAGCGTCATCGAGTGCATGCGGAAAAACGGCTACTCCTTCGGCGGTGAAAATTCGGGCCACCTGATTTTCGGCGACCACGTCACCACCGGCGACGGCATTCTCAGCGCGCTCCAAGTGCTGCGCATGATGATCGGGCGCAAGGCCACGCTCGCCCAGCTTGCCAACGTGATGCACGAGTATCCGACGCAACTCGCCAACATGCCCGTGACCTCCAAGCCCCCGCTGGATTCCCTGCCCAAGCTGCAAAAACTCATGAACCAGGCCACCGCCGAGTTCGGCGACAGCGGCCGCCACCTGATCCGCTACTCCGGCACCGAAAACAAAATTCGCGTTCTCGTGGAACACCGCGAACTTGAGGAAGTCCGCTTGTGGGTCGCTAAATTCTCGACCGCCATCCACGAGGAAATCGGCTGAACCATGTCTGACGAACCGACCTACCCCTGCTCGCTCTCCCTCACCCGGGGGATCGAGGATTTTCCGATCGGGAACATTCCGCTCTCGCAGCACCATCGTGAGACAGGCATTCCTGCTTGTTCTTCCGTCGCCTCCCTCCCCATCCGCTACCCGTGGGACCTCCTCCGCGCGAACGAACTCTACGTCTCCTCCCTCACTGAAAACGTCATCCAAGGCGAAGTCCATCCGCTGGCCGTCATCGAAGGCATCGTCCACATCGGCCCCGGCACCCGCATTCTCCCCGGCGTTTTCATCGAGGGAAATGTCGTCATCGGCGCGAACTGCAAGATCGGTCCTAACTGCTATATCCGCGGTAACACCAGTATCGGCGACAACTGCCACATCGGCCAGTCCGTCGAGATCAAGAACTGCCTGATTCTCTCCCACACCAACGTCGGCCACCTCTCCTACATCGGCGACTCCGTGCTCGGCGAGAAGGTCAACCTCGGTGCCGGCACCACCACCTCCAACCTCCGCCACGACGGCAAAAACCACCGCTCGATGGTTGGTGGCGTGCTCGTCGATACCGGCCGCCGCAAGTTCGGCGCCATCATCGGCGACGGCGTGCACACCGGCATCAACACCTCCATCTATCCGGGCCGCAAACTCTGGCCCCACACCACCACGCGCCCCGGCGAAATCGTCCAGCACGATCTTCAATCTCAAGATTAAGAAATTCAAACCGCAGATGAACACAGATGGACGCAGATTTGGAATCAATATCAGAGGCAGTGGAAAAGTTGCGCGGAACAGGCGTGCTTCTCCACAATCCCTGAATCCAACCATCTTCCATCCCTCTCTTCATCTGCGTCCATCTGTGTTCATCTGCGGTTGAAAAACTTTTCAATTTCCAACTCTCAACTTTCAATACCATGTGCGGAATCGTCGGATACATCGGAAAAGCGGATGCGGCCACCGTGCTCATCAACGGCCTGCGTCGTCTCGAATACCGGGGCTACGACTCGGCGGGCGTCGCCATTCTGGATGACGAGCGCATCGTCGTCGCCAAGGCCCCCGGAAAGGTCGCCAAGCTCAACGACCGCGCCCACGCCGAGTGGTCGCCCGAGCTTTTCCAGCGCGCCACCACCGGCATCGCCCACACCCGCTGGGCCACCCACGGCCCGCCGACCGAGGTCAACGCCCACCCGCATCTCGACCAGTCCGGCGACATCGCGCTCGTCCACAACGGCATCATCGAAAACTACCGCTCCCTCCGCGCCCGCCTCGAGGGCAAGGGCCATCACTTCTATTCCGAGACAGACACCGAGGTCCTCTCCCATCTGATAGGGGAGTGCGACAAGGGCGACCTCTTCCAAGCCGTCTGCGACGCGCTCCATCAGGTCGAGGGCACCTTCGGCATCGCAGTGCTTTCCGCCCGCGAGCCGGACAAGATCATCACCGCCCGCCGCGGCAGTCCCATCGTCATCGGCATCGGCGAGGGAGAAACCATCATCGCGTCCGACGCCTCCGCCATCGTCGCCTACACCCAGCGAGTGATCTATCTGGACGATAACGACATCGCCATCGTCAGCGCCGATTCCGTCGATATCCGCGACCTTCACAACATCCCGGTCACCCGCGAAATCGCCGAGCTCGCCTTCGATGCCGCCGCTGCGGAAAAGGGTGGTTTCAATCACTTCATGCTCAAGGAAATCCACGAGCAGCCCGACTCGCTCGGCAATGCCATCCGAGGCCGCCTCGATTTCAATCTCGGCTCGTCGGTGCTCGCCGGCATGGGCACCTCGCCGCGCGAACTTGCCGAGCTCGGCCGCGTCGTCCTCGTCGGCTGCGGCACCTCGCTGCACGCCGGACTCGTCGGTGAATACGCGTTCGAGGATCTGGCAGACATCCACGCCGAGGTCCAGCAAGCTGCGGAATTCCGCTATCGGAATCCCATCCTCGGCAGCCGCGACCTCGTCGTCGCCATTTCCCAATCCGGGGAAACCGCCGACACGCTGGCTGCGGTTAGAGAGGCGAACCAGAAGGGCGCGTTCGTCATGAGCCTTTGCAACGTCGTCGGCTCCACCATCGCCCGCGAGACAGGCAGGGGGGTCTATCTGCACGCCGGCCCCGAGATTTCCGTCGCCTCCACCAAAGCCTTCACCTGCCAGGTCGCCGTGCTTCTGATGATGGCTCTCAAGCTCGGTCGTGGCCGCCGTTTTTCGCGGGAGGAAGGCATCAAGCTCGCCCGCGAAATCGAGTCCATCCCCGCGCTCCTCGCCAAGGTCATCCTCCAGAACGACAAGATCGCCAAGATCGCCGCAGACTACACCAAGAACGAGCACGCCTTCTTCATCGGCCGCGGACCGATGTATCCCGTCGCCCTCGAAGGCGCGCTCAAGCTCAAGGAAATTTCCTACGTCCATGCGGAAGGCTACCATGCCGCCGAGCTCAAGCACGGGCCCATCGCCCTGTTGGAGAAAGGCACACCGATCATCGCCCTCGCCGTGGACATTCCCGGCAAGGACAAGACGCTCGGCAACATCGAGGAATGCCGCGCCCGCGGAGCCCGCATCCTCGGCATCGTCACCGAGGGCGACCACGAGACCGCCGAGTGCATGGACGACTTCATCACCATCCCTGCTTGTCACCCGTTAGTGGCGACCATCCCGGCCGCCGTCGCGCTCCAGCTTTTCGCCTATCACGTCGCCCGCCTCCGCGGCTGCGAGATCGATCAGCCTCGGAACCTCGCGAAAAGCGTGACCGTGGAGTGAGCAACACCGGCGTGTCACTCCAACGCAGACCTCAGATCCGCCGCCGCGCTGCGGGCGCTGGCAGGCGGGTCGGGGACGAAGGTGAAATCATCTTCCTGGCGGGGTGCGAGCAGGGCTTCGGCGGCTTCGGTGTTGAGTGTTAGCGTCACGGGTCCATGATGGCGCGCAGCGACTTCGCTGGCTTTCGCGAGCGCTGCCAAGGCGGCGGGCGGCGCGCCGGTCGATTGCGAGCTGCGCGGGATTTTATCGACCGGCTCGAGGTTGGCGATGGTGGCCGCTTCCGGCGCGGCCTTGAGTTCCTCGAACTTGCGGGCGGTGATCAGGACGCGGGTCTCGAAGGAACCGATGGCGCTGTTATACTGCTCGACCGCGTTGCCTAACGAGCGGCCGAGTTTTGAGAAGTGGTCGGCGAGCTTGCCGAGGCGCTCGTGCAGCGTGCGGCCTAGCAGGGAAATCTCACGGGCGTTTTCGGCGATCGATTCCTGACGCCAGCCGTAGGAAACGGCGCGCAGCAGCGCGATGAGCGTGGTCGGCGTGGCGAGGATCACGCCCTGGTCCACCCCGCGCTCGATCAGGCCGGGGTCGCTCTGAAGAGCGGCGGAGAAGAACGATTCACTCGGTAAAAACAGCACGGTGAACTCGGGCGTGTGGGCGAATTGCGCGATGTAGTTCTTCGATGAAAGCTGTTGGATGTGCGTTCTAACCTGGCGGGCATGGCGGTTGAGCGCTTCCTCGCGGACCCCGTCGTCGCTGGCTTCGAGCGCGTCGAGGTAGCCGTCCATCGGCGTCTTGGAATCGACGACGATGATCTTGCCGCCGGGCAGGCGGACGATCAGGTCGGGGCGGAGTTTCTTGCCCTCGTCGGTGGTGGAGTTGTGCTGCACCTCGAAATCGCAGTGCTCCTGCATACCGGCGAGCTCGACGACGCGGCGGAGCTGCATTTCGCCCCACTGGCCGCGGCCGGTGGGCTGGCGCAGCGCTTTGACGAGCGAGGCGGTTTCGCGCTGGAGGCCGAGCTGCCCCTCGCCGAGGGCGCGGACTTGCTCGCGGAGCTCGGAGTAGGCACCCTCGCGGGATTTCTCGATCTCGCCAATGCGGAGATCAAACTTTCCGAGCGACTCGGCCATCGGCTTGATGAGCGTTTCGATGGCGGTCTTGCGTTTCTCGATTTCGCCCTTGGCCTCCTCCGTCTGGGTGGAGAGCGAGGTTTTCGCGAGTTGAAGGAATTGCTCGGACGAGGAACGCAGGGCGTCGGCGGAGAGCGCCTTGAAGGTGTCGGAGAGCTTGATTTCCGCGCGTTCGAGCAGCGCTTGTTTTTCGGCGGCGGCCTTGATCTCGCTTTCGAGGCGGGAGCGGATTTCGGTGAGCTGGTTTTGGAAGGCCTGGGCGTCCTGCGCGTTGCGCTCGGCCTCGGCGGCGGACTGGGCGAGGCGGGCTTCGATTTCCGCAGAGCGGCGCTCTTCGGCTTTCAGGCGCTCGCTGCCGGCGGCGAGTTGGCCGGACGCGGCGAGGCGCGTAAAGAGCCAGCCAAAGAAAAGTCCTGCGGTCATGGAGATGATTTGCGGGAGATAGGAAGTGATTTCTGGAGGAAGATTCATGGTTTGTCCTTGCGGATAGCGGGCGGTCCGGGTTGCTTTGGCGGTCGCTTCGCTCGTTCGTCGTATCGAATGTCCTGGCGATACGCAAACCAAACTCCACACTCCCATGGCCCACACACTCCCCGATCTCGGTTACGCCTTCGACGCGCTCGAACCCCACATCGACGCCCGCACGATGGAAATCCACCACTCGAAGCACCATCAGGCGTATATTACCAATCTCAACAACGCGCTCGCCGGCAAGCCCGAGCTCGAAGCCAAGTCGCTCTGCGAAATCATCGGCGACCTCGCTTCAATCCCGGAGGACATCCGCACCGCAGTCCGCAACAACGGCGGCGGTCACGCGAACCACTCGTTTTTCTGGAAAGTCATCGCCCCCGGCGGCGCGAAGACTCCTTCCGGCGAGCTTGCTGCGGCGATCGACAAGGCCTTCGGCTCGTTCGACGCGTTCAAGGAAGCATTCGGCAAGGCCGGTGCCACCCGTTTTGGCTCCGGCTGGGCCTGGCTCGTGAAAAAGGCAGACGGGTCGCTCGCCGTTTGCTCCACCGCCAACCAGGACTGCCCGTGCATGGGCGCAGCCATCGCCGGTTGCGACGGCAAGCCGATCCTAGGCCTCGACGTCTGGGAACACGCCTACTACCTGAACTACCAGAACCGCCGCCCGGACTACATCGCCGCGTTCTGGAACGTGGTGAACTGGGACGTGGTCGCTGCGAACTTCGCCGCCTGATTTTTCCCGGAAATTCATCCAAGCACGCCCGGCCCGGTGGGTCGGGCGCGTTTTTTTACCAAAGGCTCGAAATGGGGATACGCGAAAGTCGCTTCGCCAGTGCGAAATCGCTCAGGACCAGGTGCTCAAGTTCATCTCCAGCTCCCCCATCGGCTTCGATTTGGTGCCGCGCCCGGTGGAAATGGGCTCCGCTCAGAAAACAGCGAAGGTAAGATAAATCTGAGACTTGGCGGCGATTTCAAATCGCCAAGCCCCATCATTTTTGCCGGGCATGGCGGTTGAAAGCGGCTCATGGACTCCCGTCAACGGCCCAATAGTGAAGAACTAACCCTCGCCATCGTCACCGATGGCGGGCTTTTTTTTGGCGTTGCACCTCGGCCGCGCGCGCGGGGACCGGCACTGGCTGGCAAGCTTTGACACCCATTGGGCACCGTGGCACCTCGCTCGAACTACCCGGAAAATAGTTCACCGTTACAAAAGTGTTCACACCTTGCGTTCACACCCGCCCATGTCCCTCAAAATCAAAAAGCCTTAAACCATTAAGGTTTAAGGCTTTGAGAGTGGTTGCGGGAGTAGGATTTGAACCTACGACCTTCAGGTTATGAGCCTGACGAGCTACCTGGCTGCTCCATCCCGCGATTTTAACCATGCGCCCTTCGGCGCGGGGCGGCATAGTTACGGGCGGTGGACGGAGCTTGCAAGGGAAATTTTGCCTTTGTTTGGAGTTCGTGCTTTTCTCGCGGCGCGATGATTTACAGCCCTGCGATGAAACCTCTTTCCGACGCCGAATGGAGGAAACGCGCGGCCGCGCATCGGGCGCGGGCTGAGCGGCGGACCTTGCCGGCGCGGAGGCGGCGGGACCATGGCGAGCCGCATCCGGTGGAGGATTTCCTATTCCAGTATTATCCCTATCCGTTCGTCCTGTTGGAGAACTGGCAGCCTGGATGCGGGGTGGCGTTGGAGTGGAGCGCGGCGGAGTCCCCCGCCCTGCGGATGTTTTCGGAGCGTCATTATTCCGAGCGGGATGGGTTTCTGTTCGCGGATCCCGAGCGGCTTTCCCGGAAAGAGCGGGAGCGGCTGAGGTGGATTTTAGAGCTCCTAACGGCGACGCGGGACCGGGCACCTAACTTCGCCTGCCACGGGCTGCACGAGTGGGCGATGGTTTACCGAGGCAAGGAGGTGCGGCACGGGAAGACGACGCCGCTGCGCCTGCCGCAGGCGGAGATCGACGCGCTGGTGGAGTCGCGCGCGATCTGTTGCTCGCACCACGACGCGTTCCGGTTTTTCGCCGGCGAGGCGCGGCCGATGAACCGCTTGCAGCCGACGCTGGAGAGCCGAATTTCGTTAGAGCAGCCGGGCTGCGTGCACGCGAACATGGATCTCTACAAATGGGCGGCGAAGTCGATGCCGTGGATCGGGACGGAGCTTCTGTTGGACTGCTTCGAGCTGGCAGTGGAGCTGCGGGATCTGGACATGCGGGCGAGTCCGTATGATCTATCCGTTTGGGGGCGGGAGCCGGTTCGCATCGAGACGGTGGAGGGCCGGCGGATTTATGAAATGGAGCAGCGGCGGCTGGCGGAGGCGGCGGTTCCGCTGCGGGAGAGGTTGATCGCGAGGCTGGCGAGGATTGAAGAATGACGCGGCGACTGGTGACCGCCGCTACACTCCCTGCCAGTGGAGTTTCTGGCGGAGGGCGTCGTAGAAGGTGCGGCCTTCCAGACGAAGGAGGTGAAACGAGCGCGCCGCCTTTTTCACCTCGATCCGGTCGCCGGGACCGATGTGGATGTTGTCGCGGCCATCGACGGTGAAAATCATCGGGCCGCTTTCGCGATCTTCGGACGAGAGTTCGACGGTGGAGTTGTCCGCTAGAACCAGCGAACGCTGGCTGAGGCTGTGAGGGCAAATGGGGGTGATCACGAACACCGCGGCGCAGGGCGTGATGAGCGGGCCGCCGGCGGAAAGCGAGTAGGCGGTGGAGCCGGTAGGCGTGGCGACGATCAAGCCGTCTGCCCGGTAGTCGTTGAGCAGCTCGCCATTGACGCGGGCACGCAGCGACACCAAGCGTCCGGTTTCGCCGCGGGCGAGGGTGATTTCGTTGAGGGCGATGAAGGATTCGGGTGGTTTCCCCTGCTGGTGGACGGTGGCTTCGAGAAGCGTGCGGATGCTGGTGGTGTAGCGGCCTTCGGCGACGGCGGCGGCGAAGATGTCGAGCTCGTCATCCTTGCAACTGGTGAGGAATCCGAGATTGCCGATGTTGATTCCGGCCACGGGCTTTTGGAAATTCCCGAGACGGGAAACGGCGTTGAGCATGGTGCCGTCACCACCGAGCACGGCGGCGATTTGGACGTGGCGGGCAAACTCGGAGGCCGGGATGCCATCGTCTTCGCCGGCGAGCTGCGCGGTTTCGTCATCTAGCACGACGTTGCAGCCCCTGGATTTCAGCGCGGACCGCAGCGCGTGGAGGGCGGGAAGCGAGCCTGGCTTGTGAGGGTTGACGAGGATTCCGACGTTCACGATGGGGTAGCTAACGAATCATTTGTCCGGCTGGCAAGCGCCGGTTCTAAGCCACGGCGATCCTGGATGGCCCGATGAGATTTCGCACGGCCGGAATCAGTTCGCTCAATTCACTGACGACGATGAATTCGCCGTCATAGCACCAGGTGCCGAGCATTTCGATAAGCGGGGTCCAGAAGGATTCGCCGTTGGCGTCCTTGCGGTTGAAAATGATCACGGGTTTGCCGATCATCGAGGGATGACCCTGGTGTTTGAAAATCATCAGCGCGAGCATTTCCTGGACGGTTCCCGAGCCGCCGGGAAAGATGACGAACGCGTCGGAGTTGCGGATCATGACCTGCATGCGGGTGTAGATGTCCGGCATCAGCCAGAAGCTGGAGAGCCCGACCGGAAGCCCTTCGAGCTCGATGATGTGCGGGACGTTCGAGCCGCCGGTCCAGCCGCCGGCGTCCACCGAGCCGCGGACGACTTCGCCCATGATGCCTGAATTTCCGGCACCTGAAACGCAGCCGAGGCGGTTTTTCGCGAGCTGTTTTCCGAACTCGTATCCATCACGGAGATAGGCGGGATCCTCGATGGAGGCCGAGCAGAAAACGCAGACGTTGCCCTCGTGATCGGGGGGCAGCGGAGCCTCGAAGGAGTCCATGGTGAGAGTCACGGTTTTCTCGCGACCCACGCTTGGAAGGCCCTCGCGACGGGTGCTTTCGAGGAGTTCGAGAACTTCGCCCGGCGACTCGGCGAGAAGCAGGTAGTCGCAGTGGTTCTGCTTCACCGTGCCGAGGCCGTTCAAGTGGGTGAGCAGGGTGAACAGCCGGTCCCAGGAGCCGTCGGAGTTGAGCAAAACCGTAGGCTTTCCGGAGAGATTCACATCCAGTGTCTGATAGCCGACGAAGACGGAGACGGCTTTGAACAAGTCCTCAAGCGTGGCTCCGGGCGTGAAGACGAAGGCGTCGGATTCGATGATTTTCCGCTCGATGTTGGAGAGGGAAATCCGCTGGTCGCCGTTGGAATTGTAGATGTCCCAGCCCTTGCTGAAGAGGCTGTACAGAAGGCGGGCGCGGACTTCGCGGTTGGGGTCCTTTTCTCCGCGGACGGTTCCTGCGAGGCGAACTTTGGGCATATTTCAATGGGTGAGCTGAACGAGGGCGACGGCAGTGTCGTTGCGGATAGTGAAGCCCATGGATGGATTCTTGCAAGCGGCAGTTCGCGGAGGAGCAACCGTGGCGATCTGATATCGACATCCCCGCCCCGATATTTCATCGTCTCCGCGAGCATGAATTCATTCAACGCCATCCCGCTGACACTTTTGGCCACCGTCCTGACGGCAGCCGCCGCTCCACGATTCGCGCTGGTCCGGGTCAAGGATCTCTACACCGCCCTGCCCTCGACGGCGGCCCTTCAGCAGCAGATCAAGAGCGAGCGCTGCTATGACGTGGTTTTCGACAGCTCCGGCGACACCAATACCGGCGTGCCGTTCGTGCTGTTCAGAAAAGACGCGCCCGACCTCACCGCCGACATCCAGGCCGCGCTGAAGGACAGCGAGGCGGCCTCCGCCAAGCCGGTGGATGCCGCCGGTAAAGCCAGGTAAATCCTCCAATTTCAACCACCATGGAACTCCTCACCGAAGCGCTCAAACATCCATTCATCTGGGGCCTGTTGCTCGGGCTGCTGATCACCGCTTTCATCTGGAAGGCCGGATTTACCGCCCGCCGCAACGTCGCCCGCGATCTCAAACGGGTGGAAGGCGAGCTGAAAAACCTCCAGGGCCACCTCAACACCCAGCTCAAGATCACCGCCAGCGGCAATGATTCGCTACAAGCCGAGCTCGACTCGCTGCGCAAACAAAACGAGACCCTGCGGGTCAACAACGCCGCCCTCCAACAGAAGCCCGGCCGCGCCGAGCAGCGGCTTTTGCAAATCCAGGAAATCGCGATCCGCACGATGCGCCAGCAGGCGCCGGGCTTCGCCCCCGCCTGGGAGAACGCGCTCCGCGATGCCGAGGCGGAGGTCAACGCCGCCGAGTCCGGCCTAACCAAGCTCGTCCGCCGCGTGATCCCCGGGCTCGGTTCTTCCGCGCAAGCCGCTAGAATCACCGCCGGCGACGGCAGCGATCAGCCGTGACTCTTCCGCGCGCCGGTCACGCAAACGCTGTTGGCTTGCGGCCGCGGAGGTAGTCGGCGGCGGACATTTTGCGGCGGCCGTCGGGCTGGACGGTTTCCAGTCGGAGCGCTCCGCTGCCGCAACCGACGACGAGGTGGCCGGCAGCGATGGCGATCCCGCCGGGTGATAGATGCTGGTCGATGACCGTGACGGGCGGAAAGATTTTCAAGCGCTTGGCGCGGCCGTCTTCGGTGGCGAGGGTGAAAGCGCCAGGCCACGGATCGTAGGCGCGGATGCGGCGTTCGAGGGCGGCGGCGTCCTTTGACCAGTCCAGGCGGCCGTCTTCGCGCTCGAGCTTGGAAATATAACTGGAGGCGGCGGCGTCCTGCGGGACGCGGGGCGCGGTACCCGCAGCGAGTTGTTCCAGGGTTTCCGCTAACACGGATGGCGCGAGTTCCGCCAGACGGTCGTGGAGGCTGCCGCCGGTCTCGTCGGGAGCGATGGGAATCGACTTGGATAGAATCACGTCCCCCGCATCGAGTTCGCGGACGACGTGCATCGCGGTGATGCCTGTTTCGCGATCCCCGGCGTCGATGGCGGCCTGGATGCAAGCGGCACCGCGATATTTGGGAAGCAGGGAGGCGTGGAGATTGATGATGGCCTTGCTGGCGAGATTGAGAATGTCAGCCCGGAGGATCTGGCCGTAAGCCATGACGACGAGAACCTCCGGCTCCAAGGCGGCGAGCTCCGCAGTGATGTCGCCGATCTTTTCGGGTTGGAAAACAGGAATCCCGGCGGCCAGTGCCTCCACCTTGATCGCGGGCGGAGTGAGCGTCTGATGGCGGCCGGTCGGCTTGTCCGGCTGCGTCACGAGCGCGACGGGACGCGGCCCGTGCTCCAGCAAGTGACGGAACGTCGGCAGGGCGATCTCGCCGGTGGCGATGAAAATAAGCCGCATCGATAAAACTCGTTAGACTACATGCTTCGCCATTTCATCATAGACCGGCAGGCCGGTGATGCGCTGGATCATTTCCGCGAGGACTTTGACCGGCGGCTGGGTCGCGTTGATGGTGGTGATCAGCCCTTCCGGATAGAAATCGAGGATCGGCTTCGTTTCCGCCTCGTAAGTGGCGATGCGCTGGTCAATGACCTTGTCACTCGCGTCGTCGATGCGGTTATCCTTGAGCGCCCGCTTGCGCATGCGGCGGGCGAGCTCGTCGCGGTCCGGGCAGGAGAGATGGAAAACCTGATGGACCTCGATGTAACGGCTGAGGATTTCCGCCTGGCGGACGTTGCGCGGGATGCCGTCGAGGATGAGGAAATCGATGTCCGGCTTGTAGAGATAAGCGTCGCTGAGGTTGTCGATCTGCGCCTTCCACAGCGCGATGGTCAGTTCGTCGGGGACAAGTTCGCCGCGGCTTGAATAGTTCACGAACTGTTGGCCGAGCGCGGTCCGGGTGTCGAGCGAGCGGAAGACGTCGCCGCAGGCGCAGTGGAAGAACCGGGGCACGCTGCCGAGGATCTGGCCTTGGGTGCCTTTTCCCGAACCCGGCGCGCCGAGGATGATGAATGCGGGTCTCTTGATTTTGCTTTCGGACGGTGTCATGGGAGCGGTAACACTAGAAGACCCCACTCAAACGGCAAGCACTGATCACGGCTTCGATGCGGCGAGGAAGACGATGAAAGGCACGATCAAGGCGACATCCGCCAGCACCCGCAGTGCATCCATCGAGAATCGCGAGCGAACGCGGTTGAGGATTTGCAGCAGCGCCGCCCCGGTCAGAATCGCGTAGAAGAACGGCCGGGTGATCACATCCGGATCGCGCATGGCGAATACCAGCGAGGCCGCGCCTAACAATGTCAGCGGCAGCGTCAGCGACAATTCGTCGGACGCCTTGATCTCCGGATCGGACGAGCGGTTGGCGTGCTCCCAGAGGTCGATGGCAGAAATATTGAGAATGCACAGGACCGCGAAACAAATCAGCTCGGGGGATTGGAGCAGGTCCCGCTTGTCAAAGCCGGTGTAGGCGTGGGCGAGCATCGCGGTGCCGTAGGCGAACGCAACGCCCGCCAGGATGTTTTTCCCGTAAGGAAGATCGCTAGGCCCGGTTGTGGGGAAAACCGACAAGGTGAGAAACCCCGCGACCATCAGCGCGACGACGATGGCATAGCTGTAAACCGTCACGGGCATTCCCGTGATGACAAGAACCAGCGCGGCAACTCCGGCGATCACTGCTAACACGGCGAAGCGCCGCCGGTGCTTGCGATGGAAGTCGTGACGCGCTTCGAGTTTCTCCGACGTGCCGCCCCGGAGCGAGGCGTCCAACAGGCGGTCCACCACGTAGATCAGCCAGACCATCAGACCCAGCGAGATGTAAGCGCCCCACGGGAGGTATTCGACCCGCCAGGTTTTTGCAAACATGTAGAGCCAAGCGACGGCGACCAGCGGAGCATCCAGGCTCAACAAGTTGGGAATGAGCCAGAATGGCTTGCGACGCTCGGAAGGCACGACGCGTGGACCTTCCGCGACCACCGCCACGAACGCAAGCGCTCATTGCCCGTCACTGGCTAGCAGATCTCGGAATTCAAATCAGCCCGACCGCCCGTCGCACGCGGTCGAGCACCTTCGCGGCCTCCGCGCGCGCGCGCAATGCTCCGGCGGCGAGCACTTGATCGACGTAACCGGGATCGGCCTCGATTTCCGCACGGCGGACGCGCATCGGGGCGAAAAAATCCCAGTAGGCGTCGGCCAGCCGCTTCTTTAAATCGCCGTAGCCGACGCCGCCGTTCTCATGAGCGGCGACCATCGCGGCGTAGTCGGCCGGGCGGGCGAAGAGCTTGTAGAGCGCGAGAATGGTCGAGCCCTCGGTGGGCTTCGGCGCTTCCACCGGGGTCGAGTCGGTGGTGATTTTCATGATGAGTTTCTTGAGCGGCTTTTCCTCGCCGAAGATAGGCAGCGTGTTGTGATAGCTCTTGCTCATTTTACGCCCGTCAAGGCCCAGGACGACGGCGGTGTCGTCGCGGA
>CANHPN010000045.1 GCA_947462535.1 Akkermansiaceae bacterium | reverse complement strand
CGGCGGCTTGGTGGACGTGGAAGTTTCTGGCGGACATGGAAAGCGGTGGAAGCGCCCCGCGATCACGTAATGGCAGCAAGCGCAGGGGCGGGGTATGACTATTTCGCTGCCGTGACAAATGACAGCAAAATCAGGCTGGCAGGCTCCGGGCTCCCCCCCTCCGGAGCCGGCCAGCCGGTTTTTTCAGTCCAGGAAAAAACCCGCTTTCGCTGGTGAGCTCGGATCGATGCTGAAATGGCGCAGGGTCTTCCCGCCGCAGGGCGCGTGCTGGAGAAAGGTCAGCGCGCCGGTCTTCCCGTCGCGCCGTCAGGCCGCGATCGAATCATGAACTTGGTTAGAGGCATAGACGAAGACCTGGTCCAGTCCGAGATCCGGCACGCACAGATGCTGGTTCGCCTTGTCGTAATGCACGCCGTGCGCGTGTGGCCCGTCTTGGCGGGGCAGGCTCGGAACTGAGCCCTTGTTGGAAATCACCGCCGCCGCCTCTCCGGGAGCACCGTTTTCAGCCAGCTTGATGGTCGGAAAAGTCCCATCGCCATAGTTCGCGACGGCGACCGTGCTGACGGGTTATTTCTTGCCGAGCGATTCGAGGTAGTCGAGCAAGCTGGCGAATTCACGGATGGACAGGCTGTTGACGAGGCCCGGCGGCATCAGCGAGTTCGGCAGTTTGTCGCGCCGGACGATGTCGGCGGTCTTCCAGGCGAACTCCTGGCCGGTAATGTTGCGGGCCTTCACCAGTTCCGCGCTCTCGAAGGTGACGAAGGCCATCTGCGCGCCGCCATCCTTCAGCGTGAACAACTCGGTGGCGAATCCCTGGGCGATGGTTTTGCCCGGATCGATGATGTTTCCCGCCAGATCGGCGCGGCCGTATGTCTGGGCGATGTTGCCGAGATAAGGGCCTTTCTGCGGCTCATCGAGATTCGCGGCGTGGCAGGCGGCGCAACTTTGGCGCGTGAAAACCTGCTCGCCGAGAGCGATGTCGCCGCGGGTTTTCATCACCGCAGCGATGGCCTCCGCAGGGGCCAGCGTGCTGACAAGCGGGCTCTTGTCCTCGCCCTTTTTCGCCAGCTTGAGCACCTTGGCGGTTTCCTGGGCGGCGGATGCGACGGCCGCGTCCTTGTCCTCCATGGCGGCGAGAACCTGTTCATCAAGGCCTTGGAAGCGGGTCGCCTGAATAGCCCTCAAAATCTGCAGACGCCGCTGCGGATTTCCCCATCCGCGTTCGATGTCCTTTTTGGATAGTTCCCGCGACTCGGGACTGCCGGTCTTGCGGGCGCTGAGATTCAACAGCGCGGCGTCCGCCCACAGCGAAACCGTGCCATCGAGTCTGGCAGCCTGTTCTTCTAGCAGTTGATGGTGGTTCTCCAACTTCGGGGAGCCCAGGAATCCATCCACCGCGCTCTTGGCAGCTGTACTTTTCATCTCCTCCAGTTTTCCCAGAACTCCGAGCGATGCCAAACAGCCTTCCTTCGAGTCGGTCCTCGCGAGGATCGCGACCGCGCGGGCCTTTGTTTCAGCGGGGAAATCGCCCTTCACCGCAGTCAACAAATCCGGAATGACCTCGGTCGGGATCGTCTCGGCATCGCCGAGCTGAGTGACCAAGTCCGGCAGGAGCGCGGGATTGGTCTTCACCAGCGCCATGATGCTTTGCAAGGATCCGTTGAACTCGATGCGATTGAGCCGCAGCTCGCGGATGAATCCTGCCAGAGCTGCTGGCGCGCTTTTTTCGAGCTCGGACTTGAGCACGGCGGCGATCGCCGGTGTCTCGCTCCAGGCATCCGGCTGATAGTAAGGACCGCGGGTGTCCGGGCGGGTTCCCCACGAATCCCCTTGCCACTCGCCCTCTTGGAAATGCAGGCGGCAAAGCGCGGCGAGAAGTCCGGTTCGCGCGACAGGCTCGCTTGTTTTTTCCAAGCGGGCGATGAGACCCCGGACGACTTCCGGCGTGTGCATGCGCATGAGTGCTAACAAAGCTCCGCGGCGTCGGGCGGCCGAGGCCGTGGCATCGTCGATGACCGCGAAGCACGCCGCGTCAGCCTTGAGCATGGCAAGCGCGCGGAAGGCGGTGTGGGCGACGAGTGGATCCGCGTCGCCGAGCTGGGTGGCGATTTGCGGAGCGAGGTTCCGCATGTTCTGGCGGGTCGCGCCGACGATGGACTCAAGCCGCGTGCGCGGATCGCCGCTTTTCAAACCGGCCAGATAAACGCTCTCCGGCGCGGTCGTCTGGCCGGTGGAGAAACCGTCGAGCCCGGCATCGCCGAGGGCGCGCAGGACGAAACGCTGGAGCGCGGGCTCGGCGGCGAGAGGCGCGACCGCCGCGATGATCGGAGCGGCGGAACCGGCCTTCACCGCACGCTGCGTCAGCGCGTAAAGCGCGGCGACGCGGGCGGGCAGCGGCTTGGCGGGATTTCCTGCCAGGGCGAGAAGCGCCTGCTTCATGGCGGCGGTTTCGGGACGCCGCAAGAGCGCACGCTGGGCTTCGAGCGTCCGCACCTGGCTGGGCGATTCCAACAGGCGGACGAGTTCCGCATCGCCGGCCTTTTCGAAATCCGGCAGCGGCTCGGGCACGTAGCCGGTCGGGGAGACGCGGACGATGTAGCCGACGTCCGGCCCCTGCCATTTGAAGGTCGCGCCCTTCCAGCTTGCTTGATAGATCCCGCTCATTCCGTCCACGTCCGCATCGGTCGGGCGGGTCATCTTGATCAGTGGCCGCGGCTTGACGGTTTCCTTGAAGGTCGCGCCCTGCGGCTCCAGCGTGTGCTGCCAGAGCGCGCCGGATCCCCAATCGCAGGTAAGCGGCGCGTTGTTCCATGCCGCGGGAATCCCCGGTTCCGATAGATAGGCCGAGCCGCAGCCGGAACCGCCGCCGTAGTCCGCCAGCGGCTGGACGATCTCGTCGTTGAAATTGATATACATCCGTGGATAGCCGTGGTCTTCGAGTCCGGTGAAATGGTGGAAGCGCACGTCCCAGCCGCCGCCGTCGTTGGTATTGTCGCGGGCGAAAAGATCCAGCAGCGGGCTGATCGGCGTGCCGAGGATGTTGCGGGTGCCGGTGCTGAAAATCTCCATCCCGGAGCCGTCGGGCCGGAACCGAATCACGCCGCCGGCGCGGTGTTGCAGGTGCTTGCCATCGCTGCCGACAGCATCCTTGAAGCCGAAATCGCCGCCGGAAATATACAACCAGCCGTCGATGCCAAGGCTCAGCCCGTTGGTCGTGTGGTCGGCGGGCCGATCCTTGAAACCAAAGGCGATTCCCTGGATCAGGGTCTTCCGCTCGTCGGAACGGCCGTCGCCGTTAGAGTCGATGAAGCAGCTGACATCCGGCGGATGAATGACATAGAGGCGGTCGTGATCCCAGACCATGCCGCGCGGCGAATCGACGTCCTTGGCGAATTCCAGCGTCTCGTCGGCCCGGCCGTCCTTGTCGGTGTCGCGCAGGCGGATGATCCGCCCGCGCCCGGGGTCACGCCCGATCGAACCGTTTCCATCCGAGGCGACGTAGAGCTCGCCACCCGGCGCGGCGGCGACATACACCGGATAGTTCGCGGCGGAGGAGGTGGAGAAGAGACTGACGTCGAAGCCGTCGGCGACTTTGACGTCGTTGAGGATCTCCGCCTCCTCGGCGGGCGTGAGTTTGGAAATCCGCGGCGGCGTATTGCCGGACTTCTCGTCAGCGGCGGAGACGGGGACGATTCCCAAGAACAACGCGGAAAGGATCGGGCGCATGAATGGAGCTTTGAACAGGATTGATGAAGCCTCCAGGGTGAAGCCCCCAGGGCCGGCGGAATTTACCATACGTCGATGGGAGGCCGTTTCCTTCACGGTTTTCAGAAAAACTCCCGGCAGCCATCCTGGCCCTCGGTGGGTCTCGCTGGCGGCGCTATTCCTGCACCACCCTTATCCGCAGGAAGCGCTTCGGAGTCGCGCCGATCGCGGTCGTATCCTTGATCTCCTCAGCATGAGCCAGACCTTGGATGAATTTGGAGGAAAGGCAAACTGTATGCTTGTCGACTCGCCCGGATTTTGGCGGATTTTCGTCCGTGAAATTTGTCGCATTGTTGATCGCTCTTGCAGGCCCGTTGCAAGCGGAACTTCTTGCTCATTTTCAAACGACGCAAGGCAACGTCAATGTCGTATTACACTACGACAAGACGCCTCAGGCAGTTGCGAATTTCATCACTTTGGTCCAAGGAACACGCAGCCACGTAAACCCGGTCACAGGCACCATCACCAATACTCCCTACTACATCGGTGAGAAATTTTTCAGGGTGCTCGATCAACCAGGTTTCAAGATCGCTCAGACCGGCTCCGGTACCGGTACCAACAGCGGTGGACCGGGCTACACGTTTAGAGATGAGTTTAACCCGACGCTCACTCACGTCCCCTACGTGCTCTCGATGGCCAACAGCGGGCCACACACGAATGGAAGCCAGATTTTCTTCACGGGAAACGCCACGATTCCCGGCCTCGACAACGTCCACACGATCTTCGGACTCGTCACCGAGCCGGCAAGCCAGGTTGTCATCGACGCCATCCACGCAGCGGGAGATAACGGCACCACCATCACCGGAATCACCTTCTCGCGCACGGGTGCCGCAGCTATCGCTTTCAATGAACATGCTCAAAACCTACCGACTGTTAGCCGACCAGACGGCTATCTCGCAGTAACACCCGGAGTGTCCGCGATCTGGCATCTCAGTCCGCTGGTGAGCACCGGCGCGATCCTCCGAGCCTTTCGCTCGACCACGCTGGCTTCGGGATCATGGTCGGAACTCGGCTCTGCGCGGCAACATGTGGGAATCGGCTCTGCGCAGCTATTTCCTGCCGTTCTTACCGCGACACTCGACGATGCCGCCGCCCCCAGTGCGTTTTACAATCTCACGGTCGCCCGCCATCCGAACTCGGTAGCTCCCTCCGCCTTGTCGAATCGGACGGTAATCATCGCGATTGGCAGCGGGCTCATCTACTACACGCAAAACAGCACGGCCACAGGGGGAAATGCAACTTACGTGCCTAGTGTGGGAGCCCCTTTCAATTTCATCTTTAACACCTATGGTTTTCAATCCGCTGCCCATGACATCAGCTTCATTGCCCAAAATGTCGGTATCACGCCAGATACACTGTTGATCAAAATCGGCTGTGACGCCGCCACTAATACTCAGATCGACGGCCGCCATTCGACCCAATACTATAATAACCTTTATGGTTGGCAGCCATGGTCTTCAGGCCCCGCCGCGATCAGTCGGTGAATTATCGAAAGTTCCGCTTGCAGCAAGGAGGCCCCCGCCAGCCCCTTTACCCTTCCAGCCAGGCCCAGTTCATCACGACCTCGATGTCCGGGTGGATGCTGTGGTGGACGGGGCAGCCGCGGGCGGCACTTTCCAGAAGTTTGCGATCCACATGGGAGGCGGGAAGCGGGATGGCGAGGTCGAGCTCGAGGCGTTTGATCCGGCGCGGTTGGTCATCGGACATGAATTTGCGGACGGTGACCTTCATGCCTTCGACGGCGATTTCCTTGCGCTTGGCGACGATGCCGATGACGGTGGCCATGCAGGAACCGAGCGCGGTGGCGACGAGATCGGTGGGCGAGAAGGCCTGGCCGCGGCCGTTATTGTCGAGCGGGGCGTCGGTGACGAGGGTGTTGCCTGAGGGCATGTGGACGGCGCTGCAGTGCAGGTCGCCTTCGTAGGAGAGTTGGATTTCAATCATGGTGAGAGGAGATGGAGCGGCGGTTTTCCGGGGGCGGTCAATCCTCCGGCTTGGGCGGAACTTTGGCGAGCACCACGCGGAAACCGTAGATGGCGTCCTGGAAATCCGGGGGCACGGCGTTGCGCGATCCGGCGAGCAGGTTCTCGGACTGGCCTGTGTTCCAACAACCGCCGCGAAGGACGCCCAGCAGGTTTTTGCCGAGCTTGGAGTAGTCATCCTCGACCCACTCCTGGACGTTTCCGCTGAGATCGAAGATGCCGTAATTGTTCGCGGGGAACGATCCCACTGGGGCGGTGAACGGGAATCCGTCGTCGTAGCCGGGGATGGTCCGCTCGCCCGGCACGCTGTCTGCGGCGACTGCCGCCATGTCCGCGAAGTTACCGGTCTTGTCTGGCGGCGGCCACGCGGTTCCCCAAGGATAGACCCGTTGTTTGCGGGCGTCGCGCCAGCCCGGACTGATCCCCTCCTCCTCGCGGAGCCCGACCATCAGGCTCCACTCCAGGTCGGTCGGCAGCCGATAGACATGCGTCAGGCCGATCCGCTCGTCCTTGCGCTCGCGCTCGGTCAGCCACTCGCAGAAGGCCAGCGAGTCCTCGCGGGACACGTTGACCACCGGATGATCCGCGGCCTGCCGGAAATACGCGGCATGGGGCACGGTCCGGTCGGAATCATTGCTGAAGCGCTGGTAGTCACGAATCCGCGTTTCCCAGACCGAGACGAGCAGATCCTGGTCGAGCGGGGCGAAACGCATGCCGATGCCGTTTTCCCAGGGTTTGCCGAACACCGCACCCTTGCTTTTCTCCAAGGTCACGCTCTGTGAGACTTTCTCGCCCTCGCCGACCTTGAGGTCGATGGTCTGCGGCTTGTAACCCTCTCGGACCAAATAGAGCTGCCAGGCACCCGGCTTGACCTTGGGGATCAGCAAGGGGCCGTCCGTCGAACCGGCGGAGCCGCGGTTCGTGGGATCGGAGGTGGGGTTGATGTAAACCTCGACGCCCGGCGGGTCGGTGGTGATCTGGATTTCCCCGTAGTCGATGGGGCGCACCTGGACGCGGAACGGTTTCAAGCCGTCACGGCGGGCGGTCTCGCTCAAGCCGGGGTTTTCAAACGCACTCTCCCACTGCGGCAGCATCTCGTGATCCTCGGTGAGGAAGCCCGCCTTGAGTGCGCCGTCCTGGAGCCACTCGCAAAACGCGTGCGCCGCGCCGGGCGAGGACAGGATGATTTCCACAGGCGGATTGGGGTTACCAAGCAGTATGAATTCAACCGCGCCCCCCGGCCGCGCGGTGGCCTCGACGAACTGCGACCAAAGCGCCTTGGTCACAAAATCGGCGGCGACGTGCGTGTCCGCCACGGGCTGATAGAGATTCCCGAGCTGGTCGCTCCACTTCTGTCCCGGCTGGGGTGGTGAGAAATTCTCCAGGCTCGCGAAAAGCACCAACGGCTCGGAAACCACCGTCGCTGGCACCTTCCCCTGAAGCATGAAGGGGCGGTAACCACTCTTTTTCATCGTGAAAAAATACTCGTCGCCGACGGTGACTGAAATGAGGCCGGTGTTGGTGGTGCCGATCCAATCGCCCTTCGCGTCGCGCACTTCGGCACCTTCCGGCGCGCTCACCACGCGGAGCATGCCGGTCTGCGCGGCGAGGGGAGGAGGGAGCGGGTTCATCCGCTTCAGCCACTCGCTGTCCTTGATGATTTCCCAGCTCAACCAGCCGACAAAACCGCTCAGCACCAAGGTGGTCATCCACGCCGCGAGGCCGCTCAGCCGCCGCCGTTTGCCGCGTTGCAGGCGGCGCAGCGCGTCCGCCAGGTTCGCCGCAGTCGCGATTTTTCGCTTGGAAATCCGCGGTTCGCAGATGTCGCAGATGGTTCGGTTGAGCTCCAGCCAGCGCTTCCGATCCGCCCCTGCGGGCATCTCGTCGGGCAGCTCCGGAAACGCCATGCGATCCTTGCCGGTGGCAATTTCATATAAGACTTTCCCCAAGCTATAAACGTCCGCCTGCGCCGCACCCGGCCCCTCCGGCGGCACGAATCCTTCCGTCCCCACGAAGGTCCGCTGGCCACGCACCGCCACCAGCCCGATGTCCGCCAACTTCGCCCGGCCGTTGACAAAAATCACGTTGGACGGCTTCACGTCGCGGTGCACCAACCCGCGCTCATGCAAGTGGTCGAGGGCCTCGGCCAAACGCAAGCCCACGTCGATGCACTCGTTCGTATCCCACTGAGTGCCTTGGTGATTGTCCGCCCGCAGTGTGCGCGGCTCGTATTCGATGGGATTGATGTCCTGGCCGGATGCCACGTCGTCGCCGATTTCCATCACATAATAGTAGAATGAAACCCCGTCCGGACTGCGGCCGACGTGCAGGACGTTGACCAGCGCCGGATGATCCCGGGAAATCGGCTCGAATTTCAAAATCCCCTCGAACTCACGCTCGAAAGTGCGGGCGTCCTCGAAATCCTCGCGCCACACCACTTTCACCGCCCGCAGCGCGCCGGTCACTCCGCGCGCCAGCCACACCTCGCCATACGCGCCGCCACCGATCTTGCGCAGCACCTCGTGATCGGGGATTGCTGGATTCGGACGGATCTTAATCGCCATCGGCTTCGTCTTCGAGTTTAGCCAGTTCCTTTTTGAGAACGGTGCCCACGCGGTGTTTCGCAAGATAAACCTGCGCCATGCTCACACGGAGCTGCTCCTGCACCCGCTTCGCGTCCCATTGCTTGATCACGTAGCAGTCGAAAATCTGATACTGCTTCGGCGAGACCTGCGCCTTGACCCGGGAAAGCGCCGCGTCCGCGATGTTCTTCTTCCACTCGACGTTCCAAAGCCGCGACAGCGCGTCGCCGTTCGGATCCTCCACGCGTTCGATCACCGCCGTCTTGCGATCGTTCTCCCAATCGCCCGCGATCATCGCCGTGTCCTTCTTGCGCTTGCGGAACTGGTCGTTGATCCGCCACCGCGTCATGTTCATCAGCCACGTCTTGAAGGAACCCTGCTCGGGATCGTAGAGCTTTTTCTTGCTCTGTTTGGCGATGGATAAAATCGTTTCCTGCACGCAGTCGAACGCCTCGTCCTGCCGCAGCCCGGCCTTCACCGCCACCGCGTAAATCAAGCGCCAGTAGGTTTGGTAGAAATCGTCCCAGGTCCGCTGGTCCTCCCAATTGTCGAGTCTGGCGATCAGACTCTTGCGGGTTTTGGCGTAGCCCTGCACCAGAATCGCATCGCGATCGTCCGCTTTTTCCTCATCGCCCTCAGCCATTGAGAAACGACTACCTCATTCCGCGCCCGCTGTCTTCCACGGATTCAAGTTTTTCACGCCTCCGCCAAATGCGTCACTCCCACCGTCCTGCGCCTCGCCCTGCAACTGCGCGACGAAGCCGGAAAAACCCGCGAATCCATCGAGTTCCCGGACCAGCGCCACGCCATTTCCCGCGCCGGCCGCTTCGGCATCATCGCCGACTTCGAATTCGCCCTCCGCCGCCTAGCAGCCCGCAGGACGACGTTCGCATCAGCCACCATTGCGATTTGACGAACCGCCCCGCGCCGCTCAGAGTCCGCCGCGATGTCTGACCAGAAGCACGTGCTCTTCGTTTGCACCGGAAATACCTGCCGCAGCCCGATGGCGGAGGGCCTTTTCCGCAAGGCCGTCGCAGGGCGGAATGATTATGAAGTGAGCTCCGCCGGAGTCGCCGCATCGAGGGGCGCGCCGTGCAGCATGGAAACCGCCACCTTGCTCGGAAAGCGCGGTGCGGAGTTGGAAGAATTCGGCAGCCGCCCGGTCTCGGACGCCATCCTTGCCGCCGCGACCCATGTTTTCGCGATGACCCAAGGCCATCTGCACACGCTGGAAGCCCGCTTCCCCAAGCACTCGGACAAATTTTATCTCGTCTGCGAATTCGCCGACGCCCCGGCCAGCGGAATCGGCAGAGATGTGCCCGATCCGATCGGCATGGGACGCCGCGCTTACGAGGAAGTCGCCGGTGTGCTGGACTTGGCGATTCCCTCGATCATCGCCTACATCGACCAGACTTGGAAACCGCCGGCGGACTGATTAGATCATTCCGAGCTTCATCTTGCCCTCTTCGGAAATCATCTCCTGATTCCAAGCCGGGTCCCAAACGAGTTCGACGCGGGCGTCGTCGATGCCGTCGATGGTCATGATTTTCGCCTGTGCGTCGGCGGCGATCACCGGCCCCATGCCGCAACCGGGGGCGGTGAGCGTCATCTTCACGGCGACGGTTTTCTTGCCGTCCGACTCCTCGATGCAGCAGTCGTAAACCAAACCGAGATTGACGATGTCCACCGGTATTTCCGGGTCATAAACGCCCTTGAGCTGACTCCAAACCTGTTCTTCAAGCGGCGCATCCTTGAGGCGAACCACTTCGGCCTGCTTCTTGAGCTCTTCTTCGGGATTGACGCCGAGGGCATCCGCATCCTGCGAGGAAATCCGCGCAAGCCCCTGGGAAGTGGCCACCGTGTAAGTGCCGCCGAGGCGCTGGGTGATGAAGACTGCGGTGCCGGCGGGAAGCGAAAGCGTGTCGCCGCTCGGGATTTGAATGGCGGCGACTTCGCGGGTGAGCTTGATTTCCTCGTGCATGCGCGGAGTTAAACGCAGCGGATCGCCGACCGCAAGGGATGGTTTCCACCTAATCGCGCGAGTCGCTTCGAAGCGGCCTGGACCCCCAAAACCATGAGGAATTCATACCTGCTTCATGTCTTCAGCGACGGCACTTTTCCAGCAGCCCGGCCAGGAACCAAGTGATCTGCGCGAGAGCGTCCGAGTGGATTGATTGCCCGAGCGGGGCGAGATCCTCGCGGCATTCCGCCAGCAGGTTCATCGCGGTGTTCACGGCGCTTTCGATGGCACCCTCGTATTCGGCGATGCCTAGCAGGATCGGGAGGTCGAGCGGTTCTTGGTCGAGGATGCGCTTGTTGAGCTTGATGCGCTGGGCCTCGGAGGCGGTTTCCAGCAGGTTGAGGATGGGCAGGGTGAGCTTGCCTTTGAGAAGATCGGTGCGGAGCGTCTTGCCGACAATTTCCTCGGAGCCGACAAGATCGAGGCAGTCGTCGTAGATCTGATAGGCAGTGCCGAGTTTCATGCCGTAGCCGTAAAGGCGCGCTTCGGCGTCGGCATCCAGGCCTGATAGATTCGCGGACAGTCCGGTGGCGGCGGCGAAGAGCGCGCCGGTCTTCATCTCGATGACCCGGAAATACTCGGCCTTGGTGAAGGTGAGGTCGAAGCGGCGCTGGGTCTGGATGATTTCCCCCTGGCAGACTTCGCGCGCGGCGTTGCCGACCTTGCGACAGATGTCGATGCTGTTGAAATCGGTGGCGAGGGTGAGCGCGTGGGAGAAGAGCACGTCGCCTAGCAGGACAGAGAGCGAGTTGCCCCATTTCGCGTTGGCGGTGGGGACCATCCGGCGGGTGTTCGCGCCGTCCATGATGTCGTCGTGGACGAGCGTGGCCATGTGGATGAGCTCGAGGATGAGGCCGATTTTCAAGTGGTCATCGGTGACTCCGCCGATCGCGCCGCCGACGAGGATGGCGAGGGCGGGACGGATGCGCTTGCCGGAGGTGTTGCAGATATAGGTGACGTAAGGCTCGACGGCGGGATCGAAGGCGCGGACTTGTTCGCGGATCGACACTTCCACCCGCTCGAGTTCCGGGCGGACGAGCTCGAAGGGGAATAAAGCACTGCTGGGAGGCGGGGAGGTAGTGGTGGCCATGGTGAGTCGGGCTGGCCATAGGTTCCACAAGCCGGGCATTCCCGCAACCTTGGATGTGGTGGGAATGGGAAAGAATTTCCCGGGATTCCCAGCCAATCTGCTTGCAGCAAGCGCTCCGGGCATTCTAGCTGCGTGCATCTATGAAAATGCGCGCGAGTTTGTTGTTGATCCCCGTGTTGGCCTTGAGCCTCGGTTCTTGTAAGAAAAAGGAGGCGGTCAGGGCTCCGGAAACTCCTGCGCCGGTGGCCGAATCGCCTGTTCCCGAGGCACCGCGGCCGGTTCCCAAGGTGAATCCGGAGGAACGGGCCGCCAAGCTGGGTTTCGTCAAACACCTGGCGCAGGACACCGAGGGCGTGCTCGTCTTTCATGACGCCACGAAAACCGCCGCCCGCGTCAAGGCGACGAAGCTCTGGAAGCTCGTCGAAAATCAAATGGGTGTCGGCGGCGATGAGCCGGCCGAGGTCGATGCCGGCGAGCCGACCGGCCCGGCCGCGTTGTTCGGCACCGAGTTCACGCTCGCGCTCGGCAAATCCGCTGCGGAGCAAACCGGTAACCTCCTCACCTTCAGCCGCCGCATGGGCTACTTCCAGATGCGGTCGATCGCCAGGGCGTTCGCCGCTGCCGTGAAATCCGGCGACGTTTCCACGCTATCAGACTCGTTTGCCGGTAGCTATGGCCCGGAATTGTTCAAGGACCTGCTCAAGGATCCGCAGTCGGGAATTTCACTCCTCGAAAAATCCAAAATCCCGCCGGTTTACATGGCCTTCAAAACCAAGGAAGCCGATCGCGCCGCCGCCGCCCAGCAACTCGCCGCGATGATCGCCAACGCCAATATGCTAGGTGAGATGGTCGAGCCCGTCGAAATCGAAAACGCCGGCTGCAAATTCGAGGGCGTCAAAATCCTCGGTGCCAGGATTTCCGCCACCATGGCCGAAGGCCGCGCGGACATGGACGAGGCACTTGACGCCGCCACAGTCGATCAATTGCTCGCTGCGGTCGCGAAAAAGGACCTGCTGGTCCTCAGCGGCACGGTGGGGGACTACGTCGTCCTTTTCGTCGGCGGATCGGCCGATGATCTCAAGCTGGCCGCTGATGTCGGCCAGTCACTCGCGGCGTCCGACGCCCTCGCCTTCAGCGACGCCTGGGTTTCCAAGGAACTCGCCGCCGTGGTCTATGGCCGCAAGGAGGCCATGGACACCCTCGCCAGCGCCGCCGGCGGAATCGCGGAAATGACTAACGGCTTGCGAGACGGGCTTGCCGGAGCCGACGGACTCGGCGACACCCGGGATCTGGAGGCGATGTTCAAAATCGTCGCCGAGCGCGAATCCGCCCTGCGCAAACTTGCTGGAAACGACTCGCTCGGGATGGTCGCTTTCTTCGAGGACGGCCTCAAGATCGAGTCCTATGGCGGCACCGACAACGGCATGGTCGATTGGAAACAACCTAACAAACTCGCCTGCCTCGGTGATTCCGAAGAGGTCGTGTTATTCGCTAACATGACGACCGACGCCGTGTATGACGAGAAGGCCCGCGCCTATGCCGAAGCGCTGTTGGAGACCGCCTACGCGATGGCCATGAGAGTCGCGGAAGCGCCGATCGAGGGCGAAGAACTCACGCGGTTCAGGGAAATGGCCAAGCTGTTTGATGGCAAGTTCCGTCCGGACATGCTTGCGCTGTGGGATGCCTACAGCAACGATTTCGGCGCCAGCCTCGGTCATGAAAGAGCCTTGGTCGTGGATTTCAAGGGCTCCGCTCCCGCCATTCCCGGCCTTTCCCAAGCGGTGGTGGACTCGGCGAAGGTTCCCCGCGTTTCCATCATCGCGCCAGTGACGGACCGCGCCAGACTCGCCGATTCGTGGGACAAGATGAACACCACCCTCACCGGCACGCTCGCCAAGATCAGCGAGATGACCGGCCAGAAAATCCCGATGCAGAAACCTCTCAGTTCCGAGAAAAACGGCAACACCACTTGGTTCTTCCCGATGCCGTTTTTCACCGACGACTTCCTTCCCTCGGTGACCGTGGGCGACAAGTGGTTCGCCGCCTCATCCTCGAAAAGCCAGGCGCTCGAGCTCATCGCCAAGGCCGACGCCGGTGGCGAAACCCGCAATGGTTTCTACTTCCGCATGAATTTTAAAGTCCTCGAAAACTACTCGCAGGAGACCCTGAGGCTGATCGATGAAAACGCCGAAGCCGTCACCGGAGCAGCCCTTCCGGCGGACCGAGCGAGGCTGATGGAGGACGTTGTCGCCGCCCTCGGCGACCTCGACACGCTCACCGTCCACTCCCGCCGCGAGGACGCGGTGCTCCGGTCGAGCCTGCATTTCAAGACCCGCTGAGCGCAGGCAAACGGCGCGAACGCCTGAACCATGCCGCCACACTTCCAGTGGCGGTGAGGAAATCCCCGGCTTTGATTTCGTCATGGCCGACATCCTCACACCGGAAAAACGCTCTGCGGTCGTGGCCCTCATCTGCGGGCGAGACACCAAGCCCGAGCTGGCGCTGCGCTCGCTGCTCCACCGCGCCGTTTACCGATTCACCCTCTGCGGCCCACTCAACCGCTCGCTTCCCGGCAGGCCGGATTTCGTCCTGCCAAAATACCGCACTTCCACTCAAATCACGCCGTTGGCGCAATTGCACTCACCTTCGCCGCTGAGGGCGTTGATGAGGTTGGTTAGGGACTTCATCGCCTGCCGGGGGACGCTCTCGTAGGTGCGTGAGCCGATGTGCGGGGTGATCACGCAGTTCGGCGCGGAAAGCAACGGATGGTCGGCGGGCGGCGGCTCCACGTCGAGCACGTCGGTGCCGTAGCCACCTACTTTGCCGCTGTGGAGGGCGGCGACGATGTCGGCAGTCTCGACGATTTCGCCGCGGGCGCAGTTGAGGATGATCACGCCGTCCTTCATCTCTTCGATCTTCGAGCTGCGGATCAGGCCGCGGGTTTCGTCCGACAGGAAACAGTGAAGCGAGACGACGTCGGATTGGGTCAAAACCTCGTCCATCGTGGCGCAGCGGGTCACCTCGTGGGCGGCAGCGAAGGCCTCGTCAAAATACGGATCGCAGGCGATCACCTTCATGCCGAAGGCGCGGGCGCGAATGGCGACTTCCTTGCCAATCCGGCCGAGACCGACGATGCCGATGGTTTTCCCCCAAATTTCGTGGCCGGTGAGGCGCAGCCATTCGCCTTGGCGGGCAGCGGCGGCGGTGGTGACGATGTGCTTGGTGATGCCAATGAGCAGGCCGAAGGTGTGCTCGGCGACGGTGGTGTGATTGACGCCGGGGGTGAACAGAACCGGAATCTTGTGCTCCTTGGTGGCTGGGAGGTCGATCTTGTCGAGGCCGATGCCGTATTTGGAAATGATCTTGAGGCGAGGCAGGGATTTCTCGATGACGGCGCGGGTGATGGCGTCATCGCCGCAAAGGAAGGCGTCGAAGTCGCCGGCGAGTTCGAGCATGCGTGCCTCGGTGAGCGGGCCGCGTTCGCGGACGATTTCCCACCCTTGGGCTGCCATGAGCGGATGGTGCGGGCCGGGAGTGTCTTGGTAACTGCAGGTGGTTAGGAGGATGCGCATGGCGTGAGGAAACGGAATCGTGCGGAGCAAATCAAGCGGCATGTACACGAGATCCTGCCGCCGCGTTTTTTCACTGCGGAAGGGTGATTTGGAGGACGGTCGAGTCCTCCACCGCCTGTAAGGGTGCGCTTCCGCAGGGCAGGAGAGCGAAGCTGCCTCTTCCAAAGCCGCGGCCGGCGTCGCTCTCTAACTTGCCACTGACGATCGAGAGGATGGAAAACCGGTCGTCGCGCGGGTTGCTGATAGACTGCCCGGCTGCGACGGGTTTGCGGTCGGTTTTGAAATACTCGCAGCTGGCGATCGTGTCGCCGGTGGCGGTGTCCATAGTCGGCTCGAAGTCGGTGAAATCGATGCTGGCCAGGGATTCCGCGACGTGGAGCTCGCGCGGTTTGCCGTCCAGGCCGATCCGGTTCCAATCGAACACGCGGTAGGTGGTGTCGGAGTTCTGTTGGATTTCATGGATCAGGAATCCCGCGCCGATGGCGTGCAGGCGGCCGGAGGCGATGAAGATCGAGTCGCCGGGATTCGGCGTGATCGCATGGACGCAATCCGCGACCGTTCCGTCCGCGATGGCTTGCTCGAAACCGGCGCGGGTGACGCCCTTTTTCAATCCGACGTAGAGTTTCGCGCCGGGCTCGCAGTCGGCGATGAACCACATTTCGGTCTTGGGCTCGCCGCCCAGCGCGGCTGCCAGATGGGCCGGCGGATGGACCTGGATCGAGAGTGCGTCGCGGGCATCGAGCACTTTGATAAGGATCGGGAAACGCGGGTGATCCAGGAATCCCCGGCCGAAAATCTCCTCGCGGTGATTCGTCCACAGCTCATACAGCGAGCTGCCGGTCCACGGACCGTGATCGACGACCGATTGTTCGTTTTCGCGGTCCACGATTTCCCATGACTCGCCGAAAGGTTTTTGCGGATCGGGCAGGGCGCGTTGATAGACGCGTTCGAGTTCGCGGCCGCCCCAGACGCGTTCCATGTAGAGGGGTGTGAAGGTGATAGGTTCCATGGGTCGTTAGTGATTCAGGATAGGTCGAGGAACCCGCGGCGGATCGCCTCGCTGACGGCGGCGGGCAGGTTGCGGACGTGGAGCTTGTCGAAGCTGCGCTTGATGTATTCCGTGACGGAGTGCGTACTGAGAGTCAGCTCGTCGGCGATTTCCTGGCGAGTGAGGCCTTTTGCGGCGAGTTGGAGCACCTCGCACTCACGCCCGGAGAGCGACTCCGCGTCGGGGATCGGGCTGAGCTGGCGGAAGGTTTGGAGGATCATGCCCGCGATTTTCGGGTCCAGCGGAGTGCCGCCGGAGAGCACTTCTTCGAGTGTTTCCATCAGGCGTGTCGCGCTGCCGGCCTTGACCAGATAGCCGTGCGCGCCGGCCTCGAGGGCGGCGAAGACCTTCGCCTTGTCGGTGAATGCGGTGAGCACCAACACCCGCGCATCAGGCAGAAGCTCGCGCACCTTGCGGATGCCGACGATGCCGCTCATGCCGGGCAGCCCGAGATCTGATAGCACGAGGTCGGCCACCAGGCCGCTGCGGAAAGCCTCCAGCGCGTCTTCCATGGTGGAAAATCCGCCCACGCATTGGTAGCCGCCGCGCTCTTGGAGGACCATCGACACCGACTCGCGGAAATCGGCGTGGTCTTCGATGAGGACCAGCCGGATGGGTTTTCCCTTCGGGGATGATGATGAGGCCATGGGGGGAGTTTGATAACGCATGTGCGGGCGTTCGGAAAGCCAAGCTTTACGGGTTGGCTGCGGAAATCCGCGATTTCCTGGGGCGCTTACGCTCCAGCGGCACGCTGAGCTTGAGGCGCGCGCCATCGCCGGGCCGGGTTTCGACTCCCAGCTCCGCGCCCAGCGCCTCGGTTCGCTGGCGCAGCGCGCGCAGCGTGGCGGGTCGTTCCAAGCGCTCGGGGTCGATGCCGACGCCGTTGTCGGTGATGGTTAGGCGGAAATCGCCGTCCACCGCCTCGGCGCTGATTTCCACCTTCGTGGCTTTCGCATGGCGCATGATGTTATGCAGCGCCTCGCGGAAAAACAGAAACAGATGGCGGGTGTCCTCTTCTGCAAGCTCGGTCTGCCAGGCTTGCTCGTTCGCCGTGAATTTCCATTCCAAGGTCTCCAGCATGATTGAGCTGGTTTCGCGCAAATGCTCGACCGTGCCGATGCGGTGCTCGCCTTCCGGTCGCAGCAGCCAGACGATGTCGCGCACGGCGCTGACCGTCTCCGCGGCGATTCGCTGGATTCGCTTCAGCTCGTTGGACGGACCCGACCGGCCTTCCGCCAGATCGGCGATCATCTGAATGCTTCCGAGATTGCTGCCGACCTCGTCGTGCAGATCCCCGGCGATCCGCTCGCGCACCTTGATCAGCTGCTGGTTCGCATGAATGCGGTAGCGGATCGGCAGGGCGATGATGAGAAACGCTCCGGCGAGCCCGATAATCCCGATGGCCATCTGGCCGGTGCGCCGCCAGCCAGCCACCAGTCGGTCGGCCTCGGCGCGCAGCTCGTGGCGGCGGGTTTCGATCTGAAGCCTCCGGTCTAGCAGGGTCATCCACTCGCGGGTTGAAATGAGGCGTCCGTCCGGGCCGAAGCCGTCGCTGAGCGCGGCTCCGCTCCAGTAGCGCCCGCCCGGAGCAATGATGTTGAGCATCCCGTCCGATGAGCGCACCACCTTGCCGAGCGCCAGGTTTTTATCTCCGGATAGAACTTCCACCTCGCTCAACGCGAAGAACGCGGGGTAGTTCTCGAAGGCTTTCCACATCTCGATGGCTTCGATTTTCACATAGCGGCCGCGGGCGGCGGGGAAGGGGAGTTCTACCGGATTGTGTCCGGGATTTCGCATTTCGTGCTCGGTGACCAGCGACCACTTCGACGGATCTGCGGATTCGTCCGTTTCGGAAATCCAGATCGCCAGTTTTCCGGGAAAGCCAAATCCGCTCGGCAGATCCGACGTCGGTTTTCTGGCAGGCAGGAGGCGGACGGCGTCCACCGCGACGGACTCGCCGAGGTCGATGGTCAACGATGCCGCCTCCTTCGCGCTCGGCCGGCCTTCCGAAAGCCAGCCGAGGTTCCGGTGTTCTCCGGCGGGGATTTCCGGGAAGCCTAACGGCGTCTGGCCATCGACCAGAAACTGCGGGCCCCAGTGCCACGGTGCCGACGGCGTCAAGCCGCCGAGGCTGCGGACCTCCGCTCCGCGGGCGATGTTCCGCCCGCCCTCGAAGGCGAACACCTCGGCCCAGGCATGGGCGAAGCTTCCTTCCCCCTCGTGATCCGGATGCAGCTGCTCGGCAGAAATCCTCAGGCCGGTCGCTTCGAGCGGCGGCGATATTTGATAGACGAACGGATGCCCCTTCCGCAGCGGATGGGCGCTCGTGTTCCGCTCATGGGCGATGTTCCGGAGCACCTCGCCCTTCGCGTCTAGCAATTCCATGGTGAAGCTTTCCGGCATGCCGTATTGGGCGTCCAGGCCCCTGGCGTCGTAGCGCCGGCTGGGGACGAGCGCGACCAGGTCGACCGTTGCGGCCTTAGGCCAGCGGACTTCGATCGCGTATCGCGAGTCGCGCTCCGGCATGGCGTGCGGGTGATTGCTGGCGAAACCGCCGGTGCCGCCCTGGTCGTCGATCGGGATTTCCGGCAAGCCTTCCAGCCGGTGACCGAGGGTTTTCCACTCGCTTTCAATCTCCTCCAAACGCCCGGAAAACACCCGCGCCAGGCGCTCGTCCCAGCTGGCCTCGCCGGCGCGTGCCATTTCCACGATCAAGAGCGAAACGGTCAGAAACCTGAGGAATCCGGAGAGGCGACTCATGTGGAGTGTTTAGAGTAGCGATTCCGGCGGGTCAAAGCCGGACTTCGGTGAGCCATTTCTCGCGGCGGAACCAAGTTTCTTGGCGCTTGGCGTATTGGCGGGTGGCGGCGTTGACGAGATCCTCGCAAGTGGCGCGGTTGATTTCGCCGGCAACAAGCGCGCGGATCTCGCGGAAGCCAATGGCTTTCTCACAGTTCGTGGAAACGTCCGCCAGCGCGGCGACCTCCTCCAGCGCGCCGCCGTCCAGCATCGCGCGGGTGCGCAGGGCGATCCGGGCATGCAGGTCGGGCCGGGTGCGCTGGATCACCACGCCGCGGAGTTGTGAGGAAATCCCGGCGGTTTTGGCCTCCCAGCCGTCGCGGAGGTCGGAGGCTTTTTGTCCGCTAAGGATGCAAATTTCCAACGCGCGGGAAACGAAGCGGCGGTTTTGGAGCGCGGTGCGCGTGGCTTCCAACGGATCGAGCTGTTGGAGTTGGGCGACGAGGTCTTCGAGCGGGCGCGCGTCCATTTCCGCCCGCAGCGCGGCGTCGGCGGTTGGCAGCGGTGAGGCACCGTGGGTGAGGAATTTCAGATAGAGTCCCGAGCCGCCGGTGATGACGGGCGTCTTCCCGCGCGACTGGATCTCTTCGATGATCGGCTTGGCGCGCCTCACGTAAAGCTGGGCATCCGCCGCGACGGTGGGCTCCAGAACACCATAGAGATGGTGAGGGATTTGCGCGAACTCTTCTGAAGAAGGCGCGGCGCTGACGATTTCGAGTCCGCGATAAAGTTGGAATGCGTCGGCGTTGACGATCTCGCCGTCGAGCTTGTGCGCCATTTCCAAGGCGAGCGCGGATTTTCCCGAGGCGGTGGGACCGCAGATGTAATAAGGAGTGACGACACTCCTGTCGTCACAAACTCTGGTGGGGACAGGGGTGTCCCCACTCCTTATCAGATCGCCTGTGCTCGCTCGCTTTGCCATAAGGTGAAACTTCCTTCCCGTAACTTCGCTGGATTCCTCCGAATGTATCGCACCGCGTTCGCAAAGTGACCGGCATCCCGGATCAGCGTATCCCGATAGTTTTTCTGCCAGATACTGCTCAACCCGATCCGCCGGGCGGAGATGCCTTTCCAGCTTTGCATGAGCTTTTCCAGTGGCACTAGCGGAGTGAACAAGAGATGGATGTGATTCGGCATGATCACCCATGAGTGATGGATGGCTTTCTTATCATGATCGTGCATCAGGATTTGTTCGAGGATTTCGCGGTTTGCCGGATCATTGAAAAGGCAAGCTCCGTAGCCTTCATCCAGCCATGTCTCCAATCTCCAAGTGAATTTGCGGTGATACTCCTGCTCGATTTCCTCGGACCATGGCTCGGGGTGTTGGACCTTCCAAATGACGAGTTCTTCTTTCCATTGGTGGAGTTTGGCGCGCGGCATGGAGTCTGCGAGGCGGAAGGTGATGAACTGGATGACTTCGCCTTGTTGCCAGTGGGGAAGTTTGACTCCGTGTTTTTGGGTTTCGCCGTGGGGGTTGTAGAATCCGGGCATTTAGAGACGGAGGTTTTGTGGGGACAGGAGTGTCCCCACTCCTTATCAAAACGGGAACTTGCCGCCGCCGAGGCCTCTCATCATGTCCTTCATGCCTCCCGCTCCGCCCATTTGCTTCATCATGGCGTTCATCTTGTTGGGCGATTTCATCATCTTGCGCATCTCGCCGAATTGTTTGATGAGCTGGTTCACCTCCATGATCGATGTGCCGGAACCGGCGGCGATGCGCTGGCGGCGGGAGCCCTTGATGATCTCCGGGCGGCGGCGCTCGACGAGCGTCATCGAGAGCACGATGGCTTCGGTGCGTTTGATTTTCTTGGTGTCGAAGGCACCGGCGGGGAGCTGCTTTTTGATTTTGCTAAAGCCGGGCATCAGGCCTAGCAGGCCTTCGAGCGGGCCGAGGTTCTGAATCATCTTCATCTGGTCGAGGAAGTCGGTGAAATCGAATTTTCCTTCCTGCATCCGCTTCATCGAGCGCATGGCGTCGGCCTCGTTCACTTTGTCGGCGACCTGCTCGACCATGCCGACGATGTCGCCCATGCCGAGAATCCGGTCGGCCATGCGGCTGGGGTGGAATTCGAAGAGCTGGTCTAACTTCTCACCCTCGCCGGCGTATTTGATCGGCTTGCCGGTGACGGCGCGCATCGAGAGCGCGGCACCGCCGCGGGCGTCGCCGTCGAGCTTGGTGAGGATGATGCCGGTGATGCCGACGGCTTTGTCAAAGTGCTGGGCGACGGAGACGGCTTGCTGGCCGGTGGCGGAATCGGCGACTAACAGCGTTTCCTTCGGCTGCACGAAATCATGGAGGCGCTTGAGTTCGGCGATGAGGCGCTCGTCGATTTCCTGGCGGCCGGCGGTGTCGAAGATCAGGACGGTGCCTTGTTGTTTCTCGGCCCATGCGAGGGCGTCCTTGGCGACCTTGACGACGTCCGTCTCGGTGGCTTCCGGGGTGTAGCATGGGATGTCGATCTGCTTGGCGAGCATGGCCAACTGGTCGATGGCGGCGGGGCGATAGAGGTCGCAGGCGATGAGCAGGGGGCGGCGGCCTTCTTTTTTCAGGCGGTTCGCGAGCTTGGCGGAAGTGGTGGTTTTGCCGGCGCCGTTGAGACCGCAAATCAGGATGCGGGCGGGCGGGTTGAGGTCGAGAGGGGCTTGGTCGCCGCCGAGCAGCGCTTCGAGCTCGTCGTGGAAAATCTTGACGATTTGTTCGCCGGGTTTGATCGACTTGAGCACGTCTTCGCCGAGGGCTTTTTCCTTCACCTTGGCGATGAAGTCCTTGGCGACGCCGAATTCGACGTCGGCTTCAAGCAGCGCGATGCGGATTTCGCGGAGCGCGTCGGCGATGTTTTTTTCCGAAATGCGGCCTACGCCACGGAGGTTGCGGAAGGTCTTGTCGAGGCTGTCGGAGAGTGATGAGAACATGGTAGTAAATGCTGAAATGCTGAAATGCTGAAATGCTGAAATGCTGAAATGCTGAAAACTGAAATGCTGAGAGGAGGAGTTTACTCGCCGTCGGGAAGATAGGCGGCTTCGCGGTCGATTTGGAAAGACCAGCGGAGCGGGGTTTCCACGGCTTTGCCAGCGGTATCTTTCCAAGTGATGGCGACTTGGCAACTCGTCTGGCGGAGGCGGCGGTTGACTTGCCAGGAGAATTTCTTCGTCTCGGTCGCGAAGTTGGCGGGGACTTCGCCGAAGCCGGAGACTTTCATCGTGAGTGTCGCGGGGTCCAGGTTCTCGACGGTGGATAGATCGGCGGAAATTTCCGGCAGGCGTGAATTGACGATGGCACCGGCTTCCGGAGTCACGGGGAAAAGCGTGGTCTGAACGATTCCGGCGAGCGCGCCGCCCGGTTCCGCGGCGCTCCCGCCCTCGCGGAAGGTGGTGGCGGTTTCGAAAATCTTGTCGTAGTTGCCGAGGATGATGTAGCGCGGCAGCAGCGTATCCGGCAGCGCGCGTTTGATCTTGCCCGGCAGCACCGTAAACATGTGGGAATAGCCGAATTCCTCGCCGAGCTTGGGCATTTCCTCGGTGTGAAATCCGCCGGGGTATGCGTAGGTGGTCACTTTCACCGGAAACTTGGACTCGAGGAAGCGCTTCGACTCGCCGATTTCCTTGCGGAGATAGGCGTCGAATTCATGCTCTCCCTTTTTCCTGAAGTTCTTCACCGTGAGCGGATAGGGGTGGCTGACAGAATGGCTGCCGACCGTCGCTCCGCCGGTGATCATTTCCTGGATCATCGGGGTGGTGAGGGCTTTGCCGCCGCCATCGACGTAGTTCTTGTAGAGGAAGATGGTGAACGGGAATCCGAACTCCTTGAGGATCGGATAGGCGTCGGTGTAAACGGATTTCCAGCCGTCGTCGAAGGTGATGAGGATGGCTTGTTTGGGGATTTCCCTCTCGCCCTTTTTCCAAGCGGTGAATTCATCGAGCGTGATCACCTTGAGCCCGAGCTGGCGGATGGTCTCCATCTGCTTGCGGAACTTCGAGGTGCGGATGCGCATGGCGGTTTCCGGCAGGTTCTCGGCGAGGTCGTGGTAGCCGAGGATGGAAACGCGGACGCCGTCGTCGGGAATCGCGGGGTCCTCCACCGGCGGGGCCACGGGAGCCAGCGGGATCTCGGGCACGGGAGCATCTTGCGCCCACGAGCAGATGCTGGTGAGAAGGGTGATAAGCAAGGCGAATTTCGTCATGAAAGAGGTGGGAGGTTATTCCTGAAATCCGCCGCGTGGAAGCCGAAAGACAAGCTTTGGAAGGGCAGGCACGGCGGATTTCTGCACGGAACTTGAATTATTGGTCCCAATGGAGTTGCACTGTTTTACTTACCGATGGGAGGAATTGACGATTGTTGATTTGCCATGGGAACAGGGAGAATTCCTTTTACATTCTCCACTTGCCGGGGGCGGTGGAGTGGAACCATGCTCCGCGCCATGACTGAAGAAAACTCGCTTTGGAAAGGCAGCTCGTCCCAGTGGCTCAACCTCGGACCTTTCAGCGCCGCCTTGCTCGCCGGTGCTGGCATCCTTGT
>CANHPN010000044.1 GCA_947462535.1 Akkermansiaceae bacterium | reverse complement strand
TGCTTGACGAAGCCGGACTCGACGCGATCATCGCGGAACCCGTTAGCGAGACGGGGCTCGGCGTCGCCATCATGGACCGCCTGCGCCGCGCTGCCACCAATTCGTGACGCAGGGGCGAGACGTCTCCGCCCCATAGCCTTTCGGCCTCGGTGGAGTGCGGGAGATTCCTAACTGCTATGCGTTCCGTAACAACTCCACCCTCACCGGTTGGCCGGCGCGTTTTCCTCTCCACGTTACGCGGTGTCAGGAAAAAAGCGATCGTGTGCGCGGCGTAGGCCATGCCAGCTCCGTAAGCCCGTTTGGAAGGGCTCAGATCGGAGAACCAAGCGGAAACGCCAACGAAGAAATTTGAGAATCCCGATTTTTGACTGTCGAAATGAACGTTCGCCTTTTCCGCCCCGTCTGATTTTCTCGTTGGCAACCATGGCCACCTTTACTGCGAATGCCGACTACGAGGACAAGGACAGCAATCCGATCCATTTGAATCCCGGAGACGAGGTTACCGTCGGCATCGCCGACCGCGCCTGGCCCGGCTGGGTCTGGGCGACCGACAACGAGGGCAACGACGGCTACATCCCCGAGGAAATCCTCGAACCGCTAGGTGAGGGACGCTACGCAGCTTTTGAAACCTACGACCCCACCGTGCTCACCATCAAGCGCGGCGACAGCCTCGAATCCCTGCGCCAGATCCACGGCTGGCACTGGTGTCGGAATGAGCGTGGCGAGGAAGGCTGGGTCGGCGGTTATTTGCTCAAGCCGGTTTGAAATTTCCGGAATGGACGATTCCAAAAAACGCCTGATCGAAGCGGCGGTTCGGCCGCTATCCGGTTCAGTCCGTTCTTCGGGCTGGGAAGACCGGACTGATGTCCCCGCCTAATTTGAACTTCTCTGACATATTTTCATGACATATTTTCATTGCAAACCAGCCGCTGCTTGCTATGAGCATTTTGTTTGAAAGGAATACATCCCGAATATCCATGAACCCGAAACCCAAAAAACACATCGCCCTCTACGGCGCGGCCAGTCTCCTGGCAGCCGCAGGCATCTCCGCCATTTACTTGGATTCAGGTGCGCCCTCGCCCGCAGTGGCAGGAGCCTCTCCAGACCGTAGCAGATCGAGCCCAGCCCCGGCGGCTGGAAACCGGATTGAGGACGCTGCACTGGCGGCGCAAGGACTCTTGTGGGAGCGCGGCGCGGCCGGGCAAAAAGAACTCCGCGCATCCATCCCTGTCCAAGCTGACCCCCTGCGCGCAGTGGTTGGCCAAGCCGTGGGAGATCGCGTGAAACTGAATCTATCCGACCGCTTCGCCGCCCTTGCTGGAGAAATCACCGGCTCGTCCGTACAGAACGACGGCACCGTCATCACCCAAATCCGGATCGACGGCGAGCCGCAAGGCACGCTGACCGTGCAGGAAAACAAAGAGTTCGGTTTTTTCCTTGGCCAACTGTATTTCGACGCGCATCCGGTCGCTTACGAGTTCCGCCCCTCGGGCGGCGGCCTGATGGCCAGCCGCCACGCGCTCAGCGATCTGCTGTGCTCGATGCTCAACCAGAACCAGGACGGCATCGAAGCCATGGGCTTGCCACCCCTCGACAAGACCAGGGCGCAGGCCGCGCTCAAGAGCGAGGAAGAAGCCAAGGCGAAAAACAAGTTGATCCAGGAAGCCAAGCCTGGCGGTGGCACGACCTCGATCGGACTCTCCGTCTTGGACGCCTCGATCACCGAGGGAAATTCGGGGACCAAGAATCTATCCGTCACCGTCAAGCTCTCCAAGGCCGACCGCACCAACACCATTTCCGCGAGTTACGTGACCCAGAGCGGCACGGCCACGGCAGGCAGCGATTACACCGCCGTGAGCGGGACCGTGACCTTCGCGCCTGGCACTACCACCCGCACGATTTCCGTGCCCGTCACCGGCGACACCACCCTCGAACCTAACGAAAGCTTCCTGCTGCTGCTTTCCAATCCGCTGAAGGCCGTCATCTCCGACGGCAGCGCCACCTGCACGATCAGCAATGACGAAGCGACACCCAGCAACGTGCCGCTCCTCAACAGCCTGCCCGGCGCGGTGGCGGTGGCTTACCTCGACATGGACGGCCAGGTCGTCACCGGCACCCAGTGGCTGAGCGGCGGAACCATCAACGCGGGTGCCATTTCCAACACCTACACCCAGGACCAGATGACCGAAATCTGGCGCCGCACTGCGGAAGATTACGCGCCGTTCCAGATCAACGTCACCACCGACGAGGCGGCCTATCTCGCCGCCCCCTCGAACCGCCGCATCCGCTGCGTCATTACCCCGGACAACGAGTGGTATGGTGCCTACGGCGGGGTCGCTTATCTCAATTCCTTCACCTGGACCGGCGACACGCCGTGCTGGGTGTTCTCCGACCAGCTTGCCAACAGCGCCCGCTACATCGCGGAAGCCTGCTCGCATGAAATCGGCCACACCCTCGGCCTTTACCACGACGGGCGGACTTCTCCTTCCGAAGGTTATTATACCGGCCACGGCAGCGGTGAGGTCGGCTGGGCACCTATCATGGGCGTCGGCTACTATCAACTGCTAGTGCAATGGTCGCGCGGAGAATACCTGAGTGCTGACAATAGGGAGGACGACCTTGCCATCATCACCACGAAGAACGGATTCACCTATCGCGGCGACCAGCAGCCCGACAGCCCTGTCAGCGCACCGGCGCTTGCGGTAAGTGGCAGCTCCGTTTCCGGCGCGGGCATCATCGAGACCGGCAGCGACGCGGATACCTTTGCCTTCACCACCAACGGCGGCACCGTTAGTCTCTCCGCGCTTGGCGACGCCACCAGCCAGAACCTCGACCTGCTGGCGGAAATCCTCGACGCCACCGGCAACGTCATTGCCTCTGCCAATCCGGACACGCTCACCGACGCCACCGTTTCCGCGTCTCTCGCCGCAGGCACCTACTTCATCCGGGTCTCCGGAGTCGGCCGCGGAGATCCGCTTGCGGGCGGCTACACCGATTACGGCTCGCTCGGCCAATACAGCATCAGCGGCACGGTGCCCTGATCCGCCAACGAAAGAATTGAGGAAAAGCCCGCTTACTTGGACAACTCGTCGATGGCGGGCTGGTTCTTGTATTCCTTGGCGATGTCGAGGGCGGTGACGCCCTGCTTCGAGACCACTGCGGGATTCACTTTGTGGGCGAGAAACAGGCGGATGATTTCCGCACTACCGCTGGCGGCGGCTTCGTGTAAGGGCGTGCCGCCGAGCTCGCTCAGAGTCATGGGATCCGCCCCGCCGGCGAGGATCGCCTTGGTGGTTTCAAGCTGGTTCTTGGCGGCGGCGTGGTGGAGCGGGGTCCAGCCGTCCTTGTCGCGTTGGTTAGGTTTCGCTCCGGCTTTAAGCAGCGCCGCGGCGACGACCGGGTTGTTCCGGTCCACCGCGAGATGCAGGGGCGTGCGCTGGGAGACGTTCACCGTATTCGGATCGGCCCCGGCTTCCAACAGGTAGAGGGCGATCTCCGCCTTGTTGCGGATCACCGCTTGTTCGAGCGGCGGGCGGGAGTTCTCACGGCCGCCTTGGTTGAGGCTTTTCGGATTCGCAGCGATGTGGAGACGCACGTCGGCCAGGTCGCCCTTGGCGATGGATTCATCGATGGTGGGATAAACCGGAGCTGCTGCGACCGCGCTGGCGGAGGTAACGACGAGATAGAGGGCGGGAAGGAATTGTTGCAGGAGTTTCATCGAGGTTTGCAGACTACGTGTCTTACCGCTGGAAATTTCGGGAATCACGCAATTTTTCGCTGCGGCGTGCCTCGGAGACGCAGACTGCGTGACGAAGCGGGGGGCGGGGCTTCCCGGTTTCTCACTCGCCGTGGACAGCAGGGCTGTCACACGAAAGGTGGCAGCAGGCTGCACGCAGTCCAAGGTCCTTGGCGAATTTTGCCGCAGCTTTCAGTGAGACGCATGGGAAATCCCCTTGCGGGGGATGGCTGCAACGGGTAGTTTAGTAGGCGGACTAAAAATTCACCACGCGCCATGAAATCCACCAGTGAAGATCCGTCGCTGCTTGCGGATAAAATTTTGGAAGCAGAAGCCAAGCTTGAGAAACTCGAACAGGAGGTCGAGGAAATCGGCCAGCCAGCCGGCCGCGAACTCCGGCAGCGGCTAGACATCTTACGGATCGAGGAAAACGCCCTCAAACGGAACTTCGAGGAATCCCGGCGGCGGGGAGAAGCCGATTCCCTCAGGATGGCGAAAATCGTGGCGCTGCTCCGGCACATCGAGGATGAGGAATCCTCGGTCGGGCACGAGGCGGATTTCCTGCATCAGTCAGCGCCGTCCTCGGTGACGCTGGCGGTGGAGGCGGGCTCGCATCTGGTCGAGATTTTACGTCGCGGGATGAAGCGTGTGATCGGGGACCACCACCCGCTGGGCGAGTCGGTTTTCGTCAACCACAGCCATGCAAACCTGACGTCCCAATATGGTCTGGAGGACTCGGAAATTCCAAGCGCGGCACCGGACTCAGCCAACTCCTGAAGCGCACCCTGCTTAGAGCCCCTTGAAGCCGGCGTATGGCTGGTAAGTCCCCGTCGGAACGACGACCGGCCGCCACTCGCGGTTGAGCTTGCGGAATTTATTGATGAATTCCGTGGGATCGGCCCAGTTGACCAAGTCCGAGGGCACGTTATTGCGGGCCATGCCGATGGTGATGTTGTGGCGGATCTCGAAATGGAGGTGCGCCGGATACATCCCGAAATTGGTGCCGATGGTGCCGATCTGCTGGCCGCGTTTGATCAACTGCCCGTCCTTGACCAGGATTTGGTTGAGGTGGCCGTTGAGGGTGTCGCAGTATTTCACCTGTCCCGTGGACGGATCGCGGTAGGCGTGGCGGGTGAGCACCACGTTGCCCCAGCCGGTGCGGACGTTCTGGGCGAGGGTGACGATGCCGTCGGCCACCGCGTAAACCGGGTCGCCGAGATCCTTGTCACCGCCGGCGCGGCCGTTCCAATCCTCGCCAAAATGCTGCGGAGCGCGCAGGCGAAGGCCGCGGGCTTTATAATATCCCTCCGCGTTGGGCTTGCCCACGGGGAAGTCGAAACCGTCCGCCAGATTGATTTTCACCTGCTGGGCGGAGACGGGGAGACAGGTGAGGAATATCCCCGCGAGGACAGCGCCGAATTTTTTCCATGTCTTGCCACCTGCGGTCATTGGCCCCCAATGGACCCTCCGAACGGCCATGCCGCAAGCGGAAAAAAACGCGGCATGGCCTTGAAGCCATGCCGCGTTTGAAAAACCGAGGAGTTTCCCGGATCAATGTTTTTCGTCGATCGTGAGCGGGCGATATCCGCCGATCGACTTGAAATAGAGGCTTAGCAGGAGGAAGCAAATTGCCATCGTTGCAGGGATGAACGAGTCCACCTTGAGGGTGTTGCGGTTACCGGTGATGTCGGCGTCCACGGCGGTTTGCTGGGCGGGAGTGAGGGTCGCGGCGAGCGCTTTCTGCTCCGCGGTGATGGCTTGGCCGGTGGCTTCCGCTTTCTTGGCACCCGCCGCCGCTTTGGCGGCCTCAAGGCGGGCAGGGTCGATGGCGGTGACCTCCTCGAAGGACAGGAACTTGCTCTTCGCGCCCTCGCCCTTCCATTCCTCATAGAGCGCGGCATCCGCCTTCTCAAGTGCTTCGGCGGCGAAGCGGTCCTTGGCATAACCCAGTCCGGGACCACCGATCAGGCCGGCGGACATCATCCCGACTCCGCCCATGAGGCTCATCGCGATGGCTCCGGTGCGTGGGAAACGGTCGCCCGTGACGGCCAGCATCGTGGGCCAGAAGAAGGTTTTACCGAAGGCATAGACGAGCAGCGCGCCGAGTGCAGGACCGAAGGTGGATACGGCGCTGACGAGATTCAGGCCGAGGCAGGCGAGCACCGAGCAGACAAACAGCAGGCCGGTCGGCTTGAGTCCGATGCGGGTCTCGATGAAGTGGGCGCAAAAGCGCAACAGGAACATCAGCAACGAGGTGAAGACGAAGAGGATCTTGCCCTGGGTTGGGGTTAGAATGGCACCGGTGATGTTCTGGATCCAGCCGTCGGTGCCGAGTTCGACCGCGCCGACCATGGCGTGGATGATGAAAAGGACGAAAAGCAGCCAGTGGCCGATGGAGAACTTGGTGATGGCACCGATCCAAGCGAGCAGGCCGAGGGAGATTCCTGCGGAGAGGAGGGTGGCGAGCTGGACGTTTCCACCGAGAAGCGGAGTGAGCGTGCCCTTGAAGAAGAGATAGAGCATGAAGCAGACGACCGCGCCGCTGAGCAGGCCGACGTCCTTGAACATTTCACCCATCCGCAGGCCCTTGGCGGAGGCGGCGGATTTCGGGAATTTCTGACCGAGGAACATCACGCCGTATGCGAGAGTGGGAAGCAGGTAGCACGCAAGCTGGCCCTTCCAGCCAAACTTCACCATCACTGGAACTTCTCCCACCCAAATGCCCGTTTCGAAGCCTCCGCCAAGCACCCAACCGATCACACCGCCGAATACCATGCCGAGCGGCCAACTGGCGTGGAGGATATTGAGATAGTGGTTCCGCGCTTGCGGGAAGATGGTGGCCACCAGCGGGTTGGCGACGGCTTCGAGCGTGCCGTTGGCGGCACCGAAGGCGAACATGCCCCAGAACAGGAATTGGTAAGCGGTGGCATTGTCCATCCCGGCGGTCGCGCCGAAGGTGATGAACGCGGAAAGCACGTGCAGTGCGAAGGCGGCGACGACCAGCTTGCCGTAGCCGATCTTATCGACGAAAACCCCGCCGATCATTATGCCGAAGCAGAAACTGGTGAAGCCCGCTCCACCGATCGCGCCGAGCTGGGCACCGGTGAAATTGAACTCGGCGGCCCAGGTGGAGAAAAGCCCTCCGCGAATGCCGAATCCGACGCCGGCTGCGAGAATGGCGGTGAAACCGGCAGCTAAGAGCCGCTTGGCGTTTGGTATTGTCGATGGTTCGATGTGTGTCATGGGATTTGGGGTCTGCGGGAATTATCGGTTTCGATGAGGGATGGCAAGAGCGGGAGTGGAAAAGTATCAGATTTTTGGATTTCCCGAGATCCGGGAAAAATACCGCGGAATTAGCTGATTTTCCGCAAGCCTCTTTCAGAGATTCGCGTCTTGGTGGATTTTTTCTGCCGGAGCGGCAGAAAAGACGATGCAGCGGTCCAAAACCGCGTTCGCAGAAACCCGCCCGCCGGGCCAGATGACCGAGTCGCGGACGACGGCTCCGCTTTCCACCACCGCTCCGGGGCCGACGACGGATCGCTCGATCACCGCGCCCGCCACCACCGCTTGCGGGTGGATCGCCGGGGCGAGGTCGAGCTCGCGGTGCGCCTGCAGGTAGGATTCGCGGTCGCCGAGATCGAGCCAGACACCCTCGTCGAGGACGATGGCACCGAGCTGGCCGGATTTTGCCAGTTCGAGGAATGCCGGGATCACCGAGATTTTCTCAGCCGCCGGGATCAGGTCGAGGAAAGCGGGGCTCACGCAGTAAATTCCGGTGAAGATGTGGGTTCCTTCCGCCTTGCCGAGCAGCTTGCGGATGTCGGTGACGCGGGTGCCGGAAGAATCGAGCGCGATGTGTTTGGCGACGCCTTCCGAGCGCAGCGCGAGCGTCACCGGCATGCCTGACGCTTCGTGCGCGGCGATGAGTTTTTCCAGCGGCAGCGTCGAGAAAATGTCGCCGTTGTGGACCAGCAGCGGGTCATTCCCCATCCACGCGGCGATATTTTTCAGGCCGCCGCCGGTTTCCAGCAGGACGGGCTCGTGAAACAAAGTCACCGCATTTCCCGCGCCGAAATCTTCCCACGCGTCGGGAAGATGATGCGTGTTGATCGCAAATTGCCCGATCCCCGCCCGCGCGCAGGCCGCCATCGCCCACTCGGCGAGCGGGCGGTGAAATAACGGCACCAGCGGCTTGGGCAGGCGCCCGGTGAGCGGACGCAAACGGTTGCCGAGCCCGGCACCGAGGATGAAGGCTTTGTTCACGCGGCCTGCTTTGACTGCCGGAACCGGAAATTTCAAGCGCCATCCCGCAGGATCTCAGGCCGACATTGGGCTGGCCTCGGGCCGCGATCCGGCAAGGATCGCGGCATGAAATTCGGCATTATCGGCACCGGCTCGATCGGCCGCCTTCACGCGCAGGCGATCAAAGCGATGAGCGGCGGGACGCTGCACTCGGTTTATAACCACCGTGCGAAGAGCGCCGAGGCGCTGGCTGCGGAATACGGGGTGAAATCCTTCACCTCGCTCGCCGATTTCCTCGCCGATCCCGAGCTGGAAATCGTCACCATCGGCACGCCGTCCGGCGCTCATTTCGACCCCGCGCTGGCCGCACTCCAGGCGGGCAAGCACGTCGTTTGCGAGAAGCCGTTGGAAATCACCGCCGCGCGCATCGACCAACTCGCCGCAGCCGCAGCGGCTAGCGGAAAAACTCTGGCAGCCATTCTCAACCGCCGCTTCAATCCGGCGATGACCGCCTTCAAAGCGGCGTGCGACGGCGGCCGCTTGGGCAAAATGATCTCCGCTTCTTGTTATGTGAAATGGTTCCGCGACCAGGCTTACTACGATTCCGCTGCGTGGCGCGGGACCTGGGCGCTCGACGGCGGCGGCTCGCTGATGAACCAGGCGATCCACAGCATCGACGCGCTGCTCCATCTCGCCGGGCCGGTGAGTTCGGTGCAAGCCAACACCGCCTGCCTCGCGCATGAGCGCATCGAGGTCGAAGACATGGCCGTGGCGATCCTTGAGTTCGAGAGCGGCGCGCGCGGCGTCATCGAGGGCTCGACCTGCTGCTGGTCGAAAAACGGCCACCCGGCGCGCGTGCAGATCTGCGGCACGGAAGGATCAGTGTTTCTAGCGGACGAAACCTTCGAAGTCTGGGATTTCCAAAACGAATTGCCCCACGACGCGGAAATCCGCGGCAGCCTGATGCGCGGCTCGCAAGCGGCGCTCGGCGCGAACGACCCGAAGGCGATCCAGTCCGTCCAACACCAGAGGAATTTCGAGGAGGTGGTCGCCGCCATCCGCGAGGGCAGGGAACCGAGTACCTCGGCGGCCGAGGCGAGGAAAGCCGTGGCGCTGATCGAGGCGATCTATCAAAGCGCGGCGAGCGACGGCGCGAAGGTCCGGCTCCGGTAACGGCCGCGATTCCTACTTGCCGATTTCCAACAGCAGGGCCGAGCAGGGCGCGAGCTCGGGCAGCGCGACGCCATCGGTTTTCAAAAGGCTGCGGGGAACCGAACCCGACCAGCTGGAATCGAGGCGGTCGGTGAAAGACCAGATCTCGTCGCCCGAGTGACCGAGGAACATCACGGCATCCTGCGGAATGTTGACTTTCACCCCGCGCAGGGTTTCGGATGGGTGGAAATTCGCGACCACGAGAAAGGCCTGGCCGGTTCTCGGATCGCGGCGGAGGAAGGCGTAAAGCCAGTGGCCGGAAGCGGTCTCGTCTCCCACTCTGCCGAACGCGGGGTTCTCGCTGTTAGCGTGATTGAGTCCGTAGAATCCACCGGCGGTGAAAGCGCGGACCTGGGTGGCGCGGATGAGTTTGCCATACCAGTCGCGCAGCGATTTCTGCTCGTCACTGAGGCGGCCGCCGTCGAACCTGCCGCCGTTGACCCACTTGGCGAACTCGGGCATCGACCAGTAATCGAAAATCGAGGTCCGCGCGTCGTCGCCGCCGAAACCCTCCGCGCCGGCGGCGGGCTCGCCGACCTCCTGGCCGTGATAGAGCATCACCGCGCCGCGGCCCATCGCGAACAGCACGGCGGAAACCGGCTTGCCGACTTTCATCCCGTGCCCGCCCCATTCCTTCGGGCTCGCGAGCCGGACCTCGTCGTGATTTTCCGCATAGCGGAGGGATTTGTGGAAGCGCGGGCCGGCGAACGTCAGGGGATCGAGATCGTTCGCCCACTTTCCGGAATCGTAGATCCCCTCCAACACGTCGTAGCTCGGATCGTCATAAACCGCGTCGAAGCCGGCATGAAGCAGCTCGTCGAGCACATGGCCGTCCGTTAGCTTGGCGGGGTCGTTGTCATAGGCCTCGGCGGAGAAAAACACGTCCGCCTGGCGGGCGCGGGCGCGCTTCACCGCCCAGCGCCAGAACTCCATCGGCACCATGTGGGCCATGTCGGCACGGAATCCATCGACGCCCGTTGTCTGCCAGTATTCGAGAATGGCGTCCATCGTCCTCCAGGTTTTTGGCACCTCGGCAAGCGCGGCGTCCGGCCCCGGAAGGCCGGAGGTGGCGCGGCCTTGGGTGAAGTCGTGGCCGTAGTTGAGCTTCACGGTTTCATACCAGTCGTGGATCGACGGAGCCCAGGAAACCACGTTGTTTCCGGTGACCCGGCCGAAGCTTGTCTCGCCGCCGAAACTCCCGTCACAGCCGGGCATCCCGGCCGTCGGCAGCTTGAGCGGAGGACCGCCGCCGGCGTCATTAGAGCCGAGATAGTAGAAGTGGTTGTCACGGTCGAAAAACACGTCGCGCTTGTCGCCCTGGCCGAATGACAGGTCCGGCATCACGTCGGAGGCATAGGAACGCGCGACATGGTTCGGCACAAAATCGATGACCACCTTGAGTCCGTGGGCGTGGCAGCGCCCGAGCAGCTCCTCGAACTCCGCAAGCCGGTTAGCGGGGTCCAGCGCATAGTCCGGGCAGACGTCGAAGTAGTCCTTGATGGCATACGGACTGCCGGCGATGCCTTTCAAAATATCCGGATCATCCGCCGGCCGGCCCGGGTAGGCGGTGCCGCTCGCCTGCTCCAGCACGCCGGTCAGCCAGACGTGTGTGAAGCCCATCTGTTTGAGGGAAGCCAGCGCGGGCCCAGTGATGTCGGAGAATTTCCCGCAGCCGTTCTCCGCGAGCGTCCCGTTGGCTTTCCGGGTCTCGTTGGTGTTGCCGAAGGTGCGGACCATGAGCTGGTAAATCACGGGACGGGCCGATTCCACGGAATAACTGCTGTGTGACATCAGCACCATCAAAGCACCTGGCTGGAGGGTTTGCCAAGTCATAGTCCAAGCCGTCAGCGGTCCTTCGACCGCTCCTCGCGGAACACCAACAGCGCGTCACAAAGAGCGAAGAGCATCACCACCACCGTCGCCACCGCGCAGCCGCCCCACCAGAAAAGCACCCGCCACGGGCTTGACCAGATCCAGTCGTGGATCGCCCACAGCCCGAGGCCCATCATCGCCAACGGCACCAACGCCATCCCGCCAAGCCACTTCCGCCGCTCCGCGCGGTCATGCAGGATCGCCCGGGCCAGACCCTTGCTATCGCTCCATGATCCTGGTTTCCTGTGGGCCATCGCTTCTTTTACGGCACACCGATCGGGCCGAGTATGTTCATATACCACTCCCAAATCCTCCACGCGCCGAACATCCAGGCCACGGCACCCATCGCCAAAAACGGCCCGAACGGCAGCTGCTTCCCGAAGCCGATCCGTCCGATCACCGCCGCGATGATCGCGAACACCGACGCCGCGAACAGCGAGAAAAACACTCCCGTCCAGCCGAAGAACGCGCCGATCATTCCCAGCAAATGCACGTCGCCCATGCCCATCGCCTCGCGCGGAATCACCGTCCCGGTCGCGAACCCGTCGAGCGACTTGATCCTCGCCAACTGATGGATCGTGCCGTCTGGCAACTGGATTTTCGTCTCGCGAATGACCAGCGAGCCGCCGCCCACCGACTCGCCGCTGACCTTGATGTCGGTCGTCTCGACTAACAAACGATCCGACTTGCGGGAGAAAATGTCCCACCACGCGATCTCCTCGCCGTCGATCACGAAGCACATCGGGTCCTGGTCGGTTTGCGGCTCCTTGAGCGACCACGCGACCGGCTTGTCGAACTTGAGCGCCCTTTTACCAAACACTTTTTTCCCCAGCTCCACGACGAGCCACAAGCCGACGAACCCGGCCGCCCAGCCGATCGCGCCGTGCTTGAGTCCGGAAAGCCAGTTCCCCGCCTCGCCGCCGAGCACCGGGAGTTGCGGCCAGACCGCGCAGGCCCCGAGGCCGATCGCGGAGCCCGCCCAGGTGAGCGAGGTCGGGATGATTAGGTGCTCGGCGTCGATGAAGGTGATCGCGACTAACAAAGCCACCAGCGCCCACAGGAAAACCACCACGCCCACCGCCAACGGCGCGAACATCCACCACACCGCCGTGAATAACAGCGCCGTCAGCAACTCCACGCCGAAGTAACGGAACGCGATGGGGGCCCCGCACTCCTTGCATTTTCCCCGCAGCCACAGCCAGCTCACCAGCGGGAAATTCAGCCACATCGGAATCGGGTTCTTGCACAGCGGGCAGAACGACCGCTTCGGCTCGTTGACCGACATGCCGAGCGGCACGCGGTAGATGACGACGTTCAAAAACGATCCAATGCAGGCACCGATCAGGAACGCGGGGATGAGCCAAAGCCAGTGATCAAGCGGCGGGAAAATAGGGATTGCGGCCAAGATGCCGCCATTCAAGCCAGCCACACCCGCCTGTCAAGAAGAAAGGGTGCAGAAGCGAAGCTCCGCGCCAGCGCAACCGGCGCGCGGAGAACCGTTTTTTTCGGCCCCGGGAGCGGCGGGACGACAGGTGCTTCGGATGATCTCTCCAATTACTTCTTGGATTCAGAGGGCGGATTCCGGAGAAAGCGGCGCGTTCTGTCCTTCTCACCGGCACTGACAGCAACGCGCCACATTTTCCCAATAGAAAACCTGATGAACCTGCTACTCGGCGACTGCCTCCAAACCTTACCGACACTCGACGCGTCGTCCTTCGACCTCGTCGTCACCTCGCCGCCGTATAATCTCGGCATCGCCTACAAGAGTTTCAAGGACACCGCGCCGCGCGAGGAGTTCCTCGGCTGGTGCCGCCAGTGGGCTGCCGAGGTGAAACGCGTGATGGCGGACGACGCGTCGTTCTTCCTCAACGTCGGCGCGGCCCCGGCGAATCCGCTGCTGCCCCACCAGCTGATCCTCGCGCTCACCGCCGGAGCGAATCCGCTCTTCACCCTCCAGAACACCTTCCACTGGGTGAAATCCATCACCATCGAGACTCGCGCAAACGACCAGATCAGCGCCGGGCATTTCAAGCCGATCAACTCGAAGCGCTTCGTCAACGACTGTCACGAGTATATCTTCCACCTGACGAAAACCGGAAACGTCGAGCTCGACCGTCGCTCCGCCGGGGTTCCCTATCAGGATAAGTCTAACATAGCCCGCTGGGGCCACACCGGCGGCGCGGACCTGCGCTGCCGGGGCAACACCTGGTTCATTCCCTACGAGACCATCAACTCACGCGACAAGGATCGCCCTCACCCCGCGACCTTTCCCGTCGCCCTCGTCGAGCAGTGCGTCCGCATCCACGGCAAGGGTCCTGCGACCCGCCTGCTAGACCCGTTCCTCGGCATCGGCACCTCGGCCGTCGCTGCGCACCGCCAGCAGTTGGAAAACTTCACCGGCATCGAGCTGGACCCTTTCTACCTCGAAGCCGCCCGCGAGCGGATCGCCGGGGAGACCGCCCGCGTCGCGGACGAACTGCCCTTCGGCAACTGACCACCGCCATGCCCCGTCCCTATCGGATTCTGTTCGTCTGCCTCGGCAACATCTGCCGCCACGACGACCTCCGCGTGCCGGATCCCTGCTACCGCGGGCAGCGCGGCTTCGACCACGTCATCGAGCTTTTGAAAGACGGCTGCGAGGGGATTTTGGAGGCGCAGCCACCGCGATAAGCTCATTTCAAAATTCTGTCCGGCAGCTCGTTCAAGTCATCCGCGCCGCGAGGCCAGTGGTCGGCAAGGGTGTCGCCTAGGCGGCGGAGTCCTTCGTGCAGCGCTTCAAGCGGACCCGCGTCGTGCATGTGCCGGATCATCGCGGCGACGGCGTCTTTCCAGTAGTCCGCAGGGACCACCGCGTTGACGCCGCTGTCGCCGATAATCACGATTTTCCTGATGCGCGGCATCATCACGATGAGCACCGCGTTGCGCTGGCGGGTGTCGCGCATGCCGACTTCCTCGAATTTCCGCCAAGCGTAGCGCTCGTGGTTCCAGAGGAGTTTGTAGCTCACGCAAACCCGGATCTCCGCGCTGGTGCGCGCTTCCTGCTCACGGATCGCCTCGACCAGCGACTCCTCTTCGTCTTTTGTCAGAAAGGATTTCATCTCGTTGAATTGTTTCACCAACCGCCGCTGGCCCCCCCGCCGCCGCTTCTGCCGCCACCACCGGAAAACCCTCCGCCCGAGCTGCCGCCTCCGCCGGACCAGCCACCCCCGCTCCAACCGCCGCCGCTGCGCATCGATCCGGTCTCGCTGTAAACAACGTCGGACAAGCGGCGGAATTTGATCGTTAGAATAACGAGGACGATGAGAATGAAGAGAATCAAACCCGGACCTGGATGCTCCTCGGCACGGTCAAGCTGCGTCCTGCCGCTGCCTTTGTATTCGCCCTTGGCGGCGGCGATCATCGCACCGACCCCGGCACTGATGGCGGCCTCGCGGTTTCCTTGGCGGAGCTGCGGCGCGACGAAATCCTCGATGATCTGCTTGCAGCGCACGTCCGGCAGCACGCCTTCCATGCCGTAGCCGGTGTGGATCCGCATCTTGCGGTCGGCGGCGAAGACCAGGAAAATCGCGCCGTTGTCCTTGCCCTTCTGGCCGGGTTTCCATGACTGATAGAGGCGCTGGCTGAAATCAAACAGCTCCTCGCCCTCCGGAATCTTCGGCAAAATCGCGACCACGATCTGCGACGAGGTTTCGCGCTCGAAGGCCTGCAGTTTCGCGTCCAGCGACTGGAACGCGGCGGGACTCAGCCACCGCGCGTCGTCGCGAATGTAATGCGGCGTCGGACTGGCGGGCAGCGGAGCGGTCGCCTGGGCGTCCGGGACGAGGCAGCAAAGCCAGGCCAGCAGGACCGCGGAACAGGCAAGCAGCCATCTCATCGGCCGCTGCCGAAGTCGAATTTCACCCCGGGTGCCTTCTCGGCTCCGGCGCCGGGTTGGAAATAGGGCTTCGGGTGGAAACCTAACATGCCCGCGAAGACCAAGGTGGGGAACCGGCGGATGCTGGTGTTGTAACCCATCACCACCTCGTTGAAGCGTCCGCGCTCGACGGCGATGCGGTTCTCGGTGCCTTCGAGCTGCGCCTGCAAGTCGCGGAATCCGGCGCTCGCCTTCAGATCCGGATAGTTCTCCGCCACCACCAGCAATCGGCTCAACGCGTTGCTGAACTGCCCCTGCGCTTCCTGGAATTTCCGCAGCGTCTCCGCATCGGCGGGTGCCTTGCTCGGGTCGGTGGTCACCCGCCCGACCGAGGCGCGGGCGTTGACCACGCTCTCCAGCGTGGATTTCTCGAAATTGGCGGAGCCCTCGACGGTCTTGACTAGGTTCGGCACCAGATCGGCGCGGCGCTGATACTGGTTGAGGACCTGCGCCCAGGCGGCATCGACGCCCTGCTGCTTTCCGACAAGTCCGTTATAAGTGCCGACGGCCGACAGGCCGAGGACGACGAACAGCCCGACAAGGGCGATGAGACCGATCCAGATTTTGTTCATGAGTCATTTTCTAGACGGCCGGACGGGTGCCGTCGAACAAAAATCCCGGAGCGGTCGGGGCCGGGGCGGCGATTTCGGAGCCGGCGAAGGCGAACGAGCTGAGCAGGCCAAAGGTGCCGAGCGAGGTGATGGATTGTTTCATAATGGTATTTCTGGTTCGGGTAACAGGTGGACTTTCGTCCGATGGGGGAGGTGGAACTACCCGCCAAGCGCCATGCACGCCGCAAATTCCGCCACTGCCGGGTAAAACCAAACATCCGGAGATTTCCTTTTGCCGGTTCCGCAGGTTTCCCGCATGCTGCGGGCCGATGAACCGCTCCGGAAAAATCCATGCCCTGCTGTCCACCGCCCGGGTAGCGAACATCCCGAGCGTGGTGAGCAACGTCTGGCTGGGGGTGGCGATCGGGATGTTTTTCGGCGACGTCGTGGATCTTGAAATCCCGTGGAACATCGCGTCCCGGCTCGCGCTTGCCGGGGTGGCGCTCTACGTCGCGGGAAATTTTTTCAACGACCTGATGGACTGTGGATGGGATGCGATTCACCGGCCGGAGCGCGCCCTGCCGCGCGGGCTGTTCTCCATGAGACTTTATGCTTCGCTGGCATCCGCGTTCGGGCTGCTAGGCGTAGGACTCTCCGCATCCGTCAACACGCGCTGCGCCGTTGTTGCGGGAATCATCGTCGCCAGCATTTGCATTTATACGCTCTGGCACAAACGAAGCACGTGGGCGGTGATCCCGATGGGGCTCTGCCGGGCTTTGCTGCCAGTGATGGGATACATGGCTTTTCAACCGTATGTGGATGGAATCTGGCCGGTGGCGGGCGGGCTGTTTTGCTACATCATGGGGCTTTCGCTGAGCGCGAGACACGAGTCGATGGAGGAGCCACCGGGAAGCGTGGTCGTGATGGCGCGGGGGCTTCTGTTAGCGACCGCGATCCTGATGGCGTGGCAACACAGGGGATTTCAGCCGGGCCAGCTGATGAGTTTGGCGGGTGTCCTCCCTTATCTCGCTTGGACGAGCTTTTGCCTTAGATTTAGGAAAAAGCCGGTTTCCAAGCTGGTTTCAGGATTGCTGGCGGGGATTCCTTGGGTGGACTGGATTGTGCTGTTGCCGATTTTCCTGTCACTGGCTGGCGGCGGCGCGGGCTGGATTGGATTCGCAATCGCCTGTTTCGCCATCCCTCCCTTCGCCTTCATTTCCGCGCTGCTGCTGCAAAGACTCGCGCCGGCGACTTGATCAAGCTTGCCCGTAATTTCATCCCGCGTATCACTTCCGCCGCATGAGCATCGCAGACAAGCAGGAGAACCTTCTGGAGGAACTCGCCCTTTTTCAGGATTGGACGGAGCGTTACGAATACGTCATCGGTCTCGGTAAAAAACTCGCGCCGATGGAGGAGTCCACGAAGACGCCCGCGCACTTGATCAAAGGCTGCCAGTCTCAGGTCTGGATCGACGCGACGTTCGAGAACGGGAAAGTCCGTTTCTCGGCGGATTCGGATTCGCTCATCACCAAGGGCATGATCGCGCTCTTCGTCCGGGTGCTCGGCGACGAAACGCCGGATGACATCCTCACGGCGGACATGAGTTTCATCGACCGCACCGGCTTGAAAGAGCATCTCGCCCCGACCCGCGCCAATGCCTTGACTCTGATGGCCAACCAGATGAAACAACGCGCTCTCGAATTTGCCTCATTATGATCATCGCTTCCCTGCTAGAATTCAACTGGCTCGCCGATCCCCAAGCCTGGGGCGCGCTCCTCACACTCACCTTGTTGGAAATCGTCCTCGGCATCGACAACATCGTCTTCATTTCCATCCTCGTGGACCGACTGCCCGAAGAGCAGCGGGCGAAAGGCCGCCTGATCGGCCTGAGCCTGGCGATGGGCGCGCGGATGGTCCTGCTGCTGTCGATCACCTGGATCATGAGCCTTCAAAGCGCGATTTTCGAAATCCCCATCCACCCGACGCTGTGGGACATGATGCCGAAAGCCGCGGAGCACGGCGGCATGCTCGGGTTCTCGTGGAAAGACCTGATCCTGCTAGGCGGCGGGTTTTTCCTCATCTGGAAGTCCACCAAGGAAATCCACCACAACCTGGAAGGTCATGAGGAAGCGGCCCTCACCAGCAAGGCGAAAGCCAGCTTCGGCGCGGTGCTGGTGCAAATCGCCATGATCGACATCATCTTCTCGCTCGACTCTGTGATCACCGCCGTAGGCATGGTCAACGACCCGACACGCGTCTCGCTGATGATGGTCGCCGTGATGATTTCCATCGGTGTGATGATGCTGGCGTCCGGCGCGATCAGCAGCTTCGTCTCGCGTCACCCATCGGTGAAAATGCTCGCGCTGTCGTTCCTTATTCTCATCGGCACGGCGCTGATGGCGGAGGCGATGCACTTCCATATTCCGAAAGGCTACATCTATTTCTCGATGGCGTTCTCGCTGCTCGTCGAGTTGCTCAACCTCAAGCTGCGCGGGAAATCGCAACCGCCGGCCGCGGCGGAGATTTGAGGATAGAAGATGTCCCAGCCCTATCTCTCGCTCGAAGCCCAGCTGCACGACGCCTTCTGGGAGGCCGAGGACGACGGCTCCGAGGTGGCTTTGATGGCGGCGTTTCTCGAGAAACATCCGGGTCCGGCGCTTGAAATCGGCTCGGGCTCGGGGCGTCTGATGTTTCCGCTGGTGCAAATGGGGCTGGACGTGGAAGGCCTCGAACTCTCGCGCGACATGCTGGAACTGGGAAACACCCGGGCCCGCGACCTGGGAATACAGCCGGTGGTCCATGAAGGCGACATGACGGTATGGCACGACGGCCGGAAATTTTCCTCAGTGCTGGCCCCCGCTTTCACCCTCCAACTGGCGAGCAATCCGGAAGCGACGCTGCGCCACTGGCACGGTCTGCTCGAAAACCACGGTGGCCTCTACCTGACCGTTTTCATGCCCTACGCCGAGCTGCTGGGCGACCTCCCGGAAAACGAGTGGTATGAGGACCACCGCGTCACCTTGCCGGACGGTCGCGAGGGACTGCTCGAAACCCGCCACCGCTTGGACCGCCGCCGCCAGCTCGTCGAGCGTGAGCACCGTTATTCCCTCGCCGGAAATCCTCCCCAGACCCATCATTCCCGCCAAACCATCCGCTGGATCGAGCATCCGGAGCTGCTCTCGCTGCTGGCGGATTGCGGATTCCGGGTGGACCGGTTTTTCCTCGATTTCGACCCCGAGCGGCAGGTCGCGGACCCGGAAGTCGTCGATTTCGACGGAATCCTGACCTATCACGCCACCCGGCTGGGCGCGAAAGTGTGATTTTAGTGAAAGATTTTCAAATCACCATTCTTGACGGGCGGGCTGCGTCCGACCTATGACCCTGCTGTGCCAAGGACATTCATTCTGCTCGCGACGTTGGTTACTTTGACGTCTTCCGCTTTATGTCAGACGTGGGAACGCGAGGACGTTGGATTCGAAAGCATCCAGAGTCGGGCCCGCGACCTTGCGAACAAGCCCTACGTTGCCCCCAACCGCGACAGCCTCCCGGCCTGGATGAACGAGCTGACCTACGATCAATATCGCGACATCCGCTTCAACCCGAACCAGGCCTTGTGGGCCACCGACAAGCTGCCGTTCCGGGCGATGTTTTTCCATCCCGGCTACCTCTATCGCGAGCCGGTCACGCTCAACGAGTTCACCAGCAGCCACCAACAGAAAATCCGTCTGGCGGAGGCGTTTTTCAATTACGGCCCGCTCATCAACAAGCACGGCGACCTTCCCGCCGAGGGTGGCTTCGCCGGATTCCGGCTTCACACTCCGCTCAATAATCCGGACATTTTCGACGAGCTCATCGCCTTCCAGGGGGCGAGCTACTGGCGGGCACTCGGAAAAAACCAGCACTACGGCATCTCCTCGCGCGGCATCGCCATCGATACCGGAGCCGAGGGCGTGAAGGAGGAATTTCCCAACTTCAGGGAATTCTGGCTGCGCAAACCGGATGAAAACAGCACCCAGGCCACGGTTTACGCGCTGCTTGACGGCCCTTCCTACTCGGGTGCCTATCAATTCAAGATCGCGCCGGGCAACAAGACGCTCGTCGACGTGAAAGCCGTTCTTTTCGCCCGCAAAACGGTGCAGCGCCTCGGCATCGCCCCGATGTCGAGCATGTTCTGGTTCGGCGAAAACTCCCGCCGCCGCTTCGACGATTTCCGCCCGGAAGTCCACGACTCCGACGGCCTCGCGATCCGAAACGGAAGAACCGGCGAACGGCTGTGGCGTCCGATCTCCAACGACACCGGCAAATTGGAATTCAGCTTCTTCGACATGGAGAAATGCGACGGTTTCGGCCTGTTGCAGCGTGATCGCCGGTTCTCCGCCTACGAGGATGGCGAGGCGGACTACCAACTCCGGCCGTCGCTTTGGATCGAGCCGACCTCCGACTGGGGGCCGGGCCGCGTGATGCTGATGGAAATCCCCACCACTAACGAGCTTTCCGACAACACCGTGGCGATGTGGGAACCCGCGCGCACGCCACAACCCGGCGATCGCATCGAGTTTTCCTACCGCCAGCACTGGACGATGGAAGAGGATCCGTCGATGGCTGACGGACACGTTGTCGCCACTCGCACGGGCGTGCATGACTGGCAGCCCGAGCAGCGCACTATGGTCGTCGAGTTCGCCGGCAACGCGCTCAACCAGCAAGGCGAGGTTCCGCTCACTCCCGTCATCCAAGCCACCGGAGCCGGTGCCGAAAAAGTCAAAGTCCAAGGAATCACGATTCAATCCATCCCGGACGCCCGCTGGCGCGTCGCCTTCCAGATCGCCCCTGCTGCGGAAGGCGGGAAGCTCGCGGACGTCGGCCCGGTGGAGCTTCGTTGCTGCCTCAAACGCGGAGAAAATTTCCTCACCGAAACATGGGTCCATCGCATCACTCCTTGAACACCTTGCGCCCGCTCAGCGAGGGCGAGCTCAATGAGTGGGAAGAGGCCTACGCCGCCGTCGAGGCATACCTGCAAGCGCTGCGCCTGAGAAACCGCCTGCTCGTCGCGGAGCTCGTCCGCGGGATCCTCTGGCGCGCCTCCGCCCGGCGGATCAACGAACCGGAAAAGCCCGCCCGTCTGCTAGCGATGGAGGAGGCCTTGAGCGAAGTCGCCGAGTGGACCCAGGACGTACTCGACGTGCCGCTGGAAAACCGCCGCCTCGCCGCCCGCGGCCGCCTCGCCCTGCTGCTCGCCGACATGCCGGGCAAATGGCAGGGCGTATTCCTAACACCCGCGCCGTGGCCGCCCGAGTTTGTCGAGGCCATGAAGAAATCCTACCTCGCCGCCGGCCCGCGCTTCGCCCAGCTGACCATGATTCCCCGTCCTCTCGAATTCAACGCCATCGGCAGCGGTGCCGCCCAGTGGTGGGAAACGATGGACCGCAGGCCGATTGTCCGGTTCATGTTCGTCGGCCTGCTGTTGCTGACGATCGCCGTCACCGTGTGGTTTACCCTGTTGGACTGATGGAAACCCCCGCCCGAACTTCCCGCGATTCCGCCAAGCCGTTTTTCAGCCGCTTCCGGACGGTCCTGAGGCGAACACTGTTTTTCGGCAGCGTGCTCATTGTCGACATCTTGGCCAGCCTCTGGCTGGCGGACCTGTTCTGGCGGATGCAGTTTCAAAAAGCCCATTATCCCCTGCTGGCGATTTTCGTGGTCTTGAACGGGCTGCTCGTCCTCGGATCGTTCCATGCCATCTTCGGCGCGTTCGACATGCTGCTAGGCCGCAAGCGCTCCGTGCGGATCAGCAAACTCGCCGAGGGAAAAACCGGCCCGCTGCTCCTGCGCCACGCCGTCGTCATCCCGGTTTACAACGAAGACAGCGTCCGGGTCTGCGCCCGCATCGAGGCCATCTATCGGTCCATCGAGGCCGCCGGAAACCTCGAGTCCTTCGATTTCTTCATCCTCAGCGACACCCGCGACCTCGACCTCTGGGTGATGGAGGAGACCTCGTGGACCAACCTCTGCCGCCGTCTCGACGCCTTCGGCCGCATCTATTACCGCCGCCGCAAGACCAACGAGAACCGCAAGGCGGGAAACATCGGCGACTTCGTCCGCACCTGGGGCGGCGACTACGAATCCATGCTCGTGCTCGACGCGGACAGCCTGATGGACGGTGCCGACATCGTGAAGATGACCCGCATCATGGAGGCCTATCCGCGCCTCGGGATTCTCCAAACCGCCCCGAAATTGATCTGCGGCTCCTCGATTTTCACCCGTCTCCAACAGTTCGCGATGCGGCTTTACGGCCCGCTCTTCATCCGCGGACTCAACTACTGGCAGCTCAGTGGCGGCAGCTACTGGGGTCACAACGCCCTGATCCGCGTGAAGCCGTTTTCCGAATTCTGCGAGCTCCCCGCCCTGCCCGGCCGCGAGCCCTTCGGCGGCCGCATTCTCAGCCATGACTTCGTCGAGGCCGCGCTGATGGTCAGCCAAGGCTGGGAAGTCTGGCTCGCCTGGGACATCGAGGGCACCTACGAGGAAGCACCTCCGACGCTGGTGGACCACCTCATCCGCGACCGCCGCTGGTGCCAGGGAAACCTCCAGCACATGTGGCTCATCTTCGCCCGCAAGCTGCCGTTTTCCGTCAGAATGCACCTCTTCATGGGAATCATGGCCTACCTCGGCAGCCCGCTTTGGTTCCTGTTCCTCACCCTCGGCACCTGGATTGCCTGGGACCGCTACTCCAGCGAGCTCAGCCAGCTTCCCTTCGAAAGCTATGCCGCCCGCTGGTTCCACATCGACGGGATCCAACAGAGCATCATCCTGACCGTGCTCATTTTCGCCCTGTTATTCCTGCCGAAAATCCTCGCCGCCACCGGTGCGATTCTCACCCCGAGCATCCGCCGCTCATTCGGGGGTGCCTTCCGGATCATGATCGGAGCAACTTTGGAAACAATCGTCTCCATGTTGTTAGCACCCTGCATCATGGTCGCCCACACGCTGATGGTGCTAAGCATCATCCTCGGCCGCGCGGTCGGCTGGGGAAATCAAAACCGCGAAACCGACGGCACCTCGTGGGGCGACGCTTTCCGCTTCCACGTGCCGCAGACGATTCTCGGCCTGGTCTGGACCGCGGTCGCTATCAACATCGGCTTCCATTCGAAAACCCCCGGCGACTTCACCTCAAGATATGCCTTCGCGCTCTGGATGACTCCGATTTTACTCGGGCTTCTGCTATCCGCTCCGGTCTCCGTCTGGACCAGCCGGTCCCGCTACGGCCGCGCCCTGTTGAAAAAGAAAATCCTGGCCACTCCCGAAGAGCTCACCCCGCCTGACGTCATTCGCCTCGCCGACAACGCCACGGCCGCCGTCGATCCCGCGCTCGACGCGTCCACAGACGCCCGCCGTGGAGTCGTAGCCGCCGTCGTCGATCCATACGTCAACGGAGTCCACGTCTCCCTGCTGGAGCAATCCGACCTGACGCCAGCCGAAGAGGCCCTGGCCGAGCGCTGCCTCAGCGAGGGGCCGGCCGGACTTTCTAAAAACGAACTTTCCGAACTGCTTTACGCCGCCCCCGCGATGCTCATGATGCACCGCGCCGTCTGGCTGCGCCCGGCGGAAGGAATCCACGGTGCTTGGACACAAGCCGTGGAAAGCTATCGCCGCCGCCTCGACCAATCGTCCGCCGCGGAGGCGAACTAACCCTCCCAATCCCATGCTCCAGATCAATCCAAACCTCAGTGATCTTGTAACCGACGCCGCCGCCGGACTCGCCGGCCGATTCCAATCCAAGGTCACTATCACCGCTGCCGCGCCGGGACGCGTCAACCTCATCGGCGAGCACATCGACTATTGCGACGGCTTCGTCATGCCCTTCGCGATCGACCGCTACATCGTCATCGCCGGCTGCGCTAACGGCACCCCGCAAGCCCGGATCACCTCCGCGCTCAGCGAGGAAATCGTCACGCTCGAC
>CANHPN010000043.1 GCA_947462535.1 Akkermansiaceae bacterium | reverse complement strand
GTGATCGCCGCCACACTCTAACGAGATGCCTGGCGGCGCCGGTTGTTGCCGCGCCCGGCGTTGCTGTAATCGCGACCTTCAGCGCCACGGCCACCGCCGCCACCGCCGCGATTCCCACCACCGCCACGGTTTCCACCGCGATTCCCGCCACCTTGGACCATGCCGCCACCGGTCCGCATCCGCAGATGGCGGTCGGCTAACGACTCGTCGTGCCAAGCGTGGTCATCCCAGCGGGGCACGGCCATCTTAATAACTTTTTCGATTTCCCGCAGGAACTCGCGCTCGTCCTCCGCGCAAAACGAAACCGCGCGGCCCTCGGCACCGGCACGACCGGTGCGGCCGATGCGGTGGACGTAGGCTTCCGGCTCGTTAGGCAGGTCGAAATTCACGACGAGGCCGACGTCTTTCACATCGACTCCGCGGGCGGCGACATCGGTGGCGACGAGCACGGGCGTGAGGCCCTTCTTGAATTTTTCGAGCGCCTTCTCGCGCTGCGCCTGCGACTTGTTGCCGTGGATGGCGTCCGCCGGGAAGCCGGCCTCGCAGAGGCTTTTCGCGAGCTTGTTAGCGCCGTGCTTGGTGCGGCTGAAGACGATGGTCAGTTTGCCGCTGGTGGCGCTGGCCTGGCCGCGAAGGAGTTGCTCCAACAGCGGGCGCTTGTTCTCGCGGTCCACGAAGCAGACTTGATGCTCGATGCGCTCGGCGGTCGTCGTGCCCGGATCAATACTGACGCGGGCCGGGTTACGCAGGATCGTTTGCGCGAGCTCGACGATGGTCGGGGCAAGTGTCGCCGAGAAAAACAGTGACTGGCGGTTCGACGGCAGCAGCGCCACGATTTTTTTCACGTCGCGGGCGAAGCCCATGTCGAGCATGCGGTCCACTTCATCGAGCACGAAAAACTCAACGCCGGATAGATCCACGGCGCGTTGTTCGATGAGATCGAGCAAGCGGCCGGGAGTCGCCACCAGCACATCCACGCCACCGCGCATCGCGGAGACTTGCGGATTCTGGCCGACGCCGCCGTAAATCAGAGTCTGCCTGAAACGGACGTGGGCACCGTAGGTGGTGAAGCTTTTACCGACCTGGCCGGCGAGCTCGCGGGTCGGTGCCAGAACCAGCGTGCGGCATTGGCGCGGCTTGATTTGCTTGGGCCGCTCATGGATCGCGTGAAGGATCGGCAGGGCGAAACTCGCCGTTTTGCCGGTGCCGGTCTGGGCGCAACCGAGAAGGTCGCGGCCTTCCAGCAGCAGCGGAATGGCCTGTGCCTGGACGGGCGAGGGAGTTTGATAGTTGAGCTCGCGCAAAACGCGTTGGAGGGGCGCGGCCAATGGCAACGCCTCGAATAGTGTCGGGGTCATATGTCTAAATTGCCTGCCCGTCCGGAATCGGCGGCTGGCGGTGTCGATGAGCGGTTGGAGTAACCTCAAACAATCTCTCATCGATGAAGACCGGAAAAGGGTGGAGCCAATCTTATCGACCCCTCACCGGCAGAAGCACGGTGCGCCTCCGGGGTAGCCGGGATTCCGGCAATGGCAAGACTTTTCTGCCACAGACTTTTCCGGATTCATGTTCTTCGCTTTACCCGCGCGGGATTCGCCGCTAATTCCCTCCCGCGATGCACGGTTTCTCCTACAAAAACGGTTCTCTATTCTGCGAAGACGTCGATCTTTCCACGCTTGCCGCCGAGCACTGCACTCCGCTTTACGTCTATTCCGCAGGCACGATCATCGATCACTACTCCCGCCTCGACGCCGCGATGAACGGCGTCGATCACGAAGTCGCCTATGCCGTGAAGGCGAACTCAAACCTATCCGTCCTCCGCCTGCTGGCCACTCACGGCGCGGGCTTCGACATCGTTTCAGGTGGCGAGCTTTTCCGCGTGATCAAAGCGGGTGGCGATCCGGCGCACTGCACTTTCGCCGGTGTCGGCAAGACCCGCGACGAGATCGTTTATGCTCTCGAACAAGGCATTTACTCGTTCAACGTCGAGAGCGAGGAGGAACTGCGCTACCTGAACGAAGTCGCCGGCGAACTCGGTGTGATCGCCCCAGCCGCGGTGCGCGTGAACCCGAACGTCGATGCCAAGACGCACAAATACATTTCCACCGGCAAGTCCGAGAACAAGTTCGGCGTGGATTTCGGAGCCATCGCCGACCTCTACGAACGCGCTTCCAAGGAGTTGAAGAACATCAAGCTGCGCGGCCTGCAAATGCACATCGGCTCGCAGCTCACGTCCATCGCGCCATTCATCGAGGCGGTCGAGAAAGTCATCCCGCTGGTGACATCGCTCAAGGAAAAGCACGGTATCGAGTTCTGGTCCATAGGCGGCGGTATCGGCATTATTTACAAGGAATCCCTCGAATCCGGCAGCGTCGATTGGTGGGAAAACCAGCTAGAGGCCGAGCGCCCGCTCACCATCGAGCGCTACGGCAAGGAGCTCGTCCCGCGCCTGAAAGACCTCGGTTTGAAAATCCTGTTGGAACCCGGCCGCTACATCGTCGGCAACGCCGGCGTGCTGCTCACCAAGTGCCTCTACGAGAAAAAGGGCTCCGCCAAGACCTTCAAAATCGTCGATGCCGGCATGAACGACCTCATCCGCCCGGCGCTTTACGAAGGCCATCATGAAATTGCCCCGCTGGTAGAACCCGCCAGCGGCGAGCGCTTCAAGGTGGATGTCGTCGGCCCGATTTGCGAAAGCGGCGACTTCTTCTGCCAGGACCGCGAGCTCCCGGATTTCAATCCCGGCGACTACGTCGCGCTGATGTCGGCCGGTGCCTACGGCTTCGTGATGGCTTCTAACTACAACTCGCGCCCGCTGCCTGCGGAGATCCTCGTCGAAGGCTCGACCGCCACGGTCGTCCGCAAGCGCCAGACGCTGGATGACTTGATCGAAGGCGAGCTGTGAGAAAATCAGCCCGCGTCCTTGCTCTTGCGGTGGCCGGGAGTCGCTAGAATCTCGATGTAAACCGAGGCGCTTCCGCTCGCCGCCGCATGGTCGATCGCCGCGGTGAGCTCCTCGACGTGCTTGGTTTCCGGAGCCGCCTCGCCGGTGCCGACCTTGCAGTTGAAGTCCCAGAAATCGACGCCCTCAGGCAGCGACTTTTTACGCTCGCGCTTGAGGTATTTCCGGATGTCGCTCTTGACTTGCTCGATGACCCGCGCTGGCTGGTGGTTCGGCGCGGTGAGAGGGAATGTTTTTTTCATGGTGCTGCTTGTGTCGGGAGCCGGGTTTTTTGTCTAGGAGAAGTTGGGGGCGGAGGACGAGGGAATAGCTCCGGGTTTCGCGGGAATCAGCGCTCCAACAGGATCTCGGTGCCGAGCACGACGAGATCGACGCGGCCCTTGAGCGTTTGGTCGATGAACGGCGTGTTCTGCGATTTGGACTTCATGAAATCCTTGGTGAAGGTCGTTTCCGCCTCGGTGTCGAACAGGATGAAATCGGCGGGCTGGCCGACTTCGATGGAGACGGCGGGCAAGCCCAGCAGGCGGCGGGGCTCTGCGGAGTAGCGCTTCACAATGAGGTCCCAGCCGAATTTGCCGGTCGCGACGAAGTGGTGATAGAGCGAGACCAGCGCAGTATCCATGCCGGTGATGCCGTTGGGCGCGCTGACGAAATCCTGGGATTTCTCAAACGGCGTGTGCGGCGCGTGGTCGGTGGCGATGAGGTCGAACACACCGTCGATGAGGCCTTGGAGCAGTCCTTCGTTGTCCGCCCGTGTGCGCAGCGGCGGGTTCATTTTGTAATTCGTATCGAAGTCGCCGATGTGCTCGTCAGTGAATAACAGATGGTGCGGCGAGACCTCGGCGGTGACCTTCACGTCGCCGCGCTGCTTCCACCAGCGGATGGTCTCCATGCCGAGCTTGCTGGAAACGTGCTGGATGTGGATGTGCGCGCCGGCCGCGTGGGCGAGCCGGATGTCGCGATCGATGATGATTTCCTCGGCACAAGCGGGCGAGCCCTTGATGCCCAGCCGATAGCTCACCAACCCCTCGTTCAACGCGCGCGGCCCGGCGAGTTCCGGCACCTCGCAATGACTGGCGAAAAACATGCCGAACTCGGTGGCATACTGCATCGCACGCAGCAGGATCGCCGGATCGCCGGTGGTGTCGCCGTCGTCGGTGAGCATCACCACGCCAAGCGCGCGCATGCCGTCGATGCCGGCCATCTCCTTGCCGTGGCGGTCCTTGGTCACGCAGCCGGAAGTGTAAACCGGGATGCGCGCCGTGCGCTTCGCGATGTCCAAAACATTCGCCACCACCGTCGCCGAGTCGATCGCCGGGCGGGTGTTCGGCATCATGACGACCCCCGTGATGCCGCCATTGATCGCGGCTTCCGTGCCGGATGCGATGGTTTCCTTCGCCTCGAAACCGGGCTCGCGGAAATGGACGTGCGCGTCAAACATGCCGGGCGCGAGAATGCGGCTGCGGGCGTCGATGACGCGCGCGCCTTCGGGAGCGGTCAGACCGCTGCCGATTTGTTGGATTTTTCCGTCGGAGATCAGGACATCGCCGGAGACGAGGTCGGGTGAGTTTTCCGAAGCGATCCGGGCGTTAGTGATGAGGAGTGTCATGGGTGAAGAAAAGTAGAAGTCAATGTATGAGGAATGCCGGTTCTTGGCCGTCGAAATGTCTCAGGACGAATTGGATCCATTTTTCCCGAAGTGAGAAGCGATCCACAATGTCCATGAAGATGTTTTTTTGCAGAACTCCTTCTTCCAAAAATTGGGTGAGACGGATCAAGTCCTTGGGTCTGCCGGTTTTTAGCATGATCGCACAGAGAAACTCGGCGGTGATGATGCGCGTGGGGACGTTGTGAAATCTTTGCGTCTCCGCAGCTTCCAATGCTGCTTCTTCAAGAGGCCCGGGTGGAGGAAGTAGTTGCACCTCCCAACCCTCGATTTCCACGCCAGCACCCTGCTCCTTGTAGCCCCATGCCTTCAGTTGCTCGTAGATCGGCGACAGATCGATCAGCAAGGAAGAGCCGGGAATGATAGTGAAAACATCCAGATCATAGGTGACCGTCGGCTCAACATAGTAGGCCGCCGCGATGGCTCCGCCAATCGCATAGCGACCGATCAAGCCAGCGGCTTCGAGGCGATTGAGGACTTCGAGGGTCTTTTCCATGTGGTGAGTTGTTTTCTCATCCGCTCGATGAGACTTACTTTTTCCTCCCAAGTTAGGCGGGCACGCATTTCGCGGGCGGCCTGCTTCTGGGCGATGCGTTCGTTGAAGGTGATATTCATGATTCGCCTCCCGGCTTGAGCCAGTAGAGCACGGCCATTCTCACGGCGATGCCGTTTTCCACCTGGTCGTTGATGAGGCTGCGCTCGTAGTCCATGACGGCGTCGCAGAGTTCGACGCCGCGGTTCACGGGGCCGGGGTGCATGAGGTAGAGGCCGCGCTTGCGGATCTCGTCGAGGCGGGCGTCGTTGATGCCGTAGAGTTTGTGATACTCGCGGAGGCTGGGGAAATATTGGACGTCCTGGCGCTCCATCTGGACGCGGAGTAGATAGACGACGTCGGGCGACCAGGCCATGGCTTCCTTGTAGTCGGTGAAGCGGCGGATGTTCTCGGGGCCGGTGCGCGGGACGAGCGAGCCGGGGCCGAGGTAGGCGACATCGACACCGAGTTTTTTCAAGATGGTGCTGGTGGAGCGGGCGACGCGGGAGTGGAGGATGTCGCCGATGATGAGGACTTTTTTTCCGGCGGGATCGGGGAATTTCTCCTTGATGGTGAAAGCGTCTAGCAAACCTTGCGTCGGATGGGCGTGCGCGCCGTCGCCGGCGTTGATGACGGAGGCTTTGGTGAGGCGGGCGATGGTGCCGGGAAGGCCGGAGGCCTTGTGGCGGACGATGATGTAGTCGGTGCGCATCGCTTGGAGCGTCTCGACGGTCTCCCGGACGGACTCGCCCTTGGCGATGGAGGAGTGGGCGACGTCGAAGTTGGTGACGTCGGCGGAGAGGCGCTTGGCGGCGACCTCGAAGGAGGAATGGGTGCGGGTGCTGGGCTCGTAGAAGAGCATGAGCACGGACTTCCCCTTGAGGGCGGGGACTTTTTTCACCGAGCGGGTGAAGAGTTCTTTGAAAGGGATGGATTGATCGAGGAGGTGTTCGATTTCCTCGCGGTCGAGTGCTGAGATGTCGAGTAGGTCTTTACGTGCCATGCCGGAGTTGGGGAAAGTAGTAGAGCGCGCCGAAAACGATGACGAACAGGGACATCACGGCGATGAAGGCGGCGTGATGGAGCGAGAGCGGTTTTTTGAAGTAAATGAAGGCGGCGAAGAGCAGCGCGATCACCACGCATGCGGCGGTGACGGAGATTTGGAGATCGTAGAAATGGTAACCGACGGCTGAGGCGATGGCGAAAAGGTAGCCGGAGATGACGATGACCGGGTGGGCCTTTTGGGCAATGATGTAGATGCCGGGCACGGGTGCCGCGAGCGATTCCTGGCGGCGGATCTGTTGGATTTCCTCATCGCTGTGGCGGTGGATCGGCAGCTTGGAGTCCGGTGCCGGCTGATGAACCGGCGAGAGCGGGATTTGCTCGGATTTGCGGAGCGAACGCACTTGCTTGGGTTCGCGGGGCTCGGGGACGACGGCTGGCTCCGGTAGATCCGCCTCGACGGCGAGAACCGGAGTCCGCTCGGAGCGCTTGAGGGAATGCACCGGTTTGGGCGAGTGGGAGGTTTCTCCGGGGTCCGGCGGAGGCGTTTCCGCAGCGGACGACGGGTCGTGAATGCCGAGGGTCTCGCGGAGTTTCGCGATTTCCCCGGCGGATTTCTTGTGCTGCGGCAGGAGACTCATGGTTTTTCCTTTGCGACGATCTGGATCCGATCCACGCCGTCCGTCCCTTCTAGGGAAACAAATACATGATCGAGGCGGCGGGTGTCGAGGGTGATCCCTACATAGTCCGGCTGGATCGGCATTTCGCGGTGGCCGCGGTCGATGAGCACGGCGAGCTCGACCTTGGCCGGGCGGCCGTAGTCGGAAAGGGCATCGAGCGCGGCGCGGATGGTGCGGCCGGTGAAAAGCACGTCGTCCACGAGGATGATGTGCGCGCCGTCCACGGTGAAGGGAATGTCGCTTTCCTGGATGGACGGGTTTTCGCGGAGGTGCTCGAAATCGTCGCGATAGAGCGAAATGTCGAGCACACCGAATGATAGATCCCAGCCGTCCTCCTCGGAAAGCAGCGTCAAAACCCGCTCCGCGACTTCGTCACCGCGGCTGCGGATACCGACGAGCGCGACGGGATGACCGCTGTGTTTCTCGCGGATCGCCCGGGCGAGGCGTTCAACGCCGGCGGCGATGTCTTCTGCGGTGAGGGTGTGTTCCATGGGATCAAAAATTGAGGATGCCGATGTCGCGGCGGCGTTGCAAGCCATCGAATTCGACGAGGTCGGCGGCGGCGTGGGCTTGGGTGACGGCTTGCTCGCGGGTGCTGCCACCGGCGACGACGGCTAGCACGCGGCCGCCGTTAGTTTCCCAGTTTCCATCGGCGGTGCGCCTGGTGCCGGAATGATAGACGCGGGCAGCGGCGATTTTTTCGAGGCCGGAAATGGTGTCGCCGTTGCGCGAAGTTTCCGGATAGCCGGCGGAGGCGAGGATCACGCAGACGCTCCAGCCGTCGTTGAAGCTGATGAGGTCGGCGCGGAGTTCGCCATTCGCACCGGCGAGGCAGAAGGCGGCGAGATCGCCCCGCACCAGCGGCATCACCGCCTGACATTCGGGGTCGCCGAAGCGGCAGTTATATTCAATCACCTGCGGCCCGGTCGGCGTGAGCATGATGCCGAAATAGAGGAATCCGCGGTAAGGCAGCCCCTCGGCGCGGAGCCCGTCCACCGTCGGGCGGACGATTTCCTTTTCGATTTGCGCGAGGATTTCCTGCGAAACGAGCTGCCGGCTGGCGACAGCTCCCATGCCGCCGGTGTTCGGGCCGAGGTCGCCGTCCTGGGCGCGCTTGTAATCGCGGGCCGGGGTAAAAATCAGATATTGGTCATCGATGATCGCGGCGAAAACCGAGACCTCGGGGCCGGTCAGGCATTGCTCGACAAGCACGCGGCCGGGGCCGAAGCGGCGCTGGGTGAAAACCTCATCGAGAAAGCTCATCGCGGACGCCTCGTCCGGGCAGACCGCGACGCCTTTTCCGGCGGCGAGCCCGTCAAATTTCAGCACGGTCGGGTATTCCCCGGCGATCGCGGCGACCGCTTCTTCCAGCGTGTCGGTGGCCGTGGCCCGCGCGGTGGGAATCGAGTTGCGGACCAGGAATTCCTTCGCGAACTCCTTGCTGGCTTCGAGTTGCGCGGATTCCTTCGGCGGTCCCCAGCAGGGAATTCCGTTTTTCTCGCAGAGATTCGCCAAGCCCTCACCTTTCACGAGATAGCTTTCCTCGCCGGCGACGCAGAGGTCGATGGCGTTGGATTTCATCCACGCGACCAACGATTCCAAGCCATCCGCATCGACTGGCTTTGCGATTTCGAAAATCGCGTCGCTGCCGGGGAAACAGAACAACTCGGGATTGCCCGGCGATTCCGCCAAAGCCCTTACCAGCGCGTGTTCGCGCCCGCCTTTGCCAACTACCAAAATTCTCATCCGCAGGGGTTTTCGCGGAATCCCGGTAAAGACTCAACCCCCAATCTCGCCAAGCGCCACCGAATTATCATTTAGAAGAAATTTCGAAATTGCCCGGTAAACGAATTTCATAGGGACTCCGTCCTGACATCATCAAATCATGAAAGCACTCATCCCATGCAGTTTGGTCGGCGCGCTGGCGTTTTTCGTCGTGGCACAGAACCCCGCAGGCGAACAAGCCCCTCCCGGCGCGTTTGAAAAAATCTCCGCCGCCCTTCCCGAGAAACCCTACGCGAAGCCCAAGAAAGCCCGCACCCTGCTCGTCTTCTCGAAAACCAACGGCTTCCGCCACGCATCAATCGCCACCGGCAAAATCGCCTTCACCGAAATGGGCAAAAAATCCGGTGCCTTCGAGACGGTCATCAGCGATGACCTGGCGAATTTCGAGGCCGACTCCTTGAAAAAATTCGACGCGGTCTGCTTCCTCAGCACGACGATGAACGTCTTTTCGCCAAAAGCCGCCGAATTCAAAGCGATGTCCGAGGCCGACCAAAAAGCCGCCACCGAGCGTGAACTCCGGATCAAGGCGAACCTCATGAATTTCGTGAAATCCGGTGGCGGATTCATCGGCATCCACGCCGCGACCGACACCTTCTACGATTGGCCCGAGTATGGCCAGATGATCAACGGCTGCTTCGACGGCCACCCTTGGGGCGCCAAGACGATGGTCAGCATCAAGGTCGAGCCCGGCCAGGAAAAGCATCCGCTCGTCGCGATGTTCAACGGCGAGAACGTCGAGTTCCCGGAGGAAATCTATCAACTCAAGAAGCCTTACGACTCAAAAGCCGTCCACATGCTGCTCCGTCTGGACACCGAAAAAACCGATATGACGGTCAAAGGCATCAAGCGCACGGACAACGACTTCGGCGTGGCATGGGCGAGGCACTGGGAGAAAGGCCGCGTGTTCTACTGCTCGCTCGGCCACAACCACGAGATCTACTGGAATCCCAAGGTGCTCGGCCACTACCTGGCAGGAACCCAGTGGGCGCTGGGCGACTACGAGGCCGAGGTGAAAAACTGAATCCGCGCGCGGCTCATTGGGTGGCGAGGGTCCAGCCGAGAGCTCGGTGCGGGCGCGCTCGCTCGCCCCGCCACCTAGCAGCAGCACGGGCTTGCGGCCGACGAGGTCGTCACGGTGGGCGAACTCGGCGACATCCGGAGTCCAGCTCAGGAAGTCCACAGGCGCGGCGACCTGAAGCAAGCCGGAGAAATCCACCGCGCAGGGCAGGCGTCCGACGACTTCCAGCGCCGAGTAGGCGGATTTCCCGGATTGCTGGCGGCGGGCGAAAAGCATGATAGCCCGGTCGAGGAATTCCACCTGCCTGCGCTCCTCGCAATTCGAGGCGACCTCAATCACGGCCGCGCGGTTCTTCACCTCGCCGAGCGCTTGCAGCGAGGGGATGATCGACCGGCGCAGGGTGATGGAAAGCGCTTCGTTCGACGCGAAACGCCGGCTGACTTTTTCAGGAACGCCTATGGACTCCATCGCCTGCTGGTTTCTCAGGGCCAGCTCGGAGGGCGTGAGCGCGTAAATTTCATCTGGCAGGCCGACCACCTTGGTCACGGTTAGATCCATCGACGCGCCGCCGGAAGCGACTGCGGCAACGATCCGACCGGGTCCTTGACGATGTTTTTCAAGGCATCGACGGGTGGTTCGAGCGAGCGCTTCACGCCTTCCGCGAAGAGGTCGCTCTTGCTCATGTCCACCAGTTTGCGGATGGCCCCAAGCTCGTAAATCCGGGCCTTGGCCTGGCCGAATCCGATGCTCTCGATCTCGCCAAAATCCGAATCGATGATGAAATGCGCCATATAGCCGTCGTTGGGAACCCGCTCGCGCACGCGGTGAGACAAACCCACAGCGTCCGCGCCGAGTAGGGCGGCGGCGGAAAGGACGGCCGGAGCCTCGAATCCCGCGGGAGCGGCGATCTGGGCGAAAGCGGAAACTGCGAGGAGAAGCGGCGGGAGTGGCGATTTCATGACGGGACAAATTAGATCAAAGAACGGACCCGCAGCGAGGATAATTCCTTCCGCCAGCCAGTGATGGGAAGTCACGGCCGCGAGAGCCCGAAACGCCACAGCCAGACGAAGGTCAGCAGGATCGCGGCGAGACCGACGTGCAGCACCTGCACCCAAGAGTAAATATGCACCTGCGCCATCACCAGGCCAAGGACCATCTGCGCAAGCACGATTCCCAAAACCACCTGCTCGACCCTACCCGTGCCGCCGATCCGGTGGCGCTTGGCCAGCACGAAGGCGAGCAAGGCACCGAAGAGCACCACCCAGGAAAAGCTCCGGTGGAACAAATATTTCCAAGAGCCTTCGAGTTCCGCCGTCCAAGTGGACCTTGGCGAGTTCACGTGCAACTTCGCCAGCTCGTCGGTCATCTCCCGCACCTGCGCGCCGGTAACCCCCTCCGCAACAATCACGACTAACAACAGAGTCACCGCCATGCGGAGTTTCGCCAGCGGCGCGGCCTCCATCCGGATCCGCCACGGCGTGTCGGTGCCCCGCCAAGCGCAGTAGGCCAGCATGCCTAGCAGCCCCATCGCCAGCGCGAGATGGGTCGTTAGCACCCCCGGGCTCAGCCCGCTGTATACCACCCGCGCGCCCATCCAGGCGTTGACGAGGACGACGATCAGCGAGGTGAACGCCATCCAGAACACCAGCGGCCGCTTTCCGCGCTGCCAAAAGGCGGCGATGAACGTCGCCAGCGAAAAGAAGCCCACCGGCAGGCTCGTCATTCGGTTGAGAAACTCCGTCCAGACATGCTGCGGATTAAACTCCCGCCGCAGGCTTTCCTCCGTGATCGTTGCCGGGTCGCGGCCCATCCGCTCCGCCTTCTGTTGGAACCGCTTGACCGGCAGTTTCGAGAAATCCACATCCTCCACCTTCGTCGGCGGGATCAGGCAACCCCAGCAGGTTGGCCAGTCCGGGCAGCCCATTCCAGCCCCGGTCACCCGCACGATCGCGCCCACGAACATCAACACCAGCACGGAAACCAAGGCTGCGGTGGCCAGTTTTTGAAAGCGAGTCATCCCCATGCGCCGACCATGCGCGGGCCGCCCGGGATTTCCAGCGCAAATCCAAACCCCGATGCATTTCCTTAGGCAAAAAAACCGCCCGGGTTACCCCGGACGGCTTAACAACCGAAAACCTCGGCATCAATCTATCAGAAGTAATAGCGGGCACCAAGTTCGATGAGAAAGTCGCTATCCTCCACCAACGAGTCAACGTTTTGCGGGTCGATGCCGAAGTCAACGTCGAAGCTGGGATCGGCGTAGTAAATCCAGCGGGCACCGCCGTAGATTTCAATGGCAGGGTTTACCTTGTAACTCAAACCGGCAAACACCTGTCCGGTGAAGACCCAAGTGCTGTCGGAATCGTCGCCGAACGGGTCCTGCGAGCTGGCATCATAGCTGATGCAAGCCCCGCCGATCCCGGCACCGATGTAGCCGTTCAGGTTGCTGGAAAGCGCGCGTTCCAATTTGACGTTGAACGTGACCGGGATGATGTCGACATCGACGTCAATGTCATAGAAGTTATTGGTGAAAGTAAGATACGGGTCATAAAACGATCCGTCCGTCGAGGTGTAGCCGATCTCGCCGAACATTGCGACGTCCCAGCCGGAAAACTTCCAGCAACTATTGGTCGCACCGAGATGGATGTTATACATCGGCTCCTCTAAATTGGTCAGGTATCCGACAGAACCGCCTGCGAACCAGTTAAGGAGGCAGGGATTGGGTGCAGGGGCGGGGGCTGGCTCTCCTGCAAACGCCGGGAGGGTCAAAATCAGTGGAAGTAATAGAATTTGTTTCATAGCAATCACAAACTAATGAACAAAACCGCTCTCTGTCAAGCAGTGGATTTCTTTTTTCTAGATATTTTCGAGGAGGACGCACAATCGTAGGTACCCGGCGAACTTCGATAGTAAATCGCACTTACATTCCGGCAACACGGTATCGATACTAATCCTCGATAGTCAGTCACTGGCAGACCAATTACTAATAGATTTTACAGCAACCCTTCCAACCAAGGCGCTACCCCCCCACGGGCGCGGTTAACAAATATTTGGTTTTGCGACAAGCCCAAAATTTATCAAACGCGGATTTATCATTCTAAAATTTATCCGGAAATCTATTGACGACTCCACCTTCTTCCTGAGAGAAATTAGCAATGGTTTTTCACGAGAGTGGATTCCCGACGGATTAGATGCTGACTCCAGCCTACCCCCAAGAAGAACCAACAACACCAATAAAATAGCCAACATCATGAAACCAAACATCAAGCAAATCACCCTGTTCGCAGTCGCCTCATCGGCTCTTGTCACGGCAGGTGCCGCTGTGCCAGTGCCGATCCAAGGCTCCGAGCAGACACTCACCCTCCAACTCGCCACTCATCAAACAGTGGATGGAACCTATGTGAAAGACGAGGACGGAAAAACCATCAGCCCGAAAGAGTCCACGGATGAGAACGACTGGTCCAAAGGCGACGTTGATTACTACGAATACGTCACTAAAATCGAGACCCAGAAATACGGCGTCAAACAAGTTCTTGAAGCACTTGATGAGGCGGGAGTCATCGACGGTATTGCCGGCTGGTCCATTAAGCAGATTGAACGGGTTGGTCTCGAAGATAGCGACAGCGAGCTCTTCCTCGTGAAGAAAGATACCACCCCGATTCCGATCGGCGAATATCTCACGCTTGATGATTTTGCCAGCGCTTGGGCAGCAAACTACAAAGAGACTACAGACAATTCGAAGGAAACCGTAACGATCAAGGGCTCTGAAAACTGGATCGATAGCGTGATTGTAGAATTGGATCCTGACGACAGCGACTACCCTAGCTTTCAGCTCACCGGCTTGGCGACCGGTTCGGCCACGGTGAAAAATATCGATGGCATCTATGCATGGTATCACAACAGCGAAACCATCAAAGTGGTTGGCGTGTCCCAATTCCCTGAAGATGAGAGTGAGGAGGGCCGTCCTACCGAGGGTACGATGAAACTCTCCGCAGCAAAACCGCTCGAGGACGTTTCTGCTTATTTTCCTCCAGTGGTGACACCGGGTTGATCCTTATCACGAGTCCTTGGAGTGCTTCGGTAACATGGTGCTTTTAAATCAGACTCGTCCATCCTGAACGTGACCATGCCCGGATCTCCGCGATCCGGGCATGGTTTTTATCAACCATTAAGAATGAAAAATCGATTTTTTGGAATCCTTGGGGGCTCCAGCCTGTTGCTGGTCGCCATCGTGCTCATCCTTCGCAATGCCAGAGAGCCGGTACCTGAAAACGCCGGCAAATCCCCGTCGGCCTTGACTGTGGCGAAGCCGACCGAGCCTACGAAGAGTGCGCTTCCAGCAACCCGCCCGAAGCCGCAAAAACACGAAACTAAGCCCAGCGTGACTCCGGCCAGCCAAGCGGTTATCCTTGGTCAAATCGAGGATGCCTCGGTCACCTACGACGCCAAGGCCCTGCCTCTGATTGAGCCCTATTTGCTCAACCCGGATCCGGTGGTTCGTGAGGCTGCCAAAAATGGCATGATCAATCTTGGCGACGCCGCAGCCGGGCCTCTCCTGCGCGAAGCCTCTCGTCATGCATCCACGCCGGAGGAGGCGATGGCACTGTCCGAGGCCGCAGATTATGTAGAACTCCCCCCGGCAACTGCGCGCCGTATCAAGCGCTCCGCGCAAGCATCCGGCGGGACGGAGGCTCCCCCCATGAAGAAACGCAAGCCAGGCCATCATGGCACGAAAAGTCCGGAGCAACCGGTCGTGCCAGCCACGGAATAGGCCATCGCGGCGATGGCTCCGGACTTCCAGCGTCGATTCGAACCCGACGCCGCCATATAAGCCCAGCATCACAAGCATCTGCAAGTCTCTTGCAATTCGCAGCTTGCCAGACCAAATTCGCGGCGTGCGCGGCTCGCCTCTCATCCGGTTCATCATTCTCGCCATCGCCCTCGCGGCGACGGGAGCGGGTTTGATGCGGGTGACCGCCACCCGGGAATTCATTAGCCCGTCGACCGCCGCCGCGACAGAGGCAACCGCGTCTCCGGAAAAATTCGTGCCTTTCCGCCTGCTGTTATCGGACCCGGCCGCCGTAGTGGAAATCGACACGGGCGAACTCACCCGGCCGCCGGTGGATGCGGCCACCCTCTCTGGCACGCTCGAAATCGATCCGAAGAACCCGCACGTCGCCCTCGTCGTCCGTTGGAAAAACCCCGCTGCCGCCGGCGAGCATCGTTTCGCGAAACTCACCCTGGAAGCTCCCGGACAGGACACCTTCACCCACGTCTTCGATGCCGATGGCGACATCGACGATTTCCTGGAACTCCCCTTCCCCGCCGGCGAATGAGCGAAACCCATCACGATTGCTGCGCCCACCACGGGCATCATCACGAGCTGGTGATCGAAAACCTGACAGTCTGTTACCGCCGGGTGCTGGCCTTGGAAAACGTCTCGCTCGCGACCTCCTGCGGCAACCGCGTGGCGTTAATTGGACCTAACGGCGCGGGGAAAAGCACGCTGCTCAAGGCCATCGCCGGGCTGGTTCCGCGGGACAGCGGCACCATCCGCTGGCGCGGCGCGGCGGTGAAGAAATGGTCGCGCGAGTTCGCCTATCTGCCGCAGCGCGAGGAAGTGGACTGGTCGTTCCCCATCACCGTGCGCGGGCTGGTGGAAATGGGCCGCTATCCGCAAACCGGCTGGTGGCGGAAGTTTTCCCCCGCAGACACCGCCGCAGTGGACCGCGCGCTCGAGTCGCTGGCGCTGATGGATTTGCAAAACCGCCAGATCCGCGAGCTTTCCGGCGGGCAACAGCAGCGGGCCTTCCTCGCCCGCGCGCTGGCACAGGAGGCGCACGTCCTTCTGCTCGACGAGCCGTTCACCGGCCTGGACCGCAACGCTTCGCAGCTGCTCGGTGATTTGTTAGCTAAGCTCGCCCACGAGGGTCGGCTGGTCATCGCCTCGCACCACGATCTCAACACCGTGCCGCGGCTTTTCGACGAGGCGCTGGTGCTCGCCACCCGGCCGCTTGCCTTCGGACCGGTGGCGGAAATTCTCACTCCCGAGCTGATCGAGCGCACCTTCCACGAACCGGCCGCCCGCGCATGACCCATGGACTTTGAACTGCTCACCAACCCGTTCTATCAGCGTGCGCTCGCCACCGCGGGCTTCATCGGCTTTGCCAACGGCTTCTTCAGCGGCTTCGTAGTCCTGCGCCGCAACGCGCTCTCCGTCTCCGCGCTGTCGCACACGATGCTGCCGGGCATCGCGCTGGGGATATTCCTCACCGGCGCGCTGAGCCAGTGGAACGCGTTTCTCGGGGCGATGTTCGCGGCGTTGTTAGTCGGGCTCGGCTCGGTGGCCGTCGCCCGCGGAAACCGAGTGGAACAAGGCACCGCGCTGGCCGTGCTTTACACCGCCGCCTTCGCCGCGGGGATCGCGCTGCTGCCCAAGCTCGACACCCGCCAGGAGCTGGAACACTGGCTCTTCGGCGACATCATCGCGGTGGGAAATGCCGACATCTGGATCGCCTACGGCATCGGCGCGTTCACGCTGCTGATCACCAATCTGTTAATGCGCCCGATCCTGCTCACCTTGTTCGAGCCGAACGTGGCGGCGGCGCAGGGCGTGCCGGTCCGCTCGATGCAGTATCTCGTCTTCACGCTGTTAGTTCTCGCCCTGGTCTCGTCCCTGCAAGCCGTGGGCTGCGTGCTTTCCGTCGGACTGCTCGTCACCCCGGCGGCGACGGTGTCGCTACTCACCGACCGGACCTCCGCGCTGTTCTGGGGCGGCGGCCTGATCGGCGGGATCGGCTCGGTGGTCGCGGTGCTGCTGTCCGGGACATTCGGGATCGCGCCGGGTCCGGCGATCGTGATCGTGCTCGGGCTGTTATTTATCGCGGCGTATCTGTTCAGCCCGAAATACGGCCTGCTGGCACCCAGGCGTCGGTAACCCGCAAACTCACAAAATCGAGCCGGGACCGTAAGCGGCGGCTTGAGGACTGGCCGCCTCGATTTTTCTAACCGCAGCGGCGAAGGCGGCGATCTGGGCCTTCGCAGCACCGGATTCCTGGTCGCCCTTGGCGAGGATGGCGTCGAGGAAATCGCGGGAAAGCCCGAGGCGGGAGTCGCCGGCTAGACGCTCGACGAGGTTATTGCGGTCGATGTTGCCGGCACGGAGATCGTTCACAGTCGCTACGGCGTGCTCCTTGATGGCATGGTGCGCGGTCTCGCGGCCGACGCCGGCTTTCACCGCTTCCATCATGATCGTCGTGGTCATAAGGAATGGCAGATAGTGAGCGGTTTCCGCGTCGATGACAGCCTCGTAGGCGTCCATCTGGTCAAGGACGGTTAGGAAGGTTTCGAACATGCCGTCGATGGTGTAGAACGAGTCCGGCAGCATGATGCGGCGGACGACGGAGCAGGAGACGTCGCCCTCGTTCCACTGGTCGCCGGCGAGCCCGGCGGCCATGGCGAGGTAGCCTTTGAGAATGACATGGAAGCCGTTGACTCGCTCACACGAGCGGGAGTTCATCTTGTGCGGCATGGCGCTGGAACCGGTCTGGCCGGGGGCGAAACCCTCGCTGGCGGTCTCGTTGCCGGCCATCAGCCGCAGGGTTTTACAAAAGGACGACGGACCGGAGCAAAGATCCGTTAGCGCGGCGACCACCCGGAAATCCAGCGAGCGCGGATAGACCTGGCCGACGTTGGTCCACACGGCGGGCATGCCGAGGTGGGCGACCACGCGTTTTTCGAGATCGGCGACTTTTCCGGCATCGCCTTCGAACAGCGAAAGTTGGTCCATCTGGGTGCCGACGGCGCCCTTGAGACCGCGGACGGAGTAGTTTGCGATGACGGAGTCAAGCGCTTGCAAGCTGCTGAGAAGTTCCTCGCCAAACATCGCGATGCGCTTGCCGAGCGTGGTCGGCTGGGCGGCGACGTTGTGGGTGCGGGCGGTGAGAATCAGCTCGCTCCATTGCTCGGACCGCTCGCGGAAGCGGCGCAGCGTGGCGACGGTCTTGTCGCGAATGATCAGCAACGAACGGTAAACCTGGAGCTGCTCGACATTTTCCGTGAGGTCCCGGGAGGTCATGCCCTTGTGGACCTGTTCGTGGCCGGCGAGGTCGTTGAACTCCTCGATGCGCGCCTTCACGTCGTGGCGGGTGATTTTTTCCCGCGCCATGATCGAGGCGGGATCCACGCTTTCTTTTACGGACTCGTAAGCGACGATGGCTTCGGCCGGGACGTCGAGGCCAAGATCGCGCTGGGCTTTCATCACGGCGATCCAGAATTCACGTTCTAAAACGATCCGTCCTTCGGCGGACCAGATGGCTTGAAGGGCGGGCGAGGCGTAGCGTTCGGCGAGGACATTGGGAATCACGCGGCGGACCTTGGCGGGCGGGAAACGAAGTTTCAAGAGGCACTTACCGAAAACTTGAGCCGTCAACCGCGGAAAAATCGCGGGAGGCCGTGTGCACCGGAACTGACACAACTCCCTGAGAAGAAGTGGTCGGGGCGGCCAGATTCGAACTGACGACATCCGCGTCCCAAACGCGGCGCTCTACCAGGCTGAGCTACGCCCCGGTGCACGGGCGGACCCTTGGGGATTCCCAGGAACGAATCAAGAATTTCCTTAACAAAAATTTCACGGGACAATCGACCCATCCCATAAGGCGGGGAAAAGACCGGGGCAGACAACCACGCCAGGTCCTTGACTTCCCGGCCGGACGCGACATCCTGCCGCTCGACAGGGGTGCTCATCGATCGCAGAGCCGAGATTTTCCAACGCGCGGAAAAGACCCTTCGAACCTGAAGCGGGTCATGCCGCCGTAGGAAGTCGAAACCTCGCGCAGTTTCCCTTCCCCGGCCGTGCCTGATCCGCACGGCCTTTTTTCATTATCCATCACTCCAGCCACCATGATCTCCACCGACGAATCCACCGACGCTGCCGAAGCCCACGACGCGTCTCTCGCCCCGCTCCCCGCCTCCACCCGCGTTTACCTCCAAGGCCAGCTCCACCCGCAGATCCGCGTGCCGATGCGCGAGATTTCCCTCTCCGACACCAAGTCCTTCAACGGCCGCATCGAGAAAAACGAAGCTGTCCGCGTCTATGATTGCTCCGGCCCGTGGGGCGATCCGGATTTCAAAGGCACCTCCGAGGAAGGCCTGCCGCCGCTCCGCCGTGACTGGATTCTCGCCCGCGGCGATGTCGAATCCTACGACGGCCGCGAAGTCCAGCCACAGGACAACGGCTACCTCACCGAGAAACACGTCGAGTTCGCCTCGAAGTCCGAGCGTGCTAACAAATTCATTGAATTCCCCGGCCTGACCGCCGATCGCCGCCAACCGCTCCGCGCCACCGGCAAACCGGTCACTCAGAAATACTATGCCGACCAAGGCATCATCACCGCCGAGATGGAATTCATCGCCATCCGCGAAAACATGCGCCGCGCCAAAATCGCGGACATGCAGGACGATATCGTCCGCAACCACCTCGACAAACAGCACGAAGGCTCAACCCAGAATCCGGACAGCCCTTACACCCCCGGCATTTTCAAACGCTTCCCGCAGCGTATCCCCACCGAAATCACCCCTGAGTTCGTCCGCAGCGAAGTCGCCGCCGGCCGCGCCATCATCCCGCTCAACGTCAACCACCCGGAATGCGAGCCGATGATCATCGGCCGCAATTTCCTCGTCAAAATCAACGCCAACATCGGCAACTCCGCCGTCGCCTCCTCCATCGAGGAGGAGGTCGAGAAAATGCGCTGGTCCACCAAGTGGGGTGCCGACACCGTGATGGACCTTTCCACCGGCAAAAACATCCACGCCACCCGCGAGTGGATCCTGCGCAACTCGCCCGTGCCTATCGGCACCGTGCCGATCTATCAAGCGCTCGAAAAGGTCAACGGCAAGGCCGAGGACCTCACCTGGGAAATCTATCGTGACACGCTCATCGAGCAGGCCGAGCAAGGCGTCGATTACTTCACCATCCACGCCGGCGTCCTGCTGCGCTTCGTCCCCATGACCGCCAGCCGCATGACCGGCATCGTCAGCCGCGGAGGCTCGATCATGGCCAAGTGGTGCCTCTCCCATCACAAGGAGAATTTTCTCTACACCCACTGGGATGAAATCTGCGACATCTGCGCCGCCTACGACGTCAGCTTCTCCATCGGCGACGGCCTCCGCCCCGGCTCCATCGCCGATGCGAATGACAAGGCCCAGTTCGGCGAACTCGAAGTGCAAGGCGAACTCACCACCCGCGCCTGGGCCAAGGGCTGCCAGGTCATGAACGAAGGCCCCGGCCACGTCCCCATGCACATGATCGAGGAAAACATGGCCAAGCAACTCGAATGGTGCCACGAGGCCCCCTTCTACACCCTAGGGCCCCTCACCACCGACATCGCCCCCGGCTACGACCACATCACCAGCGGCATCGGTGCCGCCATGATCGGCTGGTACGGCTGCGCGATGCTCTGCTACGTGACCCCCAAGGAACACCTCGGCCTGCCTAACAAGGACGACGTGAAAACCGGCGTCATCACCTACAAGCTCGCCGCCCACGCCGCCGACCTCGCCAAAGGCCACCCCGGCGCCCAATACCGCGACAACGCCATCTCCAAAGCCCGCTTCGAATTCCGTTGGGAAGACCAGTTCAACCTCGGCCTCGACCCTGTCACCGCCCGCCTCTATCACGACGAAACCCTGCCGCAGGACGGTGCCAAAACCGCCCACTTCTGCTCCATGTGCGGCCCGCACTTCTGCTCGATGAAAATCAGCGAGGACGTGCGACAATACGCTGCGGAACAAGGCATCGCCGAGGAGGAAGCGCTGGCGAAAGGCATGGAGGAAAAATCCAAGGAGTTCGCCGAGGCGGGAGCGGAAGTTTACGTCCCGGCATAAGGAGTGGCGACACTCCTGTCGCCACCATTCCAAGTTTACAAAATCCCCGTTCACGTATCCTTCCACCATGAAAACAAAAATGCCCGAACCGGAAATCATCACCCGCAAGGGAAAAGCCGTCTCGGTCATCCTTCCCATCGAAATTTATCAGGAAATGCTCGAACGCCTCGAAGACGCCGACGACATCGAATGGCTCAATAAAGCGCGGAAGAAGTCAGGTTGTCTCCAGACGAGATGGGGTTATTTTGACCCATGGCCAAGCGATTGTTCATCGCCCTTGAACTGCCGGAAAGCTGCCGCGAGGCGTTGGTAAATCTCGCCGCCCCGATCCGCGGCGTGCGCTGGCTGGCGGCGGACCAGCTTCATCTAACGATCGCGTTCCTGGGGGACGTGAGTGGAGAGGAAGATGAGTGGTTGCGGGAAAAACTCGCGGAAGTGCGGGTGCCGCCATTCATCCTGCCGGTCGAAGGTGTCGGCGCGTTTGGAGGTTCCTACCCCTCCGTCATCTGGGCGGGCGTCGGCACGGGGCATCCGCATCTTTTCGGGCTTCACAAGCGGGTGCACGACGCTCTTTTCGCCGCGCACTTGGATCCGAAGCTCCGCTCGTTTCATCCGCACGTCACTCTCGCCCGGCTGAAGGATGTTTCTGCTTCCACGCTCAGTCCGTTTCTGAAAAAGCACGAGTCCGATGAATTCGCCCTCGTCGAGATCAACAGTTTCGCCCTGATTTCCAGCAAGCCCGGCCCGGAAGGTTCCGCGTATACGGTGGAAGCGCGCTACGATCTGAAGGCTCGCCGCCACTCGGCCGCCTGAACCAAAAACATTCCGCGTTCGCCTCCGGCAGCTCGGAAATTTCTCGCATTGCTTCCTTGAATCGTGCTCTTGGCATCAGTGGAAGAGCTTCTCAATGCGATGGCGGGAGTCGGCTGGGCGGTGATGCCGATGTCTATTAGCAACGAGGAAGGCCTTTATTTGAAAAGCGAATGCTCGGCGTTCTATGCGGACGGCGCGTTCCGGCGGGCGGGCGTGGGCCGCGGAGACTCGCTGCAAGTCCGGGAGGACATCCGCCGGGATGAAGTGATGTGGATCGAGCCCGGCGATGCATCCGCGCACCAGACGTTGTTTCTCGCCAGCCTGGAAATCCTGCGGCTCGCCCTGAACGAGCGGTTTTTCCTCGGGTTGTTCAACTACGAGGGGCATTTCGCGATCTATCCGCAGGGCGCTTTCTACAAGCCCCACCTCGACCGCCATGCCGGCACCCGGGACCGAATCGTCACTGTCATCCTCTACCTGAACGAAGGCTGGAAGACCGGCGATGGCGGCGAGTTGAAAATCTGGACCAGTGCCGGCGGGCGCGATGGCTGCTACGAACTCATCGAGCCGCGGATGGGAACGATGGTCTGCTTCATGGCGGAGGACTTCTGGCATGAAGTGCTGCCCGCCACCAAACAGCGCGCCAGCATCACCGGCTGGTTCCGCCAGCGGCCTTGATCCAACGCGAACGGCGAGGGCTGGACCGGCTTCGGGAATTCTGGTAAACGATCGGGTTGAATCAATCCCCCTACCCTCATGAAGCCTCATCGTCCTTTGCTTGTCGTCTCCGCGGTGCTCCTCCTTTCGGCCATGCCGGCCACCTCGGGCGACACCCTGGTCCAAGTCTCCACCATCGACGCGCTGATGAAAGGAATTTACAACGGCGCGTTCACCTTCGGCGCGCTCAGGAAGCTCGGCGACTTTGGGATCGGCACGCTCGATGAGCTGGACGGCGAGATGCTGGCGCTCGATGGCGATTTCTATCAATTCACTGCCGATGGAACCGCCCACAAAATCGACGACGCGGCGGAGACACCTTTCTCTGCGGTCACGTTTTTCAAGGGCGAGAAGTCGGCGCGTCTCGGGAAGACAGAATCCATTGCCGCGCTGCAGATGCGTCTCGATGCGGAAGCCACTTCGGAAAACCTCTTCCACGCGATCCGGATAACTGGTGAGTTCTCGATGATGAGCTTCCGTAGCGTTTCAAAACAGCAGGTTCCTTACGTGACGTTGCCGGAAGCCGTGAAACACCAGTCGGTCTTCAAGTTAGAGAACGTGCGCGGCACGCTCGTCGGATTCCGCTGCCCGCCGTTCGTGAAGGGCATCAACGTTCCCGGCTATCACTTCCATTTCATCAGCGAGGACCGCAAATCCGGAGGCCACGTGATCGATTGCGCGGTGACCGAGGCCACGGCCGAATGGGATGTTCTGGAAAACCTGAAACTGTTGCTTCCCCGCGACGAGGCGTTCCTAAAAGCCGACTTCACCACCCACGACGAGAAAGCCCTGGAGTCCGTGGAAAAAGCGCCCACCGCCAAGTAGCAAGCGGGCGATGAAAAACAGCCATGGCTCCAAGAACTCCAGTCTCGACAACGTAACGGTCGCCAACCTACACAAACTCCATGCGCCACATCGCCCTTCTCGCCCTCGTTATCGCCGCAAATCTCCACGCCGACCCGATTCCGGAAAACCTCCGTCAGAACGGCTGGTTCATCGGCGCGCAAGCATACACCTTCAAGGAGTTCAGCGCCTTCGAAGCGATCGCCAAGACCAAGGAGGCCGGCGGCAACATGATCGAGTTCTATCCCGGCCAGATCCTCAAACCCGGCTCGACGGACAAGGTCGGCCACACGATGTCGGAAGCCGCGATGGCGGAACTCAAGGCCGAGTGCCAGCGCCAGGGAGTCCACGCGGTGAACTACGGCGTGGTGGCTGCCAAAAACGCGGAAGACGTCCACGCCATCATGAGCTTCGCCAAGAAAATGGGACTCTACGCGGTTTGCACCGAGTCCACAGAACAGATCGTCGCTTGGGAGGAGAACGCCAAGAAGTTCGACATCAAGGTCGCTTTCCACGAGCACGGCGGCTCGATGGAGAATCCGAAATACAAGGTTTGGAACCCCCTCTACATCCTCGGTGTGGTGGAAAGCCGTGACCACCGCGTCGGTGCCTGCGCCGATCTCGGCCACTGGTGCACCTCGAATCTCAAGCCGGTGGAATGCCTGCGCATCCTCGAAGGCCGGGTCATCAGCGTCCATCTCAAGGACAAGGCCGCTAACGGCAAGGCTCCGGTGGTGGTCGCCGGCACCGGCGTGGTGGATGTCGCCGCCTGTCTGGAGGAGTTGAAGAAACAGAAATTCGACGGTCACATTTCCATCGAGCACGAAAACGACTGGAAGGACAGCGTCCCCCAAGTCCGCGCTAACATCGATTTCGTCAAGGCGCACGCAAAGTGATTCTCAGGCCGTCACCTGCCATATCCACCGTGCGCCTCGCCGTCGGCGAATCCGAACCCCCGGCGCACTCCGGCCATTTCCGCGGTGAGGCGACCGTCCGCGTGGCGCACGGTTAGCGGGTCCTCGATGGTGGCTTCCCCTGAGAAATCCTGCGGGTGCTGGCAGGCGAAAAGCGTGAAGAGCGGCGGCAGCGTTTCACGCGGAATCACGTCGCGCAGCTTCACAACCCTGAGCCCCGACGCGGCGATCCCGTCGAGCGCGCGCTGTTTCTGCGGCGATGGAAAACACAGCACGAACCAGCCGCCGTCCGCTAAATGGGTCACCGCGGCTTTCGCGTAGTCGCTCACATCGCCGCGGAGCTCGAAGCGGGCGTGGGCTTTCTGGGAATCCTGAGGCAGCACGCCTGTCCCGTGCGGGAAATACGGCGGGCTGCCGGTGATGAGCGGGAATTTCCGGTCAAGCGCGAGCTCGCGGAGATCGCCGTGGGAACTATCCACCCGCCGCCGAAGACCGTTAGATTCAATATTGGATTGCAGCAGTTGATAGCTGATTTCCTGCGCTTCCACGCAAGTCAGCCGCGCCTCCGGTGCCATGCCCCAAAGCGTGAGCAAGCCGACCGTGCCGATGCCCGTTCCGAGATCGAGGTGCT
>CANHPN010000042.1 GCA_947462535.1 Akkermansiaceae bacterium | reverse complement strand
GAGGGCGAACTCGCAGCGCAAACGCCGGCCCGGAAAGCGGCTGCGAGCGAGCCTGCAAATGGCAACACGCCCAAGCGGGTGAAGCCCGCTCCGGCAACTCCGGCAACTCCGGCGGCCGGCCTCAAGTCCGCTCCAGCAGCCCCGTCGCCCACTAAGAAGCCAGCAAACTAAGCGAGCGGGGAGGAGAGCGAGGCTCGCCAGGTGAAGTCTCAAGTAACCCGCTTTGACAAGGCCTGGCGCGGCGGCTATCCAAGGCCATGCGATCGCTTATCAAGCACGTCCTCAAACGCACCGAACCCACCGATGACCTCCACGTCGCAGGCTGGGTGCGCACCCGCCGGGACTCCAAGGCGTTTTCCTTCCTCGAGCTCAACGACGGCACCTGCCTCGGAAACCTCCAGATCGTCGCCGACGCGGGGATTCCCGGCTACCAGGCGATTTCGAAAATGAACACTGGTGCCTCGGTGGAAGTGCGCGGGAAATTGATCCCGTCCCCCGCCGCCGGGCAGCTTTGGGAAATGCAGGCGACCTCGCTGAAATTGCTCGGCGAGGCACCCGAAGATTACCCGCTCCAGAAAAAAGGCCACGGCCCGGAATTCCTCCGCTCCATCGCCCACCTCCGCCCGCGGACCAATCTCTACGGCGCGGTCTTCCGCATGCGCAGCCGGATGGCTTACGCCGTGCACAGGTTTTTCCAGGAGCGGGATTTCATCTACGTCCACACGCCCATCATCACCGCCAGCGACTGCGAGGGTGCCGGGGAAATGTTCCGCGTCACGACGCTGCCTGAAGACAAGATCGGGAAACCCGAGGAGGATTTCTTCGGCAAACGCGCCTTCCTCACCGTCAGCGGCCAGCTTGAGGGAGAAACCTTCGCCTGCGCGCTTTCCAACATTTACACCTTCGGCCCCACCTTCCGCGCCGAGAATTCCAACACCTCGCGCCACGCCGCCGAGTTCTGGATGATCGAGCCGGAAGTCGCGTTCTGCGATCTGGAGGGCGACATGGATCTGGCCGAATCGCTGGTGAAATACCTCGTCAAGGAAGCGCTCGAAAACAGCGAGGGCGATCTCGCGATTTTCGAAAAGTTCGTGGACAAGGGCCTGCGCGAGCGGCTCGAATTCGTCGCCAGCCGGCCTTTCGAACGCATCACCTACACCGCCGCCGTCGAGCTGTTGCTCGCCAGCGGCAAGACCTTCGAATATCCCGTCGAGTACGGCCTCAACCTGCAATCCGAGCACGAACGCTGGCTCACGGAAGAGCATTTCAAGGCGCCCGTCACCGTCTTCAACTACCCGAAGGAAATCAAACCGTTCTACATGCGCCTCAATGACGACGGCAAGACCGTCACCGCCATGGACGTGCTGGTTCCCGGCATCGGCGAGATCATCGGCGGCAGCCAGCGCGAGGAACGGCTCGATGTTCTGTTGGAAAATTTCGCCAAGCACGGCCTCGATCCGGAAGCCTACGATTGGTATATCGACCTCCGCAAATACGGCAGCGTCCCGCACGCCGGCTTCGGCCTCGGCTTCGAGCGGATGCTCATGTTCGTCACCGGCATGGCGAACATCCGCGACGTGATCCCGTTCGCCCGGACGCCGGGACACTGCGAATTTTAACAGCACATGATTCTCATCGAACAAAAGCCGCTGATCTCGCGCTACCGCCTCAAGGCGCGCGGCTTTCTGAATTCCATCTCCAAGCGCAGCAGCTTCGAAGGCGCGCTGATCCAGATCGACGGCGGCTACGGTTGCATTCACCCGTGGCCGGAGCTGGGAGATCCCACGCTGGAAAAATGCCTCGCCGATCTGGCGGGCGCGCGCCGCTGGCCGATCGTCCGCCGGGCGATCCGCTGCGCGGAATACGACCGTGCGGCCCGTAATTTCGACGGCTCGCTGTTCGAGGAAATGGAGGTGCCCGCAAGCCACGCCACGCTGGCCAAGGCGGATGCCGCCGAAGTCGCGCTCTCCGTGGAGGCGGGGTTCACCACGGTGAAACTCAAGGCCGGGCGGGATCTATCCGCGGAAAAAAAGTTTCTCGAAGCGATGGTTCTCGAATTCCCATCGCTTCAGTGGCGGCTCGATTTCAACGAATCGCTCGATGCGGAACAAGCTGCGGAGTTCCTGCTAGCTCTCAGCGAGAAAGCACGCGCCGCCCTTGATTTCGTGGAAGACCCCTGCCCGTTTTCCGAAACTTCCTGGGCCGACCTGCGCCGCAAGACCCGCGTCAAGCTCGCGGTGGATCGTGAGGCCACGCCGCTGTCCGCGGCCGCGCAGGTGATGGTGATCAAACCGGCGGTGGACGAGCCGTTCCTGCTAGGCGAGGCCGCCATCGCGCACAACCAGCGTGCCGTGATGACCAGCTACATGGACCACCCGGTCGGCCAGGCCTTCGCGGCGTGGGAGGCGGCGCGCCTCGAGCTGCAATTCCCAGGCCTGGTCGGCATCTGCGGATTGCAAACGCATCACCTTTTCGAGCCTAACGAATTCGCCGAAATGCTCGGCCCGTGGTCGCCGGAATTCAAGGTGCCCGACGGCCTTGGCTTGGGCTTCGACGATCTTCTAGCCGCCCAGCCATGGACGCGTCTCTACTAACCGGCACCGCCTTCTGGGACGACCAGGCGCCCGCGTTGCCCGGGATTTCCGAGCTCGCCGGGCACGTGCTTTTCGAAACGTCCGGCAGCACCGGCGATCCGAAGTGGATCGCGGTTTCGAAACAAGCATTGCTCGTCTCGGCGGCGGCGGTGAACCGGCATTTGGGCGTCACCGGAAAATCCTGCTGGGGACTCGCCTTGCCGCTGAACCACGTCGGCGGATTCGGCGTGGCCGCCCGCGCCTATGAAGCAGGCTGCGGCTTCCGGGACTTCGGCCGGCCGTGGGATGCCGCCGAGTTTCGCGAGTGGCTCGCGCTCCATAAAATCACCCACACCTCGCTGGTGCCCACGCAGGTCCACGATCTCGTCAAAGCGGAACTAACCGCCCCCGCGTCGCTCGTTGCGATCGTCGTGGGCGGCGGGCATCTCGACGCCTCCAGCGGGCAGGCCGCCCGCGACCTCGGCTGGCCGGTGCTTGCGAGCTACGGGATGACCGAGGCTGCATCGCAGATCGCCACCCAGGCGCTCACCGAACTGAAGGCGGTCTATCAGCCAGCACCGCTCCCCCTGCTGCCGATCTGGGAGGCGCGGCTCACGCCCGAAAACCTGCTCGCGATTTCCGGCCCCGCGCTGTTTTCCGGCCACGTCTCCGGCGGCCGCTTCATCCCCCGCGAGGCGGACTGGCACATCACCGCAGACCGGGTGGTTCTTGAAAACAAGACGATCACTCCGCTTGGCCGGGCGGATGCGCTCGTAAAGATCCTCGGCGAGCTCGTCGATCCCGAGGCCGTCGAGGGCGAGCTGGTTTCGATGTCGGAAGGGCGGCTCACCCCCGGCACTTTCGCCATCATCGCCATCCCGGACGAGCGGGCCGGCAGCGCGCTGGTTCCTGTTTTTGAAGCCTCGGTGGACCCGGTCGCCGCCGCCGTCACCTTGTCACGCTATCAGCAGGCCGCTCCCGGCTTCAGGAAGCTGGGAGCCATGCTCGTCGTCAGGAATCTGCCCCGCGGTGAGTTAGGCAAACTGAGGAGGAGCGAGCTGGCGTCGATCTATCAAAACCAACCGCGCCCTTGAGCACGGTTCCGCAGCCGTCGCCACCCGGTAATCCGCGACCTTCCGAATCCCTCGGGATTTCCAAAATTGAGGGTTGTCATTCCGCCGCGCATGGGGATAGTCAACGTATCTTGATTAAAGCAATCAAAGTTTCGATGCCACGATTTGGCACTGCGGATACCGGCGACGGGCCGGGGTCCCGCTCCCCGTCACCCGTCAAAACACCCCGTAAAGTCACCCACAACGATGATTCATCGCACCGAGGAAGGTCAGTCCGCATTGTTTGAAGAAATTCCAGAAAAAGGAGGCGGCACCCGAAAGAAGCGAGCGGGCGGAGCTTCTCCCATCGCCAGCGATTTCGGCCTCACGGCACCCTCGCAGCTCGTGAAGAACTACGTGCTCGACACCAATGTTCTCTTGCACGACCCGGCGGCCCTCGAGCGCTTCAAGGAAAACCACCTCTGCATCCTCGTCGATGTGCTCGCCGAGCTCGACAAGTTCAAGTCCGAGCAAACCGAGCGCGGGGCCAATGCCCGCCGCGTTCACCGCCGCCTGACCGACATGTTCTCCTCTTCGGAACAGGTCACTCAGGGCGTGACCACCGAAGGCGGCGGCACCGTGCGGCTCGTCATTTACGATCCCGCGAGCTGCCCGAAAAACTCGGACCAGCTCAACCGCTTCCACCGGGTCTTCCCCGACCGCGAGCGCGTCGATCACCGGATTCTAGCGGCCTGCCTGCTGCTCATGCAGTATAACGAGGCGCCCGTCGTCCTCGTCACCAAGGACATCAACATGCAGCTCAAGGCCCGCGCCGTCGGGATCGAGTGCCAGGACTATCTCAACGACAAGGTCGATGCCCGCGAGGTTTCAAACTACGAGGTGCGTCGTGTCGAAGTCGATCCCAGCGAGCTCCACCGCTTCGCCAGCACCGGTGACCTCCCGATCTCGGAGGACCGCATCCAAGGCGTGGCGGTGAACGAGTATGTTTTGTTAGGCGCGGGGGAAAAGCAAACCATCCCCGCCCGGCTCTCGGCGGATGGCCGCTTCGTCCGGCTCAACATCCCCGAGGTTTTGAAAATCCCCGACGGCCAATCGCTCAAGCCGCTCAACCTCGGCCAGCGCTGCCTCATCGACGCGCTCCTCAACCCGGACATTTCCCTCGTCACCTGCTACGGCCATGCCGGCACCGGCAAGACGCTGGTCGCCGTCGCCGCCGGTCTGCACGAGATGTTCAACCGCAAATACAACGGCATCACTGTCAGCCGCCCGGTCGTCTCGATGGGCGATCAGCTCGGTTTCCTGCCCGGCTCGCTGGATGAGAAAATGCGCCCGTGGCTCCAGCCGATCCATGACGCGCTCGACCTGCTCATGCGCCCGACCACTCCGCTCGGTCCACGCCGCAAGCAGCAAAAGGCGACCGGAGCCGCCCCCGCCACCGTGAAGAAGCCCTACGAAATCCTGATGGAGCAGGGCATCCTGGAAATCGAAGCGCTCTGCTATATCCGCGGACGCTCGATTCCTAACCGCTTCTTCATCCTCGACGAGGCCCAGCAGCTCACGCCGCAGGAAGCGAAAACCATCGTCACCCGGATGTCGCGCGATTCGAAGCTCGTGCTCGTCGGCGATCCGGCGCAGATCGACAATCCCTACGTGGACAGCCGCAGCAACGGGCTCGTTTACACCCGGAACCGTTTGAAGGGCCAGCCCTTCGTCGCTCACGTCGCGCTCAACCGCGGCGAGCGCTCCGAGTTGGCGGAAGCCGGCGCGCAGTTGATGTGACGGGCGCTATCAACAACTTCTGTCATTCATCAACAGGGTGATGCTGCTTCACATAGACTCGGGCCTTGTCGGTGAATGAGGCGAGCAGAACCTTGCCTTCGAGCTGATAGGCTTTCATCAGGAGGGTGACTTCGTAGTCTTGGAAGAGGTCATCGGTGATCGGATTTTTCACGGTCTCGAGGGTTTTCCTGGCGGTGACAGTGCATTGCCCTGCGGGCAGAGGTTGCGAAAGGACAGGTGTGGGGACCTCGAGATGGAGTCCGTCCGAGTGCTGGTTATTGATCCATTTCTCGATGCCTTCCTTGGTGGTCTCATTCGAGAAAAGGTGGATGTGCCCGCTGACCGGAAAGGTGGTGTCCTTGTTGTCGATTTGCAGTTGCAGCACCGCTTTCTGGTCGGCGTAGGTGTAAAAGAGCAGCGTGTTGCGAATCCCCGCCATCGAATGCCGCTCTTCCAACCGCGTGGCATTTGCGAAATCGAGTTTCCGTTCACTGGCGACAGCATTTCCCGGGAAAAAGGGCAGCAAGAGGGCTGCGGCGAAAATGAGGCGTTGGATGTTGGTGTTCATGGTCATGGTTTGGATGAGTAAAGGGAACATGGCGTCGATTGGTCAGGGTTGCACTCCTTTATTCGACACCGAACTCGGGAAATCGTTGGAATTTCCGGGTGATGTTAGTTCGATTTCAGATGCAGGTAGAGCAGGCGGCGGAGTTCGTCGAGGGTCTCGGGCAGTTCGCACGCGCCGTGCGGACCGGGGACGATCTTTTCGGACTTCGCGGCCTTGAGTCGGGAACTCCAGTATTTCACCACGCCGTCGGAACTATCAGGCGTGTCGCCCTTGCCGCGGTCGCCGATGATCGAGTGGTGCGGGACCTCGATAGGGCGGCTGTCGAGCACCTTGAGGGTGGGGTTGCGAGGTGACAATCCATCGATGCTGTTGGGCACGCGGTTGGGATCGCCGGTGATGATGGCCACCGAGCTGCCAAGCGTCCCGGCGGTGGTGGAGACGATATCGACCGGGAGTGAAATCAGCTTGATGGCGAGCTCGCCGATGGTGCCGATGGCCATTTCGCTGCCGCGGTGGGGCGTGCAGATGAAGATGGCGCGGTCCACGTGCGGGTTCGCTTTAAAGAGGGTGCAGCGTTCGACGAGGCTTCCGGGTTTGACGTTGGCGAAGAAGTGGGCGGCCTTTTCCTTGCCGATGGCATCCCACGCGGCGCGGTCCACGGTGGTGACCTGGGTGCGCGAGAGGATGCCGCCCATGCTGTGGCCGACGAGGACCATGCCCTTGGAGTCCGGGTAGCGCTGTTGGACTTTCTGAAGTTCCTCGCGGAGCCGGAGCGCCGAGTAGAGCGGGGGATTTCCAGTGGGGTAGGAAAAGACCCAGTATTGATAGCGCTTTCGGATAACAGGATTGGTTTCAAGCTCGTTGATCACGTTGCGCCACATGCGGGGTGTGGAAATCAAGCCGTGGACGAAGATGAGGGGGATGCGGTCCGGATCGTAAGGCTGGAGCATGTAGAGGCCGGTGGTTTTCATATGCTCGGAGACGCGGAGGGCACCCATCAGGCCGGTCCACAATTCGGACTGCTGCGGGTAGTAGGCGAGGGCGGCGGAGAAATCCGCATCCAGTGTGCGCGTCTTGGCCGCGATGCGGGACTTGGTTTTTTCCGTGGGATCGATGAGTGAAAGCGTCACTTCATCGCCTTTGAAATCCAGCACGGCGGTGACCGGCGCGGTGACGCCTACCAGCGGTGAGAACGGTTCCTGCGGGCTGGTCTTGCGCACGCCGACCAGCGCGCCGCCGACGCCGTCCACGCGGTTGCGGCGTTCGATGGTTTTGAGATCCACGTCGGCGGCCGGGGTGAAAGAGGTGAAGTGATCCGCATCCCAGACGCCGTCGCGGGTTCCCTTGGCGAAGCGCACCCGGTAGCTGGTGCCGCCGGAGCTCAGCGTGAGCGGGCGGTTCCACAGGCTGCCGTTCCGGGCGGAGCGTAACAGCACGGTGAGGTCGGCGGCGGACTTGTTATAAATCACCCGTGCGGACTCGCCGGAGTCGCGGGAGTCGAGTAATCCGGACGCCTCCTTCGCGGACTCCAGATAGAGCGCGGCGCGTTGTTCGGCGGCGAGAGTCTGCTTGCGCGCCTCGCGCAAATGAGCCACGGCGGACCGGTGCAGGCCTTCCTCGGGAGGCAGGCCGTTGGGCGCGCAGGCGGTGAGAGCCAGGGCGGCGAGAAAGATGATGCGGACGGGCTTGAAACTCATGGCAGGGCTTGCGAAACGCCTTATGTAATAGCGTCGGCGTGGTTCTCGCGCAAGAGTTGTGAAATTCAGGTCAATGATTCGCCGCTGGCTTGTGGAGTTTTTTTGTAGAAGGAAACGAGGAGCGGGCCGCTCTGGGCCACCCACCAATACAAACCCAGCGGGGGCAGGTGGGCGAGCAACAGCAGGGCGAAACCGGCGGCGACGGATTGGCAATTTTCAAGTTTCCTGAGTTCTTGACGGGAAGGGGAGGGATTTCTTGAAACGGGCTTTTGAGTTGTTGATCAAACTCCGGGGGCATGGTAGGTTTTACGGCTCGCTTCCTGGATTTTTGTTCCGGGAACAGAGGTCGTATCAACTACAGATTACCATGAACGCCTACCTATCAACCCTCAGTGAACACGAAGTCCGCATCCCTTGTCCGGGAGCGGTGCTTCACGGTGATATTTCAATTCCGGCCGGAGCCACGGGCTTGGTCGTTTTCGCGCACGGCAGCGGCAGCAGCCGCCTGAGTCCGCGGAACCGGCTGGTCGCCGGGGAAATGCACCGACGGCGGCTCGCGACCTTGCTGTTCGACCTGCTGACGCCGGAAGAAGCCGTGGCGGAGGCCAGGACCGGCGAGCTGCGTTTCAACATTCCGTTTCTCACGGAGCGCCTGATCGCGGCCACCCGCTGGGTGCAGCAGGATGAAAACGTCAAGGATCTCGGCATCGGCTACTTCGGCGCGAGCACCGGCGCGGCGGCGGCCTTGGTCGCGGCCTCGAAGATTCCGGAGGTCCAGGCGGTGGTTTCCCGCGGCGGACGCGCCGATCTCGCAGGCGACGCCTTGGACCGGGTGAAGGCTCCTACCTTGCTGATCGTCGGCGAGCTGGACCATCCGGTCGTCGAGTGGAACCAAGAGTCGCTGGAGCGCTTGAAGGGCGAGAAGGAAATCATCCTGGTCAGCGGCGCCACCCACCTTTTCGCGGAGCCGGACGCCTTGGAACGGGTGGCCGAACTTGCCGCCGCCTGGTTTGAAAACCATCTGACTCACATCAACCATTAGAAAACCGAACATCATGAATGCTACAACGACATTACGCACCTTCACCGACCGCAAGGATGCCGGTCGCCAGCTGGCGGCTTCGCTCTTGAAGTTCGCCGGTGAGGAGGACCTGGTCATCCTCGCCTTGCCACGTGGCGGCGTGCCCGTCGCCGCCGAGATCGCCAAAGCGCTCAACAAGCCCTTGGACGTTCTAATCGTCAGGAAGCTCGGCGTCCCGGGCCACGAGGAGGTGGCGATGGGAGCCATCGCCAGCGGCGGAGTCCAGGTGCTCAGCGATGATTTGATCGCGATGCTGCAAGTGACCCGGAAGCAGGTGGAGGCGGTGGTCAAGCGGGAAACTGCGGAGCTCGTCCGTAGGGAGAAGCTCTATCGGGACTCGCGTCCGGCTCCGGTCGTCGCCGGGCGTGCGGTGATCGTGGTGGACGACGGCATCGCCACCGGCGCGACCATGTCGGCGGCGGTGGAGCTCCTGCGATATCAGAACGCGAGGAGGATCATCGTGGCGGTTCCCGTCGCCCCGCCCTCCACGGTGGAACGGCTGGGTGAGGAGGCGGACGAGGTGGTGGCCTTGATCGAGCCCGAGCCGTTCGTCGCCGTCGGCCAGTGGTATGACGATTTCTCCCAGACCTCCGACGAGGAGGTCCGCTACTTTCTAACGGAGGCTTTCCCGGAGCGTGAGGAGGTGACCGCGAAGGCGGCTGGGGTTGTCACCGGCAAGAGCGTCCTCCAACACATCCGCGAGCACGCCAGGCCCTTGACCGGGGAGTCCGAGGACTACGACGAGCTTCTCGAAATGATCGGCGGCGCGAGCGTGGTCCTGCTAGGCGAGGCGTCCCACGGGACCCATGAGTTCTACCGCGAGCGCGCGGAAATCACCAAGCGGCTCATCGTTGAGAAGGGCTTCAACGCGGTGGCCGTGGAGGCCGACTGGCCGGACGCCTACCGGGTAAACCGCTTCGTGCGCGGCGAGACCGGCGATCTGGACAGCGTGGACTCCCTCGGCGGGTTCGAGCGTTTCCCCGCGTGGATGTGGCGCAACGCCGACGTGCTCGATTTCATCGGCTGGCTGCGCGACCACAACGAGCATGTGTATTCGCTGGACCATCAGGTCGGGTTCTACGGCTTGGATTTGTATAGCCTTCACAAGTCGATGAACGAGGTCATCGCCTATCTGGAGCGCAGGGACCCGGAGGAGGCGGCCAAGGCGCGCGCCCTTTACGGCTGCATCGACCGATACGGCAAGGATCCGCAGAATTACGGTCTGATGGTGGGTTCCGGCGTGGGCGACAGCTGCCGCGCCGAGGTGATCCAGCAACTCACCGACCTGCGCGCCAAGGAGGTGGAATACCTGTCGCTCAACGGCCAGGCTGCGGCGGACGAGTTCTTCTTCGCCGAGCAGAACGCGCGGCTGGTGAAGAACGCCGAGCAATACTACCGGAAAATGTTTCGCTCCAATGTCTCGTCGTGGAACCAGCGCGACGAGCATATGATGGAGACGCTGGTGGAGCTCATCGCCCATCTCCAGTCCCATCATGGAAACTCGAAGGTGGTGGTGTGGGCGCACAACTCGCATCTCGGCGACGCCCGCGCCACCGACATGGCCCGCCGCGGGGAGTTGAACATCGGCCAGCTGGTGCGGCAGGCGTTTCCCTATCAGTGCAAGGTGATCGGTTTCACGACCTACACCGGCACGGTGACGGCGGCTTCCGGCTGGCATCTCCCGGCCGAGCGGAAACAGGTGCGTCCGGGAATGGATGGCAGCTATGAGCAGCTCTTCCATCAGGTGGGGATTCCGGATTTCTGGCTCGATCTCACCCAGGACAACCCGGCGGTGAAGGCACTGAAGGAGCCCCGCCTCGAACGCGCGATCGGCGTGGTCTATCTGCCGGAAACCGAGCGGCAGAGCCATTATTTCAAGGCCGATCTGGCGGGTCAGTTCGACGCCGTGCTGCATTTCGATGTCACGCGGGCGGTCGAGCCGCTTGAGCGGAGCGCGGAATGGGCGAGGGACGAGGCCCCGGAAACCTATCCGGTCGGATTGTGAGCGGGGAGACCAGCGGGGAGCGGGCGGAAACGTCCGTTCCCTATGCTTCCTCCTCCCAGGCGCGTTTCAGCGCCGGGCCGAGGGCGCTGTCGAGTGCTTGGTGCCAGTGCGCGTGAGTTAGAATTACGGGGAGTTCCGGTAGAATCCGCGGCGTTGGATCCGTCGTGGAGATTTCACGGGCATGCGCTGTGAAATATTCGCCGCCACCCGCCGCGGGGCCGATGACGCGGTGCGTCGTCCGGCCCAGGCCGAGCAGCGCGGCGTGGACCCAGCGCGCACCGAGCTGCGGGCAGAGGATTTCTCCGGTGGCCTGGATGGGAAATTCATCGGAGCCTCCGCCGAAATCGATTTCCCAGCCCTCGGCGCGGAAAACGGCGTCCTCCGCCTGCCAGCGGTCCGCCAGTCGGGGCAGCAGCCAGAACCGGACCGCCTCATCGGCGTCAACGGGCTCGACGGCCAGCCGCAGCCGAGCGTCGGAAAGTCCGCGGAGCTGCCTCAGAGTGGTTACCACGATGGCGCGATAGCGGCGGGCTGCTTCCTCGGAACCGTGCTCGGCCGCCATTTCAGGGAGGACGAGGCCGGGGAGCGGTTCTTGGATTTTGAGTGTGAGCAAGCGCACGCGGGCAGATTCGCCCGGCCGGACGCAGTGTCCAAGCCCGGATTAATTCGGAAATCCTTATTTTCCGGGTCTGAAAACAATCTTGCCCCCGGCCAAGAGTCGGGGAATGCTGTCGCCGCAGCGAAGCTCATGGCAGCCAAGGACAACAAGAAGCGGGGCGAGACCCCAGAGCCGACGCGATGGTCGAACGAAATCACCGGGATCATCTGGATCACGGCGGGGCTGTTGCTTCTGCTGTCGCTGGTGAAATACAGCCCGGCGGATCTACCGAAATGGGGGCCCTTGGAGGCGATGGCCGGAAAATCCGGCGCGGCGGGGGAGAACCTGATAGGCCCCGTCGGCGGGATTCTGGGTTTCGTGCAGATCCTGCTTTTCGGTGCGGCCGGTTACTTTCTGCCGGTGGGATTCATCTGGTTCGGCGTCATCAAGCTGGCCTTCGACGCCCGGATCTGGCCGCGGGCGGTGCTGGGATTCAGCATCCTTCTGCTAGCAGGGGCTGCCTGGCTGGATACCGCGGATTTCTTCTTCAAGGAGTGGGCGCACACCTGCAACCTGAGCGGTCCCGGCGGCGTTATTGGTGACGGTCTCGGCGGCTTTGTCCTGACCAACGTCATCGGCAAGGCGGGCACGCTGATCCTCACCAGCGGGGCCTATCTGGTAGCGCTGATCATGCTGACCGGCCAGCAGCCCGTCCGTTTCGCCAAGGCGTGCTACCGGCTGGCCCGTTTGAAATTTCATGAATGGCAGGCCAGCCGCAGCGCGACCGGCAAGATCGCCGCCCGCGAGGCGGAAATGCTCGCCGAGCGCGAACGCCAGCGCGAGCAACGTCGCCAAGACCGCGAGGCCGCTAAATCCGCGACCTCAGCAAAAGCGGCTGCTGAAGACCCGCAGGCTTTGCTAGCGCTGCGCGAGATTCCCGCCCCTGAGATCATCGATGCTTCCCAGCGCCGTGCCATCGACCCCGAGCTCATCGGGAAAAACCCCTTCAGCCGCAAGCCTTCCCCTGAACACCAGGGGCTTCAAGAGGGCCGGTTTCCTAACTATCAGATCCCGCAGTTCGACCTGCTCGACCCGCTGCCCGAGGTGGAAGACTCGGATTCGGATGATGACCACAAGGAAGAGACCCGCCAGATCATCATTGATACGCTCAAGGCCTTCGGCATCGAGGTGACTGCCGGCCCCATCACCCGGGGTCCCACCATCACCCGCTACGAGATCTATCCGTCCACCGGCCTCCGCGTTTCCCGCATTTCTCAGTTAGAGGCGGACATCGCCCGCGCCACCTGCGCCGAGCGGATCAACATCCTCGCGCCGATTCCCGGCAAGGACACCGTCGGTATCGAGATCGCAAACAGCAAGAAAGTTGCCGTGCCACTCCACGAGCTGCTGTATTCCACGGATTTCAACTCCTCCAAGAAAAAGATCCCGCTCGCCCTGGGCAAGGACGTCTATGGGAACACGGTCATCGCCGACCTCGCCGCCATGCCGCACTGCTTGGTCGCCGGAGCCACCGGGTCCGGCAAATCCGTCTGCATCAACTCGATCATCGCATCCATGCTCTTCAAGTTCAGCCCGGATGAGCTGCGCTTCATCATGGTGGACCCCAAGGTGGTGGAAATGCAGATGTATAACAGGCTGCCGCACCTCGTGGTGCCAGTCGTCACTGATCCGAAAAAAACCGTGGCCGCCCTCAAGTGGGTGGTCAACGAGATGGAAAAGCGCTACAAGATTTTTGCCAAAGTCGGCGTGCGGAATTTCGACAGCTTCAACTCCCGTCCCATTCCCGAGAAAGAAAAGCCGGCCCCCGTGCCGGAGCCGGAAGAAGAGCTGGTGGATGATGCCCCGGAGTCTGAGGCTCCGTTCGATCCGAGTGAATTGCTCGATCCGTCGATCCCTGTCAGCCACCAGGCACCGCCGTGGTCGATGCTGGAAGACGAGCCGGACGAGGAGATGAACTCGCTGGCTGCGGCCCTCAGCGATGGCGACCTCGGCCCCGAAGCAGATGAGGAGGACGAGGAAGTTTACGAAGAGCAGATTCCCACCAAGTTTCCCTACATCGTCGTCCTGATTGACGAGCTTGCCGACCTCATGCAGACCGCCCCGGCCGATGTGGAGATGTGCATCGCCCGCATCGCGCAAAAGGCCCGTGCCGCCGGCATCCACCTCATCATCGCCACCCAGACGCCGCGGGCGGACGTAGTCACCGGCATCATCAAGGCTAACATCCCGTCCCGTATCGCCTTCCAGGTTTCCTCCGCCCTCGATTCCCGCGTCATTCTCGACACCAAGGGGGCGGACAAGCTCGTCGGCAAGGGCGACATGCTCTATCTGCCACCTGGCTCCGCCAAACTCGAACGCGCCCAAGGCGCCTTCGTCACCGACGCCGAGATCGAGCGCCTCATCGACCACTGCGCCGCCCAGGCAAAGCCGCAGTTTGAAAAAGAAATCCAAGCATCTATCAATGGCGAAGGCGGCGAAGACGAAGACGAAGACGTCTCCCAAGCGGATGAGGATCTCATCATGAAATGCATCGAGGTGGTGCGCCAGGAACAGAAGGCCAGCACCTCGTTGCTCCAGCGCCGCCTGCGTCTCGGCTACACCCGCGCCGCGCGTATGGTCGATATCCTCGAGCAACGCGGCATCGTCGGCCCCGGCGAGGGAGCCAAGGCGCGGGAAGTTTTCCTGAAGTGAGCTGAGAACGAAAAGCGGGAGGCGTATTCGTTTTCAAATGGGCCTTTCCGAGAGAGTTTTCCGGTGAATCCGGGGCCACTGTTGGGAAATCTCGAATTAAGCGATTTTCCGGTTGTCAAAGCCGCAGCGGCCGCTCTTACTGCCGCCCCGCCCGCAAGGGTGTTTGGAGATCAAGGCCCGATAGCTCAGTCGGTAGAGCAGTGGATTGAAAATTCACGTGTCGGCGGTTCAAATCCGTCTCGGGCCACTCTCTGAATCAATAGGTTACAAAGAAAAAAGCCTATAGGGGAAAATGAGCGGTGCAGTTATCCGGCAAGAACGGGACGAAGCAATCCCCGCCATCGTCCCGGCGGCTCCGCCAGACCCGGCCTCAGATTCTGCCTCAGATTCTGCCTCAGATTCTGCCTCAGATTCTGCCTTTCATGGTTCGCGCGTCAATGACACGGATGACTCTCGGCACGGGGCATGGATCTGGAAATCTTCTTCAAGCTGATGTGCTTCGACAGCGCGGGCATGTGGAAGCGGCGGCTGGGTGGCCTCAAGGAAATCTCCCCCAAGCTTCAGGGCCTCGGCCGCGCCTACGGCATCGCCGATGATGAGGCGCTGCCCGTCAAGCGCCTGCCCGGCGCGGCGAGCTACGACCGGATCGCCGGTTATTCCTGCTTCATGGGGAGCGCCAACGACAGGATGTCGGGTTCCCGTCCATGTTGATGCTTGCGCGGCGGACTCCGCGACGGCAAGGATGGCGCATGGACCGCTGGTTTCTGATCGCCGCCACCCTGCTCGCTGTCGTGGGTGGTATTTTGGGCATGATTTCAGTTCACCGCAGCAAGCGCAACCGCTTGACGGTGGCGTGGATGATCGGGGCCCTCCTCTGCCAGATCGGATTTCTCGCGGTGCGCGGGGAATCGCGCGCCGCCTGCCCGCTGCACGACCGCGGGGAAATCCTCGCCTTCCTCGCCTGGTCGCTGACCCTGTTTTACCTGCTGGTTGGCCCGGCTTACCGGATCTCGCTGCTCGGGGTTTTCACCGCGCCGGTGGTGGTCATTTTCCAAGCACTGGCGCTTATTCCTGGCACGCTCACGGCGAATCCCATGAAAATCGCGGGCGGAAACCCGTGGCACGAAACCCACTCGGCGATGTCCGTGCTGGCTTACGGTGCGCTCGCCCTTGCCGCCGTGGCCGGCGTGATGTTCCTAGTGCTCGACCGGCAACTGAAAGAACATCACTTGAAAAGCGGACTTTTCCGCAACCTGCCGCCGGTCCGCGAGCTGCTCATCTCGCTGGAGCGCCTGCTGTGGCTCGGCGGCGGCCTGCTGACCATCGGGATCGTGGCGGGATTTCTCATGCCGCACACCTCGTCGGCTTGGGGACACCTCATCGCGGCGGTCGCGGTGTGGGCGGGCTACATCGTCCTGCTCGTGGTCAAGCAAGTGCGGGGATTGACGGGCCGGCGGCTCTCGCTGTCGGCGGTGGTTCTATTTGTGCTGTCTCTGGCGGTTTTCGCTTTCGTCTGATGGATCTTCTTTGCCTCGGCCTCAATCATCGCACGGCCCCCGTGGACGTGCGGGAGCGCTTCGCCGTCGGCAATACCAAACTCGGCGAGGCTTCCAACGAGCTGGTGCGGCTCGCCGAAGCCACCGAAGCCGTGGTCATCTCAACTTGCAACCGGACCGAGTTCTACCTCGCCGCCGATGGCGCGCGCGCCGCCTTCGAGCGGATCGAAATCCGGCTGGCGCAAAAAATCCAAGTGGACTCCAGCGTGGCCGCCCATTTCTACCGAAAAGAGAAAGCCGACGCCGCCCGCCACCTCTGCCGGGTCGTCAGCGGACTCGATTCGATGATGCTCGGAGAAACGGAAATATTCGGACAAGTCAAACAGGCTTACGCATCAGCACACGAAGCTGGCGCGACCGGAGCGATCTTAAACAAAGTTTTCCAACGGGCGTTTGGAGTCGGGAAAAAGGTCCGCACGGAAACCTCCATCCAGGAAGGTTCAACGTCCGTTGGAAACGTGGCGGTGGATCTTGCGGAGAAGATTTTCGGCCACCTCAAAGACAGCGAGGTGATGATTCTCGGCGCGGGCGAAATGAGCCGGATCACCGCGCAAAGCCTGGTTTCCCGCGGGGCCAAGTCGATCTTCGTCGCGAACCGCTCGTTCGACCGCGCCCAAGAGCTGGCCACCGAAATGGGCGGCAGCGCGGTGCTTTTCGAGGATTGGCAAAAAGTTCTCGAGCGCGTGGACGTGGTCATTTCCTCGACCGGCGCGCCCCACGCCATCGTCCTGCGAGCGGATGTGGAAAAAGCCCGCCGCGCGCGCAAATACCGACCGCTGTTTTTCATCGATATCGCCGTGCCGCGCGACATCGACCCGGCGGTGGGCGAAATCGAGGAAGTTTACCTCTACGATATCGACACGCTGGAGCAATTGGCCGAAGAAGCGCGCGGTCGCCGCCAGCTCCAGATCGAGCAATGCGAGCGGATCATCGAGCTGGAGCTCGAAAAACTGAATTTACCCGGAACTTGAGATGAGCCAATCCCCTAATCCCATCATCGTCGGCACGCGCGGCAGCGAGCTGGCCCTCGTGCAGGCCACCGCCACCGAAGCGGCGCTGGCGGCGGCTTTTCCCGACCGGGAAATCCTCCGCAAGGTGATCAAAACCACCGGCGACCGCCGCACCGACGTTTCGCTCGCCGACGTGGCGAAAGCGGAGGGCACCTTCGACAAGGGCGTCTTCATCAAGGAAATCGAAGAAGCGCTGACCGCAGGCGAAATCGACATCGCAGTGCACAGCCTGAAGGACTTACCGACGGTGCTGGAGGGTCGCTACCTGCTCGCCGCAGTGCTGGAGCGCGCCCCCGTCCGTGATGTTTTGGTGATGCGACAGCCCGGCGGTTTGGCGGCCCTTCCGGTGGAGGCGACCGTCGGCACCAGCAGTGTGCGCCGCGCCAAACAAATCCAGTGGCTGCGGCCCGACGTCCAAGTGACCGACCTGCGCGGCAACGTGCCGACTCGCCTGCGGAAGCTCGCCGAGGACGAGAAATACGACGCCATCTTGCTCGCCGAAGCCGGTTTGGTCAGGCTCGGTTTCATCCCGCCGGTCGCGACCGGCGAGGCGGAAGAAGTCACAGGAATCCCCGGCCTGTTCGTCACCCGGCTCGCCGAAAGCGAGTTTTTCCCCGCCGCCGGACAAGGCGCGATCGGCTTGGAAGTCCGTGCGAGCGATGCGCCGAGCCGGGTCCTCGCCGAAACCATCGGCCACCGTGAGACGTGGCTGCGGATCACCGCCGAGCGCGAGTTCCTGCGCTTGCTCGACGGCGGCTGCCACACGCCGGTCGGAGTTTATTCCTTGATTTCCGGCAACGAAATTCTCCTCAAAGCCCGCGTTTTCCCTGAAGCAGGCGGCACGCCGACCTCCGGCGAAGCCCGCGGCACCGATCCATCCACCATCGCACTCGAACTTTTCAACTCCCTTTCATGAGCAAATCAGGCACTTGTTACCTCGTCGGCGCCGGTCCCGGCGATCTCGGTCTCGTCACTCTCCGCGCCAAGGAATGCATCGAGCTCGCCGACGTCCTCGTTTACGACGCGCTCAGCAGCCCCGAGCTACTCAACTGGACCAAAGCGGGTTGTGAGAAAATCTACGTTGGCAAGCGTGCCAAGGACCACTCGGTGCCGCAGGACCAGATCAACGACCTGATCGTCGAAAAAACCAAGGCCGGGAAAAATGTCGTCCGTCTCAAAGGCGGTGACCCGATGATCTTCGGCCGCGGTGGCGAGGAAGCCGCCGAGCTCGCCGCCGCAGGCGTGAATTTCGAAATCGTCCCCGGCATCAGCTCGTCCATCGCCGGCCCGGCCTACGCCGGAATCCCGGTCACCCACCGCGACCACAACACTCAGCTGACCATTTTCACCGGCCACGAGGACCCGACCAAAGGCTTCAGCTCGGTCGATTATGCGCAGCTCGCCAAAGCTCCCGGCACCAAGGTTTTCCTGATGGGCGTGGCCCGCCTCCGCGAAATCACCGGCGCGTTCATCGAACATGGCGCAGCTCCCGAGACACCGATCGCCCTCACCCGTTGGGCGACGACCGGCTCGCAAAAAACCATCGTCGGCACGCTCGCCAGCATCGCCGACACCGCCGAGCAGGAGAATTTCACCTCTCCCGCCGTCGCCGTGATCGGCGGCGTGGTGAACGAACGGAAAAAAATCAACTGGTTCGAAAAACGCCCGCTGTTCGGCAAGCGCATCGTCGTCACCCGCACCCGCGAGCAGGCCGGCGAGCTCAGCAAAGCCCTCCGCGACCTCGGTGCTGACGTCATCGAGCTGCCCACCATCCGCATCGAAGGCCCACCGGACCGCCAGGAATTCGCCGAACTCGTCACCCACGCCCACGAATACGACTGGCTCGTCTTCACCAGCCCGAACGGCGTCGAGCGCTTCTTTGATGCGTTTTTCGCCTCCTACGCCGACGCCCGCAGCCTCGGAAACCCACGGATCGCCGCGATCGGTGAAGGCACGGCCAAGAAAATCCGCGAATACCGGTTCGCCGTCGATCTCATCCCCGAGCGCTTCGTCGCGGAAGGACTCATCGACGCTTTCAAAAAAGAGGACATCGAAAATCTCACGATGCTCTGGGTCAAAGCCGCCGAGACCCGCGACATCGTCGGCGAGGGACTCACCGCCCTCGGTGCCATCGTGGACAATTGCGTCGCCTACCAGACGGTCGCCGAAACCGAAGACCCCACCGGAGCCCGCGCCCGCCTCGAGGAGGAAGGCGCGGATTTGATCACCTTCACCTCCAGCTCCACTGTGGAGCACTTCTTCGCGCTCGGCCTCGACTGGCCGGAAGGCTGCGGCGCGGCCAGCATCGGCCCGGTCACCAGTGAGACCCTGAGGAAAAAGGGCGTGAAGCCCGCATTCGAAGCATCCCCGCACGACATCCCCGGCCTGGTGAAGGCCATCGTAAAACATTTCAAAGGCAAAGCTTGAGTCGCGGCGGCCAAAGATGTGGCCGGGTGTGGAAGTATCGTCCCACCTCATGAACCGGCCCCATCAACTGATTCTAGCGGCATTTCTGGCAGCTTCCCCCATTCAAGCCGGCGTCGGAGTCGGCGAAAAACCGATTGCAGGTGCCGAGCTGATTTTCGACGGCACCCGCGAGATGCTCGACGCGAAATGGACGTATTGGCAAGGCCCGGGCTTCGCCTCCGCGCTGCCGATCAAATGGAAAATCGTCGCGGACCCTGTCGATCCCGGGACCATGCTCATGACCGATGATCCCGCAGCCGCCAAAGGCAGATACGGCAGCGCCGACGTCGTCACCCAAAAAAACTACGGCGACTGCCGCCTGCACGTGGAGTTCCTCATCGTCAACAAAGGCGGCAACAGCGGCGTCTATCTGCAAAACCGCTTCGAAATCCAAATCTTCGACGGCGACACAACCCAACACGTCATGGCCGCCGTCATCAACGAGACCGAGTCCCCCTATCACCTCTACAAGGGCCTCGGCAAATGAAACAGCTACGACCTCGTCTTCCGCTTCCGGAACATCTGGATCAAGGAGCTCGACCTCAAGACGCCCGACACCGATTTCGCGGAGTGAACCGTGATTTTCGCAGTCGTTCCTGCTGACCCGGATTTCCCGCTTGCGGGTTGAGGACAGCTTTGGTTTGTTCCTCTTCGTCTGGTGAGACGCCGCTGTAGCTCAGGGGTAGAGCAATTCATTCGTAATGAATAGGTCGTCGGTTCAATTCCGACCAGCGGCTCCATGATTTTCAATAGGTTACGAAGATTTCAACCTAGCAGGAAAAAGCGTTACTTGCCGAATACTTGCCGAATCAAACGCAACTCCATTGCAGTAACGATTCCGCTCGCCGGTGCCGCCGTCCATGCCTTCCATCGGTCGCGCCGTGATTGCAGGCGCGGGGGGTATCTCGGCACGGTGCCGGGGTGCCCTCCTCCAACCGCCGGTCCCCGCGCGCGCGGGCGAGGTGATCAATCCAAATTTGGATCGATCTTCAAAGACCGCCGGTCCACGCGCTCGCGGGCGAGCCCGCGGTAGGTGCCCCCAAAACTGGGGGCACCGAGCTGCCCCTCCACGCGCGCGCGGGCCGACGAGGGCACGAAAAAGCCCGCTCCCGGTGATGGAAGCGGGCCGGGGTGATGGCGAGGGCTACGCCGCGCGGATGTTCTCCAGCTCCAGCTCGATCGACTCGCGGTTCGGATCGTCGTCGTCATGGATCAATTGCTCGAAGAAGCCGGAAGTCGGCGTAAGCATGTCGGCAAGCAGGTCTTCGATGAATTCTTCGATGGTCTGATGGTATCGGATGGCGCGGAGTGGAGGTAGCACTTCTGCTCGCGGTTTTGGGTGTCGCGGTAGATGTGCAGGAATCCCTGCTCATCTATTTCCGCCTCTGCGAGGATGCGGCTGATGTCAGCGGTGACGTTGCGATGGTGGCGGGCTGGTGGCGTTCTGCCATAATCTCAAGCCCCCGGTTTATCGCCAGATCCGCGTATTCGTCCGGGGTGGTTCCTCTGGCGGTAGCTCCCCTGATTACTCTGTCTGCAACGTCGCCGTGAAGGTCGAAGCTGCCGCCGGGGTTTTGGGTGATGGTGTTTGTTGTCGTCGGTGTCTTTTCGTTAGTTCTCATTTTGGTATGTTTCAAGAAAAAGTCCCGGCCTCAGGAAGTGCGGAAACACTTTCCCCCTGTGCTACGACGCGCCGGGGTATCCTAAGGACGGGACTTGATTCTCTGGTTGTTGCTGCGCCCGGATTCGTGGTCCGGGACTGAGATTGCAGATCGGCGTTTCCGCACCGACCCCCGACGGATGGCAGGTCCGGCCGGTGCCGTCAACTTTGAATTCAAACGCAATTCAAACGGGCACGAAAAAGCCGGTCCCACTCACGTGAGACCGGCCCCAACTACCACTCGGCACTGGCAGTCGCGGCAGGGGACGAAACCCACCGCGCCTGAAATTGTTGTCGTCAGGAAACTTCCACGCCGGACTCAGCGACCGACTGCTTCGACTTGCGGGCCGTGGCGGGCCGTTCCAAGGCGGCGAGCGCGTCCTCGGCAGCTTTCACCAGCGGATCTTGGAGCGCGGCAGCTTGGGCCTTGGCTAAAGCCTGTTCGCGGGCCAAGTTGAGCTGGGTCTGCTTTTCGCCACGAAGCTGGACCTCAGCGGCGACCTCGGCCTCCAAGCGGGCAATCTCAGCGAGCAACGGAGCGATCGTGGCATGAGCGGCGATGAATTCCGGCATGGCCTCCACGAGGTCCACCAAGATCTTGCTGGCAACAAAACGAGAGCCTTCCGCGATTTGAAGAATGCCGTTGGTGTGAGAAAGTGAGTTGCCAAGGTGCAAGACCTGGGGGGCGCTGTGCTCGATAAGCAGGGCTTTGAACTCGGCCTGCTTTTCCTCGTGGAGGGCGCGCATCCCGACGCCGTTCACGAAGATGCTGCGGACGTTGTGGTCGAGCTCGCCGATTTGATTCCTGATGGATTCAATCTCAGATTCTAACTTTTCGATGGTGGTCATAATGAATGGTTTGATGTGAGAGATTAAAGTTTGCCCATTGCGCGGCCGTATGCCAACAGGCCCCGCCTCAGCATCGTCAGGCGGGTGAGTTCCTTCGTGCTCGCTGCGATTTCTGCCAGTAGGCTTACAGTCTCGTCCATTACCTCCGCGCAACGGGCGAGCATGGCAACGTCTTCCTGCGTTTGAGGTGGTGCTTGCTTGGAAGTTTTTTTTGCAGGCACTTGGCGGGCGGCGGTTTTGGTAGTTGCGGATTTCATGGCTTCGATTTGATTAGATTTCTGATTTCGGTGAGTTGAGACTTGGAAAACAGCATCCCGCCTGCGGTGCTGCGAGCCATCGGCCGGATTAGACCCTTGTGGACCACGCGCAAGACCTGGGACAGCGGAACAGATAGCTCCGTCGATAGGCTTCGGGCGGTGAATAGAACTTCTTCGAGATGCATGGGATTTTCTGGGATGCAAACTTCCGAGAGTGTCAAATCAACTGATTCACCGCTGCGGTCGATTGGCGAATAAATGGCGCGGATGTGATCCCTCAGTTTCTCAACTGCGGGCGACGGGTCTGGATAGTCGGATGGGTGCATAAATCAGATTGCGCTGTGGATTGTTGCGGCGAGCCGGTCGAGCCATTGGTTGATCGTGGTTTCTATGGCTTTCTGGCTCTGTCCATGACAGCGAACAGCAAGTTCCTTTGCGCCGATGGAAAGCATGTTTCGTGCGGCTTCATGCGGACGGCTGGCAAGATCGCGGGCCTCGTCGTAAAAAAGTGTCACCCGCTCCGCCCGCTGCCACTCCCGGTGATCACCCTCCGCTCTCTGCCGGTTGCCCCGCGCTGCTATGTAAATCTGATTCGCCTTGCGGATGTCCTCGATGCTGCCGCCGTTGCGCTTGGTGAGGACGAGCTCGTTGTAACCGACCTCCTCGGCCATGCGGGCGCGGCGGAGGGACTCGATGGAGCTATCGTCACCAGAGTCGCCGACGGTGCCGGGGGATGCTGGAGGCGGTGCCGGGGCCGGTGATGGTTTCGAGCTTCGAGCCGGTGATGGTGCCGACGGTGCCTTCGCTTTCCACTGCCGCGGCTTCGCGTTCGATTTCCTCCACGAATTCGCACTGTCCACTGAGGAAAGCGGCATTCCGCGCTTGGCCAGCTTCGATGCCATCGCCGTCGAAATTCCCAGTGCCCTCGCCATTTCTCCTGTCCCCATGAAAGTTAAGGGCGAGTCAAAAGTTAATACCCTCAAAAATGACGAGCGAAATTCAAAACCTCATGATAGATCGAAGCCAAGGAGACTCCTAACCACGCCCGGGTGCCGTGGTGGCGGCCTCGCCGTGGCGGCGGGCGTCGGTATAGGTCGCCGGTCTTGCAAGGCCTCAGCGTCAATCCTCGTGCGTTGCTTCCGATATAGTGCGGACCCGGTGGCCGCGCTCAGCGTGTGAGCGGATCGCCGCCTCCCGGTTCCGCTGCCGTGATTCCTTCGACCGGCCATGCCGACTCACTCGCTGGTTCAAGCTGTCAGCCATGCGGACGCTATACAAAGACAATAGACTTCTGGTGCAATCCAACTCCCTGCCTAGCTCGGCAAGCGAAAGGTCCGCCACTCCATCCAGCCCAGCGAGCGAAGCTAGGACCGCTAAGCGCATCGTCGCCGCCCTCCACCGCTTCCGGTTGTTCGAGTTCGCTTCCCGATCTCGGATCAGAAACCTCAGGAGGATTAACAGCGCCTCGGGCGGGATTTTTTGAATTCCCCCGGCGTCCATTGTTTCGCAACCGGCGAATTCCTCAGCGTCGACCAAATCATCAAGTGGATCTTGCCATTGGATTTCAGTCGGGCGGCGGTCGTCGTCGAAAGCGGCGGTTAGAAAGGGCTGCATCACCCAGCGCCACTTGTCTAATCAGCGGGGAGGTCAATAATCCGGCTGGGGCGGCAGCAGGGCCAGAACGTCCCGGATCAATGCCTCGGCATCCCGGTCGTCGTAGCGGGTCCGGGAGTCGAGGCGCAGGTGGCGGGTGACTGCCTCGCCGACGACCTGGTCGAGCTGGCGGCGGGTGAGTGGCGGATTTGTGGGGCGGGTGGTCTTTCGAGTAGGTTGCATAATGTGGTGGAGGGTAGTGGTTAGGGGATCGAAGTTTTGCGCTGCGGGGCTTACCCTTACCCCTACCCCCTATAGGGGTAGTAGGGGTAAAGGGTAGTCATCCCATCCCTACCCTTCGGAGGGTAAAAAAAGGGTAGTTGGAGGGTTGGAGGGTAACGGTCATTTCAGCCTGTAGGAACCACTTGCATCCTTCCTGACAATGCCTTCGGCCTGATAAGTGACGACACGCTTCTCGGCTGTTTTTATCGTGATCTCCACCGCGCCCATGATCGCTGCGACCAACGCGCTGTAGCCGAGCGCGTCCTCGTCGCCGAAGGCCTTCTCAGCCTCCTCTCGGAACTTCTCGGTTTTGATGCTGGCCTTGATCGCGCCCGCCGTGCCCCTCGATACATGCCGCCCCACCGTGTCACACCATGCAAAGCAGGTGCCCGCATCCTTCGGAATGTGGCAATGCCGCGCGAAGTCCGCCCAGATCGTCGTGATGCCGGTGCCCGGGTCCTTGTGAAGTCGGAGGTTGGTTTCCGCCTTCCGAGCAAGCTGTGATCCAAGGTGCCCGCGCGTCTTGTCGGACCCTGGGTTTTCGTGGATCACGCAAGGGATGGTGCACTTGTGCGTCATCGCGAGCGCGTGCAGCTTGTCCACCAAGGCGAAGGCCTCCGCGGCATCGTTCGGATCGCGCATGAAGTCCGCCACGCCGTCGAGGATGACAGCACGCACTCCACCGAAGCTGGCGACAGCATCCTCGATCGTCGTCTCGATCGCCCGCATCCTATCCTTTTGGCTCAGGTCGGTAAGACAGAACGATTGGAACCACTCGGGCGGCTCGGTCATGCCCACCCGGGCCAGCGCCCGGCGTATCACACCATCGTGATCGTAACGGCTTTGCTCGGTGTCGAAGTGCAAGACAGCGTGCCCTTCGGGGTTGGCGGCGGTGAAGCCCAGCGTGTCGTGCTCCCCGCCGCCGTCGCCAATGACGAACGCGGCAATGACGGCACCGACCGTGGCGGTCTTGCCCGACTTGATGCCCGCTTGCAGCGCCATGAGGTTGCCGACAGTGGCAATGCACTTGCCTCCCAGCTTGATGACGGGCACGGGCTTGCTCGGCGGGTTGCCGGAATCGAAGGCGCGGGCGGCGAGCATGTCGCGGAATTCATCTGGAGACGGTGCAGCTTTCCCACCATTGCCCGGTGCCTCCTGCCTTTCCCACGGGCCTTTCACCCGTGGCGATGGTCCGTCGCGTTCCGCGTGCTTGGCGGCAGCGGCGCGGCGAGTGTCGAAGCCGTTAGCCTTTGCGATGGCAACGAGCGTCCCGGCATGGATGTCTTTGAGTCGGTCCTTGAACTTGTTGGCATACTCGCCGGCCGATTCTTCGGGCGACCACTCTTGAAGCAGTAGGTTGCCTTCGATCTCTCCCAGCGCAGCCCAGACAGCGGATGCGATCGTCAGCCACTCCATGTATTCAGGCTGTGGAGGTATAGCAGCGAGCAGGGCTCGGACGTCCTCGGGCGTCTCAGCAAGCGAGAAGCCATCGTCCTCCCGTGGTGGTGGAACGTCCACCTGTGGCTTTGCGGCCTGCGGTGGAGCCCCCTGCGGCTCGGGAATGGCGAACTCCTGAGGAAACGGATTCCAAGTGCATTCCTTGTCTGCCGATAGAAAACACAAGCGGCCGGTGTCCTTTGTCCCCTTGTCGAGAGCAAAGCCATAGGAGGCGAGTATGTATTCCGCCACGCGCCCGAACGCTATCTTGTGCTCTTCATCGGTCAGGCATGGCTTGATCTTGAAAAGACCCTTCGCGCCTGTGCCGGATGGAGTGACGAATGCCGATAGAACATGCGGGTCTTTGCCTAGCATGTCCCGTGCATCCTCCGGCGTCATGCCGTTCAAGCCGCCGTCGTCCACGTCGAGCTGTAGCCAGCCGGAATGAGCGAAGCGGCCTTGCTGGATCGCCTGTGCCCGGTTGCCGGTGGTGACTCGGCCTGATAGCTGAACAGCCGGAAGTTTCAGCTTCGCGGCCTTTTCAGCATCTTCGGTTGTCGCAGCTCTTACTAGCGCGACCTGATCGGCGAAGTCTTGATCGCGGATCATGCCGACGAGCTCCTTGATGGTGATTTCACCCGATGGCGCAACGTCCCTTGCGGAATCGTAGTAACTGATTTTTGCTTCAGTGCTCATCCATTCCCCCTTTCATCAAGTGAATCCAAGATGGACAGGAGGCGGTCGGTTTCCTTGTCGGATCGCTTGCTAGGCGGATCTCCGGCGTAGGGATCGAGCTGCATGAGCTCGTCGATCTCGTCGAAGTCCCTAGCAGGTGCTGCGAGACTTTCGTGCCATTCGTG
>CANHPN010000041.1 GCA_947462535.1 Akkermansiaceae bacterium | reverse complement strand
GCGGAGGAGGGCACGACGATCGTGAAAATTTTCCTGCATATTTCCAAGGACGAGCAAAAGAAGCGCTTGGAAGCGCGTCTCGCAGATCCTATCAAACATTGGAAAATCAACCCTGACGATCTGGTGGACCGCGCGCGCTGGGATGATTTCATGAGGGCTTACGAGGACGTGATGCAAAAGACCTCCAGCGAGTTCGCGCCGTGGTATGTGGTGCCGGCGGACCGGAAATGGTACCGTAATCTCTGCGTCGCCCGGATCATGCTCGACACGCTCAAGAAGCTGAATATGGAGTATCCGGCCATTAACTGGGACCCGCAGACGATCAGGATCGAAGACTGATAGAAGGCACCCCGCTCAATCGCCGGAAGGCGGGCGGCGCATCGATTTCTTCTGCGATAAATTCCGCTTGTCCACTACGGAGCGGTTTTTCGAGTTCCGCGAGCGCGGCCGGTTCGTCCGGCGCATTTTTTCGATCGCCTGGGTCTTCGCCACCGCCTTGCCCTCGCGGATCGCCTCGAGCTGCTCGCAAAGTTCCCGCCTTGCGAGGAAGCGGTTCATCTCCCGCGAGCGGCCCATCTGGCACTTGATACAGACGCCGGTGGGAAGGTGTTTGAGGAAAACGCAGTTCGACGTCTTGTTGATCTTCTGCCCGCCCGCCCCCGAGCCGCGCACGAATTTCTCCAACAGATCCGCCTCCGCGACGCCGAGCGTCGCCATCCGCTGGTCCAGCGTGGTTAGCTTTTCGGGTGTGATCAGATTCTGCACAAACCAAAGAAGCCCCGGAATCCCGAAATGACAAGGCCAGAACGATCATCAGTGTCAACCAGTCCAAGCTCTGGATGTGACCGACTTGAAGTCCTGATTTTTAAAAAACCACTTGACCGGTTCCTTGGGAAAACGTATCTTCGCTTCCGTGTCGAAGCTGGCGTTACGAATGGGCCAATACCTCCTGATAGGAGCGCTCATCGTCTCGATGGGCGGGCATTTGGCGCTGCTCCAGACGATCGCATGGGGAAACATGCTGGTGGATTTCTCCAGCAGATCCTCACTTTCGGAAGCGGTTGAAAAAACCTTCGACGGCGAGCATCCATGCGCCTTGTGCAAGGTGGTGCGGAAATCGAAGAGCGAGGAGGAGAAGAAGCCCCTGCTCAAATCCGAAATGAAAATGGAAGTCATCCTGCCCGCCCCGGTCAAGGTGCCGCTCCCACGCGGCACGGCGGTCGTGTTCCGCGTGACGGAGTATTCCGGAACCTTTGCGGAGGTCTGTCTCGCCGTGCCGATACAGCCGCCGCGAACCGTCTGATCGTGTATTCGCAAACGAAAGCTACTGACTGACTCGCTGGTTTCCCGAATGGGGGATCCGGTGCGGTTGAGGGATGTTTAGCTTGAAGCTATAAACTATCAGGATTTGTCGCGCGGCGGTTGCTGTCGCGGACGCCCAGGCCACATTGGCCGCGCGATGCACGGACGCATCGCGATTACCTTCCTACTCTAACAAACATTTTTTCATGACTCTCAATCTTTCCATTCTAATTTTCATCAGTCTCGCCGGCGTCGCTGGCGCGCAATCCACCCATCTCACGCCCCTCGTCGTAGAGGCCGGCCACCACCCGGTTTCCAAGACGGTGCCGACGGCCGCCGCGAGCCGCGAGGAACTCGCGAAAACTCCCGGCGGCACGGAAGTCGTCGAGGCCGGGCGCTACCTTCGCGGGCGGGCGAGCACGATGGCGGACACCTTCGCACTATCACCCGGCGTGGTCGCCCAGCCGCGGTTCGGCTCGGACGAGGCGCGCATTTCGATCCGAGGTTCCGGGATGCAGCGCACGTTCCACGGTCGCGGCATCCGCGTGATGCAGGACGGGGTGCCGCTCAATCTAGCCGATGGCGGCTTCGACATGCAGGCGGTCGATCCGCTGGCCGCGGATCATGTCAACATCTGGCGCGGCGGCAACGCGCTGGCTCTAGGCTCCTCCACGCTCGGCGGTGCCATCGACTATATTTCAGCTACCGGGCTCTCCGCGCCGGGTGGTTCGGTCCGGCTGGAAGGCGGCTCGTTCGACTACCTCCGCACCCGCGTGGCGCTGGGCCTCAGCGAGGGGAATGCCGACGCGTATCTCAGTTTTTCCGAGCAGTGCCAAACCGGCTTCAGGGAGCATGCGGAGCAGAACAACCAGCGCCTGTTCAGCAACTTCGGCTGGCAGCTTTCAGAAAACGCCGAGACCCGGCTCTTCATCACCGCCGTCCGCTCCCGGTCCGAACTTCCCGGCAGCTTGACAAAGGCCGAGCTAAATGACAACCCATCACAAGCGGACGACTCTCTCTTCGGAGCCGTCGCCTACGACAACCGGCGCGACTTCGAGCTCTATCGAATCGCGGACAAGACCACGGTGAGAAACGGAAACGACACCATCGAGCTCATCGCCGCGTTCACTTACAAAGACCTGAATCATCCGATCATTCCGTTCGTGGGGGTGATCGACCAGCTCTCGAAAGACACGCTGATAGGCGCTGTTTTCACCCGCGAGGGGCGGCTCTTCGGTCGTGACAACCGCGCTCGGGCCGGAGCGTTTCTCACCCGTGGGACCATCGACGCGGCCACGTTTCAAAACCACTTCGGCGAACGCGGCGACTTGACTTCAAGCGCCGATCAAACGGCGACCAACATCGAGGGCTTCGTGGAAGACCAGCTCGCGTTGGGCAACGGCCTCACGGGCGTTGCCGGTGCCACCGCCGCCAGCAACCGCCGCGAGAACGAGCAGCAATCAGGAACCGCCGCGAGTTACGACCGCTCGTATGAAAACGTCACGCCGAAGATCGGCTTGCGCTGGGAGACGGATGATTTCCAGGTCTTCGGTAATTTCAGCGGCAGCTACGAGCCACCGTCCTTCTCGGAGACCAACGGCGCGCTCACGCCGAACGAGGCGCAGACTGCGAACACGATCGAGTTCGGAACCCGCGGCAGCCATGCGAATTTCCGCTGGGATGCGGTGACTTACGTCTCGGCGGTGAAGGATGAATTTCTCTCCCTGAACAATAGCGCCGGAACCCCGCTCGGGACGACCAACGCGGACCGGACGAGCCACCGTGGCGTCGAGTTGTTCGGCGAGGTCGATCTGCTAGGTGGCGCGTTGGAGGACCTGCCGGAAAACCGATTGATCCTCCGTGGCGTTTGGACATACGGCCGCTTCAAGTTCGACGACGACTCGACCTACGGCGACAACACCATCGCCGGACTCCCGCCGCATCTGATCCGCGGCGAGTTGATGTGGGAGAGCAAGGCGAGCTACTACGCCGGGCCGACGGTCGAGTGGGTGCCGGTGAAGTCTTATGTCGATCATGCAAACACGCTCAGCGCGGATCCCTACGCACTGCTTGGCTTCAAGCTCGGCCGCAGGTTGGAGAGCGGCTGGTCGTGGTTCATCGAGGCCAAGAATCTTACTGGCGAGCGATACGCCGCCACCACCGGTGTAGTCGCCAATGCCGGAGTTGATCCGGATCATAAATCCCGCAATTTCCTGTCAGGCGACGGACGCGGATTTTTTGCCGGCATCGAGTGGACATGGTGAGCTGCTGATTTGATCATCTCGTTTCCCGCCTGAAATCCAGCTCTTCGAGCTTCCGAAAGCCCGGAAGCCTTGACGCCCGCGCCCTTCATTTCCAGAGTCAAAGCCTTTCCCGATGTCCGACTCCACTACCCAGCCCGCCAAGCTCGACTTCATCCGCGAGATCATCGCCGATGACCTGGCCACCGGCAAACACGCCACCGTCATCACCCGCTTCCCGCCGGAGCCGAACGGTTACCTCCACATCGGCCATGCCAAGTCGATCTGCCTGAACTTCGGCATCGCCCAGGAAAACGCCGCCGTCGGGGCGAAGTGCCACCTGCGATTCGACGACACCAACCCGGAGAAAGAGGAAACCGAATACGTTGAGAGCATCAAGGCGGACGTGAAATGGCTCGGCTTCGACTGGGGCGACGACCTCTATTTCGCCAGCGACTACTTCACGTTTTTCTACGACTGCGCCGTCCACCTCATCGAGCAGGGCAAGGCCTACGTCGAGCAACAAACCGCCGAAGAAATGCGCGCCAACCGGGGAAACCTCACCACGCCCGGCACGCCCTCGCCATTCCGCGACCGACCGGCGGAGCAAAGCCTCGACCTGCTCGCCCGCATGAAAGCCGGCGAGTTCAAGGAGGGCGACTGCGTGCTCCGCGCCAAGATCGACCTCGCCTCGCCGAACATGAATCTGCGCGATCCCGTGCTCTACCGGATCATGCACGCGCACCACCACAACACCGGCGACACGTGGTGCATCTATCCGCTCTACGATTTCGCGCATCCGCTGGAGGACGCGCTCGAACACATCACCCACTCGCTGTGCACGCTGGAGTTCGAGAACCACCGCCCGCTTTACGACTGGTTCATCGAGAACTGCCCGGTTCCGTCCAAGCCGCGGCAAATCGAATTCGCCCGCCTCAATCTAACCTACACCGTGATGAGCAAGCGCAAGCTGCTCCAGCTCGTGCAGGAAGGTCACGTGAGCGGTTGGAACGATCCACGCCTGCCGACGATTTCCGGCCTCCGCCGCCGCGGCTATCCGCCGGAAGCCGTGGTCCATTTCTGCAAACGCGTCGGCATCACTAAGTTCAGCGGCACCACGGACGTCGCGCTGTTGGAGTTCGACGTCAGGGATTTCCTCAACCACTCCGCGCCGCGCCGCATGGCCGTGCTTGATCCGGTGAAGGTGGTTCTCGAAAACTGGTCCGCCGAGCCGCTCGCCAGCGTCGAGGTTCCCAACCACCCGCAGAATCCCGACATGGGTAACCGCGACATTCCGATCTCCAACGAAGTCTGGATCGAGCGCGAGGACTTCATGGAATTACCCGAGAAGAAATTCTTCCGCCTCGGACCCGATCGCCACGTCCGGCTCAAGGGCGGGCACATCATCCGCTGCACCGGTTTCGAGAAAGACACTTGTGGAGCCATCACCCTAATCCGCGCGGAAATCCTCCCGGGCACCATCGGCGCGGACTCGCCGGAAGGCGTTGTCTGCAAGGCGGCGATCCACTGGGTCGATGTCGCCACCGGCGTCGATGCCGAGGTCCGCATTTATGACAGGCTCTTCACCGAGGAAGATCCTGATAGCGCGGAGGGCGGCTTCCTCACTGTGATCAATCCGGATTCGCTGAAGATCCTCACCGCAAAGATCGAGCCGGCACTCGCCGCCGCGGCCGCGGGTTTCTCCTGCCAGTTCGACCGCACCGGCTACTTCATCGCCGACGCCATCGACCACCAGCCCGGTCTGAAACCCGTCTTCAACCGCACCGTCGCGCTCAAGGATTCCTGGGTGAAAAAGGGCGGGCGCTGATGGGCGGGCGGGCCATCCGGGCGACGTGGCTTCCGCCCCTCACACCCACTCCGCACACAGCAACTCCGCCTGCGCGAGCACGGCCTTCACCAGCTCTTCCTGCAAGTCCGGCGGGTAGCCGTATCGGTTGGCGTCGTGCTGTTTGCCTTTGGCGGTGTGGTGCGGCGAAGTGGTCATGCCGAGGATCGAGGCGGCCGTTGCGGGGGCCGAAGTGGCGATTGACAGGAGTTGGCTATGCGAAGTCCTTGAGGAGCTCGGTTTCAATGACTGCGGCGGCTTCGGCGACGGTGATTTGCCGACCGGCTTCGTCGGCCAGGCAACTCATGGTGACGCCGTCGAGGCCGCAGGGGGTGATAGCGTAAAAAGGCGGCAGGCATTCGCGGGTGATGTTGATGGCGAAACCGTGCATGGAAATCCATTTCCGGACGCCGACGCCGATGGAGGCGAGCTTGCGGTTTTCCACCCAGACGCCGGTGAGGCCGTCTCGGCGGCCGGCGTTCACTCCGAATTTTTGGCAGGCGCGGATCAGGGCGTCTTCGAGTTTCCGGAGGTGTTCGTGGAGGTCCTTGCCGCGCGGAGTTAGGTCAAGGATGGGATAGCCGACGAGTTGGCCGGGGCCATGATAGGTGGCTTGACCGCCGCGGTTGATTTCGTGGACAGGGTAGGGGAGCGAGGCGGGATCGCGGAGGGAGGATTGGTCGCGCAGACGGCCGATGGTGTAAACGGGCTGGTGCTCTAGCAGGAGGATGGTGTCGCCGCCGGTGCCGTCGAGGATGGATTGCACATGCTTGTCCTGAAGGCGGAGACCGGCTTCGTAGTCGATGGGCTCGGGGAGGTGGAGGATTTGGAGCAAGGCAGGCAGTTTTTAGATGAAGAGGAATTCAACCGCAGATGAACGCAGATGGATTCAGATAAGAAATGATGCAGAGAAGCGGGTCTGGAGCTTGGAGGGAAAAATCATCATATAATGACTCTTATCCCTTCTTCCATCTGCGTGCATCTGCGTTTGTCTGTAGTTGAAAAATCTTATACTAGCCGCCGTTCGAGGAGTTTGGCTTTGAGCGGGTCGGACGCCTGGAGGTGGGCCATGCCGATGGCGAGCGCATCGGCGGCGTCGGAGGGTGGGGTTTCTGCTAGTCCGAGGATGGCGCGGACCATGAAGGCGACTTGGGTTTTGTCGGCGTTGCCATTGCCGACGACGGCCATTTTCACCTTTTTCGGCGAGTACTCGTAAACTTTGAGTCCGTGATCGGCGGCAGCAATGAGCGCTGCGGCGCGGGCGGCTCCCATGGAAATGGCAGTCTGGTGGGACTGGACGTAGATGATGCCCTCGACGGCGATTTCATCCGGCTGGAACTTCTGGATGATATTCACCAGATGGGTGCGGATGGCGGAGAGGGCGGCGGATTGGGCGATAGTCTTCGGGATGGAAATCACGTCGAAGGCGAGCACGGTGGGCTTGCGCGGATCGCCTTCGAGAACGGCGTAGCCGGTGTTGCGGACGGCGGGGTCGATGGAGAGGACGCGCATGGAGTGATGTGACCGTTGTGGTGACCCAATGCAGATCTTGCCGCGCGGAATGAATCCCGCGCTCCAGTTGGCGGTTCAACGCCGCTTTTTCCCACCGACTTTCTTGCGGCGGATGGATTTGACCGGCGTGGTGTCGAGCAGCGCGGTGTAAATGTAGTCGAAATCCTCCAGCTTCCGGCGCGGGATGGTCTGATCGATGAAGATTTCCACGGACTTCGCGTAGTCGAGCTCGTCGGCGGTGAGGATGGTGAAGGCGTCGCCCTCGGCCTCGGCACGGCCGGTGCGGCCGATGCGGTGGACGTAGTCCTCGGCGTTTTCCGGGACGCGATAGTTGATGACGTGGGAGACACCGGAAATGTCGATGCCGCGGGCGGCGACGTCGGTGGCGACGAGGATTTCGTAGTCACCGGCCTTGAATCCGGCGAGGGCTTTCATGCGGTCCACCTGGTTGATGTCGGAGTGCATGGCGGCGACTTTCGGCTGGCCGGTGGATTTGATCAGCGAGGTGAGTTGGTCCGCTTCCTTGCGGGTGCGGGTGAAAATCATGACCGAGTGGTAGTCGGTTTGTTTCAGTAGCTCTAGCAGCAACTCATCGCGCTGGTCCATGGCGACTGGATAGAACGCGTGGGTGACGCTCGTTGGGATGGAGGTGCGGGCGATCTCGATGCTGACCGGATCGGTGAGGCACCATTGGGCGAAGGTCTGGATCGCCGGTGGCATGGTGGCGGAGAAAAACAGCGTCTGGCGGCCTTCCCACGGGCAGAGGTTGACGATTTTCCGGACCTGTGGGAGGAATCCCATGTCGAGCATGCGGTCCACTTCGTCGAGGATGAGCACCTTGATTTCGCCGAAACGCATGGAAGTGCGGTAGAAGTGATCGACCAAACGGCCGGGCGTGGCGACGACGATATCGGCCCCGGCGGCGAGTTGCTCGGACTGCGTGCCGAGGCCGACGCCGCCGTAAAGCAGCGCGACCTTCATGCCGGTGTGCTTGCCGTATTTTTCAAATTGCTCGGCGACCTGGTGGGCGAGCTCGCGGGTCGGTTCGAGCACGAGAATCTGCGGTTTGCCCATTTTCTCGATCTTCGAGAGCGTGGGCAGCGCGAACGCGGCGGTTTTTCCCGTGCCGGTCTGGGAGGCGCCAATGACGTCCTTTCCTTCGAGAATGATCGGAATCGCCTGCGCCTGGATCGGCGTAGGTGTGGTGTAACCGGACTCCTCAATGGCTTCCAGGACGGCTGCGGAGAGCCCAAGTGTGTCAAATCCCATACGGCCGGGTAGGTAGAGGGCCGAGCCGTCCGGGTCAAGGGGCGATTATCGGCAGAATCGTTCGGGCATGGTGGATTTTTGCACGGGATCAATTTCGGCGGGCTGCTAGTCATCGAGTGATATCCCGGATTCATTGAAAATTCGGTTGATTCTCCACCCCATCGCCCTTGAGAGTCTCGCCGCCATGCTCGATATCCGCGTCATCCGCGACAACCCTGCCGCCGTTCAAGACCGCCTCAAAGCCCGCGGCGGTGCTCATTGGAAACTCGTCGATGACGTGCTCGCCTGCGACGAAGCCCGCCGCGCTGCGGAGACTTCCAAGCAACAGCTTCAGAACTCGCGGAAAACGATTTCCAAACAAATCGGTGCCCTCAAAGCCCAAGGCCAGGACACCTCCGCCATCGAAGCCGAGGTCCGCGCGATCAACGAGCAGATCACCGCGCTCGACGTGAAGTCGGAAGACGCCGCCGCCGAGCAGAACGACTTGCTGCTCAACATCCCGAATCTCACTCACGAAGCCTGCCCGATCGGCTCCGATGAAACGGCCAACCCGGTCGTCCGCGAGTGGGGGACCAAGCCCGATCTCGCCGAGCCGAAGGACCATGTCGAGCTCGCCCTCAAGCACGGCCTGATTAACTGGGACGACGGCATCCGCACCGCCGGCTCCGGCTTCGTGGTCTATCGTGGGAAAGGCGCCCGCCTCGAACGCGCGCTCATCAATTTCCTACTCGATACCCAGACTGCTAACGGTTACGAGGAAGTCAACGTCCCGCACCTCGTCAAGCGCGAGTGCATGGAAGGCACCGGCCAGCTGCCTAAATTCGAGGACGACATGTATGGCACCGACGCCGACGAGAACGGCGTGAACAGCCTCTTCCTCGCCCCCACCGCCGAGGTCCCAGTCACCAATCTCTATCGGGACACGATCCTTTCCGAAAGCGACCTGCCGATCCGGATGGTCGCCTGCACCCCGTGCTTCCGCCGCGAGGCCGGTTCCGCCGGGCGCGACAACAAAGGCATCATCCGCATGCACCAGTTCGACAAGGTCGAGCTCGTCCAGATCGTCCACCCGGACCACGGCTTCGAGGTGCTGGAACAACTCACCGCCCACGCGGAATCGATCTTGCAGAAACTCGGTCTTCACTACCGGACCATCGAGCTCTGCACCGGCGACATCGGTTTCTCCTCCGCGAAGACCTACGACATCGAAGTCTGGGCGCCCGGCCACGGCAAATACCTCGAAGTTTCCAGCTGCTCGTGCTTCGGCGACTATCAGGCGCGCCGCATGAAACTCCGCTTCAAGGACGCAGAGGGAAAGAACCGTTTTCCCTACACGCTCAACGGTTCCGGCACCGCGCTGCCGCGCCTCTACGTCGCGCTGCTAGAGCAATGCCAGCAGCCCGACGGCTCCATCCGCATCCCGGACGCCCTCGTTCCGTATTTCGGATCTGCTAGAATCTGAGGCTGGCGCCCGACTAACAGGCAATCCTCAGGATTGCGGAATTCTTGAAACCCGCAGGCGCTCGGCGGCGAGCAGGGCTTGGAAATTCGCGCGGTCCTGCTCGCGGGTGGATGAGAGCAGGCGGTAGGTGTATTGCCGCCAGTGCTGCATTTCCTCAAGCGCGTTGGTCATGCGAAGGGCGATGGTTTCCGCGCTGTCGGTGCCGCGGCCGGAAAGCCGTTGGTAAAGCTCGGCCTCGCTCGGGGGCATCACGAAAAGGTCCACGAAGGCGCGCTGGATGTCGCTGTCCTGGCAGTTTCTAACCTGCTGCGCGCCCTGGATGTCGATGTCCATCACCACGTCGGTGCCGGCCTGGAGATGGGACACCACCTCGGATTTGAGCGAGCCGTAAAGGTTTCCATGAACCACGGCGTGTTCGAGGAAATCGCCGGTGTTGAGACGTTGCTGGAAATCGTCCCGCGAGAGGAAGTGATAGTCCTTGCCGTTTTCCTCACCCGGTCGCGGCGGGCGGGTGGTGCAGGAAATCGAGTAGCGGACCTCGCCGGAATCGGCCAGTTGCCTGCAAAGCGTGGTTTTCCCCGATCCCGAGGGACCAGAAACAACAAGGAGGATGCCGGTGCGTGCGGACATGAACGGCGATGTAGAACCCAATGCCGGGCCGGAATCGAGCAGTTTGTTCGGAATTTCGTGAAGTCCGCCTGACCGGCGGGCGCGCCACCGCCCCAAAAACCGAGACACGGGTAGAAAAGTCTCGCCATGGAAAAGAGGAGCTAGACGGCGGAACGGGATTAAGCGTTACTGCGCCCCGCAGCCGCGATGTGGAGCTGCGCAAATGCCGCCGTGGTGGAATGGTAGACACCCCAGACTTAAAATCTGTTGTCAGCAATGGCGTGCCGGTTCGAGTCCGGCCGGCGGCACTTGTTTTCCGTAATTTGCGAATCCGCCGGCCTCGGAATGTTGACTGGCGGAGTTTTGGATGGATGTCGAAATACGGAACCCGCCAGAAGATGGTCGAGCCGATCAGGTCCTTTTGGTAATCGTGGAGTTCCGCCATGAGCCTCCGCAGCTCCCATCATGCTAGGTTCAAGCGCCATCAGCGTGTAGAGCAGGGTTCACGCCGGGCCGAAGATCCACGCCGGTGGATTCCACGAGGGCTTGTTGAGCGCCACATACCATGCGCCGGGCTGGGAGAACATGCCTGCCAGCGGCGCACAGAATGTGATGAGGACGAAGCCCGCCAAGACCAGAGCGCTGCGGAACAGGGACAGTGGTTTACTCGTGAGGTCTTCGGTTAGTGAGGATGGCCATGACGGAGTGGGCCTCCTCCCTCAGACTCAAACGGCTTCAAGGAGGAGCTTCTCAACCTTCTTGATGGTGGCGGGTGGCAATTTCCCATTAACGCGCTTGGAGCCTTCGATGATGGCTTTCACCTCTTCCAGAGCTTTCTCCGCAACGGCCAGTGACTTCTTGGGGCCGCCGAGCTTTTTGTCAGGGAAGTAGCGGGTGAAGGTCGAGCCAGCGCGGCTGATGCAGAGGCGCCATCCTTCGAAGGCGGCAGTTTCGTAAGTGAAGCGGGTTAGATTCTTTTTTGATTTCATGGTGTTAATGTGTTCGCGGTTTAATTCAATGAGGATCATGCAGGAAATTGATAGAAAATCCAGTTATTTCTTCAAGGAACATAACGAATAGGATGTTGGCGGATGTTTCGAACCGCATGTCGTCCATTCATGCTTGCGGTGTCCGGCTTGAAATCCGGGATCGGCGATGGCTGTGCCTAGCTCGGTCTCCGCACCCGGGGTGGCCTTTTGTCGACGGAAATATCCGGGCATCCGGTTTTCGGATTGCCTCGGCGGACGTTCGGGAGACGATGGCTGCGCATGGCGTATTTGGCAGACCGGGCATTTGAATTGATTTCCTCCGCACACGAACGGGGGAGGCTGGCGCACGCGTTCCTCATCAGCGGGGCACTTGGCAGCGGGAAGGAAGACCTCGCCGCCCGCATGATCCAACTCGTCAATGGAGCGCCGAAATCCGGCGGTCTTGATTTGTTCGGCGAGCCGATCATCGTCGAGACGCCGCCGCTCGATGAACTGGAGAGCGGCTGGGTGCGGATCGTCCGCCCGCGGATGAAGTCGCGCCGCATCGGGGTGGACGAAATCCGCGATCTTGAACAAACGCTTCATCTCGCTGCGCCCGGCGGGGCTTGCAAGGTAGGCGTCATCACCGAGGCGGACCGGATGAACGAGCAGTCTGCTAACGCATTTTTAAAAACCCTGGAAGAACCGCCGCAAAACACGCTTCTGCTGCTGCTCACGGCCAATCCGCAGCGGCTGTTGCCGACGATTCTCTCCCGCTGTGTGCGTCTTCCGCTGCTCGGTGGCCGCGCGCTTCTGGCAGATGGCGGGGCTGAATTGGTCGCCGCGCTCAACGCCGCCGCCGCCCGTGGCTTCGGCACGCCGATTGCGGCTTTGCATTTGAAAGCCGCCTTCGCCTCGTTTCTTGCCGAGTTCCGCGAGGAGGCCGAGGCCGCCGCGAAAGCCGCTGAGAAAGAGGAGACCGCCGCCTACCGCGACACCACCGACGGCTCGTGGTTGAAGGAGCGCGAGAATTTCCACAAAGCCGCCGCCGAGGCGGAATACCTCGACGCGCGCAACCGGCTTTTCGACGTGCTCATGGCATGGATGGCGGATCTCCTCCGGATGAAGGTGAACGGCGGCGGCCTTGATTTCCCCGAATCCGCGCCAGCCTTGAAAGGCATCGCCGCGGCGGAATCGGAAGGCCGCCTGCTCAAGCGCGTGGAGGCGCTCGATTCGCTGCGCCGGACCCTGGAGACGAACGCTTTCGAGCCGCTCGCCATCGAGGTCGGTTTTTTGAAAGCCTTCGGGGATGTAGGCATTCCTGCCAGTTCTTAACGGGCGTGACGAATGAAGAATAAGCAGGAATGTCTGTATCACTTTCACTGCTAGAACTCGCCGCGCTCGCCTACTTCTTCTGAAATCGCAACGGATTCGAGCAGTTGATCCAGCCCGCCGAGCACGCGGGAAATTCCTTCTGCCCCGCGGCCGCTTTCCCATGCAGGGGCGGCGAAATCTAGCAGGTTATCGAGCGTTTCCGGTTTCAGGAACGGCTCGAGCCCATAGCCGGGCATAATCGCCGCCTCGCCGCGCGTGGGATCGACCGCGATGAGAAGCGCGTGGTTAGTCTCTCCGCGGCGGCTGTCGTCGGCGAAATTCCCGGCGTTGAAGAGCCAGAAGACGTGCATCGAAAACGGGTGCTCCTCGGGGAACGCGTGCATCACCACTTGCAGCACGAGCTGGGGGAAGCGCCACTGGATTCCGGCGATTTCCTTCTTCAGCTTCAGCCGACCAGGGCGGCGGTTCGTGGAAACGTCAGCCGGCAAGCCGGGCACTCGGGGGCGTCGGCCTACAACGGGGTCTGGCAGAAAGGACAGAGCATGGTGTTAGCGCGAGCTCAATCGCATTTCGGGCACACGCCGAAGAACTCCAGCTCGTGATAGAGATTCCGGAATCCGGTTTTCTCACGGATTTCATCCTCGAGCTGGTGGACGGGGCAGGGGGCCTGGATCGGCTCGATGCTGCCGCAGCTGGTGCATATCAGATAGTCGCTGTGTTTTCCCGGCACGAGCAGGGTGAAATACGCGGCGCGCTCGTGCAGGCCGAGCCGGCGGACCACGCCGTGCTCGGTGAGCCGCTGGAGAAGGCGGAAAACGGTCGCCTTGTCGCATTGGTCGGTGAGCCGCTTGGAGGTGGCGAGCTCGGAGAGGGTCATCGGCCGCTTGCTTTCCAGCAAGGTGCTCACCAGCTCCTCCAGCGCTTTGGTCCGGCGAAGTCCGGCGCTGCGGCAGCGCTCGATGGTTTGTTTGACGATGGGATTCACGATGGGAGAAATAAAATAGGGAAGGATTAAAACAAGCTCGTCTGCGAATCATCGGGCCGGGACGGCGGCATCGGCGCGCCGATTTTCGTGTAAGCGGCGGCCATCGCCGTCCGACCGCGCGGGGTGCGCATCAGGAATCCCTGCATGATGAGAAACGGCTCGTGGACCTCCTCGATGGTCGCCGCGTCCTCGCCCACGGCGACGGCGAGCGAGTTGAGGCCGACCGGGCCGCCGTTGAATTTGTAAATCAGCACTTCGAGCAGGCGCTTGTCCATTTCGTCGAGACCTTGGGAATCAATCTCGATCATCGCGAGCGCCGCATCGGCAATTTTCCCGTCGATGAATCCCTCGCCACGGACCTGCGCGAAGTCGCGTACCCAGCGGAGCAGCGCGTTGGCCACTCGCGGGGTGCCGCGAGAGCGCGAGGCGATTTCGAGCGCTCCGTCGCGTTCGATCGGCACGTCGAGCAAGCCCGCCGAGCGCTCGATGATTTGCGCCAACTCGTCGTGCGTGTAGTAATCCAGCCGGTTCGCCAGCCCGAATCGCGAGCGCAGCGGCGCGGTCAGCATGCCTGAGCGGGTCGTCGCTCCGACGAGGGTGAATTTCGGCAAATTGATCTGGATCGACCGCGCCGACGGGCCGGAGTCGATAATGATATCGAGCCGGAAGTCCTCCATCGCCGGATACAAATATTCCTCGATCGCCGGATGCAGCCGGTGGATTTCATCGATGAAGAGGATGTCGCCCTTCTGGATGTTGGTCAAAATACCTGCGAGATCGCCGGCTTTCTCGATCTGCGGGCCGGACGTCGTGTGAAGCTTGGTCCCGGCGGCGCGGGCGATTAGATTGGCGAGCGTGGTTTTCCCCAATCCCGGCGGACCTGACAGCAGCACGTGGTCGAGCACGTCGCCGCGCTGTTTGGCCGCCTCCAGCATCAGGAGGATGCGGTCCTTCACCTTCTCCTGGCCGATGAATTCGGAAAAAGCGGGCGGCCGCAGCGAGACGTCGAACGGCGTGGCGGGCGCGGCGGTGGTTTGTTGATAGAAATTCTCGGACATCGGGCGTGCGTCGCGCATTCAACCCCACCCTTTCGTCCCTGAGAAGTGCGGATTTTGGCCGCATGATTCCGACCCATGCGCGTCAGAGCTTACGGTCCGTGGCCAAACGGGGAGTCTCCTCCCGTGCGAATCTCTTTCTGGCAAATGCTTTCAAAGGCATTCATGGTCGCTGCGATTGCCGCATTCGCCGCAGTCGGCTTTTCCGTGGCGATTTTAATTGGGAGGTCATCGCGATCTTCGTCCTTTATTTCGTGATCGTCATCGCCTTGGTCGCCTTCGGAGGCTTGGCGGCCATGAAAGCCCAAGGGGCCTGAGCGGGAAACGCGCTGATTTTACTTTCATTTGGCCTTGCCATGCCGGTTTCAGAACCTAGTCTCGGCGTTCGCTTTTCTTTCTACTGACCGACGGTTGGCGCCCCGGTGTCTGTCAGTTTTATCCTCCGGGGCAATTGCAGGAAGGAAACGAAACCAACTAACACAACCCCAAACCAGACAACATTATGGCTTACTCATGTGCGGAACCCACCAACACTGAACTCAACGACCTCATCGACTCCAAGTTTCGCGAATTCCGCGAAGGATCGATCGTCAAAGGCACGATTCTCGAAATTCGCCCTCAAGTCGTCCTAGTCGATGTCGGCTACAAATCCGAAGGAGCCATCCCATCGAACGAGTTCGAGGATGAGGAAATCGAGATCGGCGACGAAATCGAAGTGCTTCTCGAAAAACTTGAAAACGACGAGGGCATGGTTGTCCTCTCGAAGGAAAAGGCCGCCCACAAACAAAACTGGGAGAAAATCGTCAAAGTCTTCCAAGACGGCGGCCTCGTCCGCGGCAAGGTCAAGTCGGTCGTCAAAGGCGGACTCACCGTCAACGTCGGCGTCGAAGCCTTCCTTCCCGGTTCGCAAGTGGACATCATTCCACCGAAGGATCTCAACGAATACGTCGGCAACGTTTACGAATTCAAAATCGTCAAAATCAACGACGAGCGTAAAAATATCGTCATTTCCCGCCGCGAAGTCATCGAAGCCGAGCGCTCCGAGCAACGCCAGACCTTCCTTCAGTCCGTCAAAATCGGCGACAAGGTCACCGGCGCGATCAAGAACATCACCGACTTCGGTGCCTTCGTCGATCTCGCAGGCATGGACGGACTTCTTCACATCACCGACATGTCGTGGGGCCGCATCAATCACCCATCGGAACTGCTCCATATCGCCCAATCCGTGGATGTCATCATCCTCGACGTGGACCGCGAGAAAGAGCGCGTTTCACTCGGCCTCAAGCAAATGTCCGAGAACCCATGGGAAGACATCGAGCGGAAATACCCGATCGGTCACAACGTCAAGGGTCGCGTCACCAAGCTTCTTCCCTACGGCGCGTTTATCGAAATCGAGCGCGGTGTCGAAGGACTCGTCCACGTTTCCGAACTCAGCTGGGTCAAGCGTATCACTCGTCCGAGCGACGTGTTGGAAATCGGTCAGGAAATCTCGGCCATCGTCCTCGGTATCAGCATCGAAGAGCAGAAAATCTCGCTCGGCGTGCGTCAGCTCGATTCCAACCCATGGGATGAAATCGAACTGCGCTACCCGGTCGGTGCCACCATCAAGGGCCCGGTCCGCAACCTCACCGCTTACGGTGCGTTCGTGGAACTCGAGGAAGGCATCGACGGCATGATCCACGTCTCGGATATGTCCTGGACCCGCAAAATCAACCACCCGTCCGAAGTTCTCAAGAAGAACGACGAAGTCGAAGCCATCGTGCTTGCCATCGACAAGGCCAACCAACGCGTCTCGCTCGGTGTCAAACAAACCGAGAGTGACCCATGGAGCCTCATCGACAGCCGCTTCAAGGTCGGCGACATCGTCAAGGGCACGGTTGCCAAGATTGCATCCTTCGGTGCCTTCATCAGCCTCGACGGTGACATCGACGGTCTCATCCACATCTCGCAACTCAGCGAAGAGCACGTGGAGAAGGTCAAGGACATCATCAAGGTTGGAGAAGAGATTGAAGCCCGCGTCATCAAGGTCGACAAGGTCGAGCGCCGCATCGGACTTTCCATCAAGGCCGTCGGTTACTCCGAAGAGCAGCTGAAGAAGGAAAGCGCCAGCTTCGAGAGCCTCCGCCCATCTTCCGAGATGGTCGGCCTCGAGCAAGCGTTCAACCTCGCCGCCGCCGCCTCCGAAGACTGGAGCCCGGGTCAGGAAGACTAATCAAAGGGGTGTAGGCATCTTGCCTGTATCTTGCCAGAAAAGCCGGACAGGTTTCCCTGTCCGGCTTGTTTGTAATGAATGAAGTCGCGGCGACCGGTGATCGCCGTTACGGATTAACTTTTGATGTCAAGCGCGGCATATTCACCGTCTTTGCGGCGATACACCAAAGTCAAACAGTCGCGGCGTGCGCTCTTGTAGAGCACGAACGGGCGATCCGTCAGTTCCAGCTGCATGATGGCGTCTTCCTTATACATCGTCCGGACCGAGTAGTTCTCGGGGTGAACGATATAGGGCACGGGCTCGACGTCGGAACCTTCAGGATGGTCGAGGACGGCTTCGGTGAAGAAGCGTTCCTCAAGGTGGCGGATCGACTCGTTGCGGTGCGGGCGGTGTTTCTTGAGCAAACGGGTCTTGTGCTTGCGCATCCGGCGGGCGATTTTCTCGATAGTTTCATCGAGCGCTGCATACATGTCCTTGCCTTCGGTGTGAGCCTCGATGGTGATGTGGTTTGCACAAAAAAGAATAATTTCGGCGATGTGCCGATTTTTTTGGACGTCGAGAATGACCTTGGCCTCGATGATTCGCGGGTAATCGAGATGCAGTCCCTCGATTTTTTTGGTCGCGTGGTCGCGGAGGGCATCGGTTACTTGCTCGTGCCGGACCGTGACGGTGACCGGGAGATTGACGTTGGCAGTTTGCATGATGTTTATCGGTTGGTTATTGAGTGAGCGGACGGCAGTTCTAACTGCCTTATCCGGGAGTTACCCTGAACCAGATTTGACCGGAATGCCACGCCTAACTTTAGAAATTTTCCGCGGGGTTTGCCCACTTGGAAAGTGGCCTGCGGCCCGCGTCGGCACCGTGGAATTTCATCCGCAGGCGACTCGGTCACTTCGGCCGCGTGAGGTCCTCGAAGCTTGATCCCTCGCTGTCATCCGGAGCGGGGTTTTCCTGGGGGGCTACCTTGGAGGATTTGTAGAGTTCCTTGAAATTGTCAGCAGGAGCCGCAGCGCGACCACTGATTTTCAGGGTGATCCAGCGGAATCCTTCCATGGCCGGGCCAAACATAGAGTTCAGGCGTGTAATCTTGGCCGAGGTGATCATGGCTTCGGCGATGCCGAGCTGCAGATTTCCGGACAAGGTTTGATTGAGAGCCATCGAAATTTCACCTCGCAACGCCATCCGTCCCTTGCTCTCCAAGTTGAGTTCCCGGAGCGTGACGACATCGCCCTCCCGGTGGATTAACCCGCGGGCGTCACCCTCGAAAACGGGACTCTGGAACCACGGGTCGTCCAGACCTTGCGCGAGTCCGACAAGGAAGGGGAATCCCTGCACCTCGATTTGGGAATTGGGACTCGCGCAGAATGCGATGTCGAGAGTGAGCGATGGTTTCCCGCCGGGCTGGAAGGAGAGAAAATTCGAGGTGGCGACGGGCAGGGAATCGATTTTTCCAGAGAGGATTTTCCCAAGCGAGGGGCCGACGATGCCGGAGAGCTCGAACGATTCGAGCCGGACATCGAGAGATGAAATCCGCTCCGGCTGATAGGGCGTCAGGGTGCCGGAGAGTTCGAAGGCACCGCGATTGTCGGATTCGTGGAGCACACTCAGGCTAAGGATGTCGGCCTCGTCGCCGCCGAACTCGATGAGCGCACGATCCAGCCGGAGTTTGGGCCAACCGGTGATGGCGATGTCGCCTTTGTAGAGGCTCACTTGGGCCCGGCCTCTAACAGTTTTTGGGTTGAGCGAGGCTTCCGATTTGTTTAGCCTGAGGAGCGGGGTTTTCGGGTCTCCCATGGTAAGATTGAAAATCGGGGTGCGGTAGCGGTTGAAGCGGATGGGGAGATCGCCGTCTGGGGCGGGGGAGTTCCGCAAGGCTTCGCCGGGTTGCGGGGTCTGAAGTGCCAAGGTGGCTTCGGAAATCGAGATTTCCTCACCGTCCATGGCTTTGCCGAGGAAGGTCGATGGAAAGATGTCTGCGGTGAGTCCACGGATTTTCAGGCTTTCAAGGACATTTCCAGCGGGCCATTTGAGCGAGAGGCTTCCGGCGTTGGCGGTTTTCGGGTTCATACGGAACTGCTCTAGCGCGGTGACGGCCCCGCTGGCCTGTTCGATTTTGCGGATGAGTCCCTCACGGAACGGTTTGCTGTTCGCGTAGATGATCCCGCCGCTGACGATCATGGCTGCCAGGAAAACGAGGATCATCGCGGCGGTCACTTGGACGATGCGCGCCCGGCGGTTCCGCTTTTGGCTTTCCTTGACCGGCTGGCTGGAACGACGCTTCCGTTTGCGGACCCGGATCGCCTGGCTACCGTCAGGACGGATGATCAGCTCGCCGTCTTCAGGTTTTCCAATGAGAGAGTTCTTCAGCCGCTCCATTATCTCTTCGATGGAGTATTTTTCGGGATCGCTGGGAAGGGGTGACATTTTGGAAATTGGAGAAAAATCGGGGATCATCGATCTCGGTAGCGGCGTCCGGTTGGATCCATGAGTTCCACGTTGACCATGAAAAGAACCATCTTGGTGACGGGCTTTTTGGCGTTGGACTGGAACAGGCGCCCGATGATGGGGATGCTGCCAAGAACCGGAGTTTTGTCCTCCACGTTTTGGACGACTTCCTGTATCAATCCGCCCACCACGACGGTCGAGCCGTCGGCCACATCGACGGTGGTCGAGAGCCGTTGTTTGCTGAAGATCGGCATGAGGATCGCGTTCTTTGTGAGCTCGACGGTTTCGTTGCCAAGAAGTCCTTCGCCACTGGTGTTTATCGGGCTGCCGTAGTTTACGAAACCGTCGAAGTCGCTGAAGGTCGGATTGAGGGTGACTGCGATGTATTGTTTGCCCGCGTCCGCCACGGGGGTCACTTCCAAGGTCATTCCCACGTCTTGTTTTTCAAATGCGGTGGGAGTGGCTGGAGTGACCGGGATTGTGCCCGCTCCGCCATCCACGCTGTTGGGGACTTCCGGCGGCTCGTATTCGGTGGCATACATGAACTCGCGGACGATGGCGATGGAGGAGGCCTGGCCGCTGCGGGTCACGACGGCAGGCTGGGCCATGAGATCGACGCCTTTCTTTTGATCGAGCCCCCGCATGATTCCCTGGATGTAGGAATCGTTGAACCTGCCGTAAACACTGAGCACTCCGGGGGCGGGAGCGCTGGCTTGGCGACTGCTTTGATTTTCGATGAGGCTGTCAATCGAGCCTGCCGGAGTTGCGGAGTCCCCGCTGCGGTTACCGGCGGTGATCGGGTTGAGGACGGAGCTGCCGGATTGGGGAGTCACATCGGTCGCGTCCCGGCCGTTGCCTTGGGTTCCGCCACTGAGGACGAGGTCGTCTCCGCCGCCACCTTCGAGAAACCAGTCAAAGCCAAGTTCCTGGAGGCGGGTTTGCTCGACCTTGATCATGGTCACCTTGACGGATACCATGACCGGCTCAATTTTTGTTAGGGCATCGATGATCTGGGCAATGTAGTCTTGGTTTGTGGCGGTGTTGACGACCCGAAGGGTGTTGGTCGCGGCCATGTAGCTCGCGGAGGCACCTTCGGGAAAGGGCACGCCCTGCCGGTTCAGCGCTTCCTGCGCGCTGACGCGCTTGGCCAGAAGCCCTCCACCTGCCGGTACGGCTGCGAAGGGATCTTGCGCAGCTGCGGGTTGGGCGGCGACGTTGCTCATGCTGCCGATGAAATCGGGCGGCACCCGGTAAGTGCGGGTGACGAGCTCAGGAGAGGAGGAGCCCTGCGGCGAGATGATCACCGAGAAATCGTCCGTGGTGTAGGAAGTCTGGGTGATTTCCGTGAGATATTTGAGCACTTTGGAAACCGGGACTTGGTCGAGCCGGAGATCGAAGCGCAAACTGCGGACGCGGGTTGCGGTAGGGGAGTCGACAGGCCCGAGATTGACCGTGAAATTCACACCGCGGCGGGCCGGGTCGAGTTCCAGCGTGTCGTTCTCGCTGGCACGCAGGCGCAGGAAATCGAGCGCTTCATCCAGCGAAGATTGATCCAGCGCGATCTTGGGAATGATAATCCGGTCGAGTTTGTTTCTGACAGAAACAAAATTCGCTTCCGAGTCCACCGCGCCGGGATCGACGAGTGACGCTTCGAGATCCGGCGCGGGAACCTGCAGTTCCCACTGGCTGTCGACCTGGCTGAGCATCTCTGCGCGGGTGTGGTCGTAGGCGGACTTCTGATAGCCGCTTTTGGCGGCTGCGACCTGTTCCATACCGCGGCGTGCGGCGGAGTTCGTGGGGTCGATACGCAGCACGTCTTGGTAGGTCGATCTCGCCTGGTCGAATTTCCCGAGATTGAAAGCGCCCTCGGCGGTGTAGAGCAGGCGGCGCACGGAATCGACGTCTTTGGCATGCTCTTTGGTGAGCGCGGGATTGGTGCGGATGGGATCGTCGAGCTGTGCCAGGAACTCGAGTGCGCCCGGGTGGTTAGGGGCGACGGATTCGACAAGCACCTTGTCCACGGCGGCCTTCGCGGCGGCCACGTCGCCGTTGTGCGAAAAGACGCGGGCGTGTTCTACGGATGCCTGGGCGTAGCGCTCGGTGGCGGCGGACCGCAACTCGGCGGCAACGGGTGCGTTCGGAATCAACTCGCGGGCACCCGCGTAAGCCTCGACGGCTTCCGGATAACGGCCGGCCGTGTAGGCTTCATCACCTTTCCGGAGGAGTTCCTGCGCTTCGTCAACTGCGGCGCTGCGGCGTGAAACTTCGTTTGCGGCGAGGTCCGTGCCACCCCGTGTCTCGCCAGACATCGCTGGAAAAATCAGGCAGGCGGCTAGCCATGCGGCAAGGCCGGGGAAATTTTTACTGGGTTTGTGCGTCTCCATGGGAATGGTCGCCGCTACGTATAAAGGGCGAAAATCGCAAAGATAAGCGCAAAATCCGGGAAATTCATCTTTTCGAATGCCATTGAAATTCCAGCTGCACCTCGAATGTTCGCCGCCGGATCGGCTGAGGCCGGAAGTAGGGAGAAAGCTTTGTTTCGATCAGCTTGCGGACCTTGATGAAGAGCGGTGATGAAGTGTTCACGCGATGAGTGTTCACTTGAACTAATATTTGTCAAGCCGGTGATTCCCATTACACGGTCAGAACCTTCCTCGCCTCATTCGCATCCTGTTGGATTTGAAAGCGGAGCGCGTCGATGGAAGGAAACTTGATCTCGGGCCTGAGATGTTTTTGGAAGCGGATTTCGAGTGCCTGGCCGTAGAGATCGGCGGAGAAATCCAGCAGGTGGACCTCAAGCGAGCGGCTGTCTCCGCCGACGGTCGGGCGCAGGCCAAGGTTGGCGACTCCGGCCAGATCACGCCCGTCTGGCAGAAGCACCCGGACCGCCCAGGCGCCGTCGGGCGGGAGTTGCGCCTCGCCGGTGGCGAGGTTGGCGGTCGGGAAACCGATCGTCCGGCCGAGTTTTTTGCCTTCGATGACTTTGCCGGCCACCGAGTAAGGGCGACCGAGCATCTGTTCCGCCGCACGGAGATTTCCGTCGCGGATCGCTTGGCGGATCCGGGTGCTGCTGACGCGCTCGCCCTCGTGTATGACGGGTGCCACGGCCTCCAGTTTGAAGCCGCGCCTGGCGGCTTCCTGTTGGAGGAAATTGACGTCGCCGCCGCGGTTGTGGCCGAAGCGCCAGTCTTCGCCCACGGCGATGGTTTTGACGGGGGCTGTGGTGAGTTTTTCGATGAATTCGGATGCTTCCATCCGGGCGAATTCGAGGTCGAAATGCAAGGGAATGAAAAGCCGCACGCCGAGCCCTTCCATCACCCGCGCCTTGTGATCGAGTGTTCCTAACAAAGCAGTGGGTGCCTTGCCCGGCGCGATCACGCGGATCGGATGGGGATCGAAAGTGAGCACTCCGGCCAATCCGCCTTCGCGGGCCGCGGCATCCACCGCGCGCGCGATCACCGCTTGGTGGCCGGTGTGGACTCCGTCGAAAACGCCGAGCGCGAGGTGCAGCGGGACACCAAGCGCGGGCAGGTCTTCAAGGCGGTTTCGAATCAGCACGCCGCTGGGATACCCCTGCGGCGGGGCTTCTTCAAGGCTTTGTATGGCGGGAAATGCGGAAGAACGGACTGAAGTCGACTGAAGTCCGGGACTACTTTTTGTTGCAACCACAGTCATGGCCGCAGCCGGATTTCTTTTTCGGGCGGGCGAGGCGGACGAGGAAAATGGTGAGCGTCATGACCACGATTCCCGCGGCGGTGAGTGTTTGCCAGTCCATAAAGTTAGAATCCGAGGAGTTTGCCGGTTTGGAAGACCAGCAGCGACGCCACGTAGGCGAATCCGGTCATGAAAATGAACTGGCCGACCGCCCATTTCCACGAACCTGACTCGCGGGCGACGACAGCGCTGGTCGGCAGGCATTGCAGCGCGTAGATGAAAAAAACCAGCAGCGAGATCAGCGAGAGCGGGGTGAAAATCGGGCGGCCGTTCGGCCATTTGGAGGCGGCGAGTTGGTCGCGCAGGACGTTGCGGGTTTCCTCCTCGCTTTCGGTTTCCTCCACCCGATAGAGAATCGCCATCGAGGAAACGAAAACCTCGCGCGCGGCGAACGAAGTCAGGATGGCGGTTCCCATCCGGCCGTCGAAACCGAGCGGCTTGACCACCGGTTCGATCACCGCGCCGATGCGGCCCATCGCGCTGTGGGCAAGGGCCTCGGCGGGATCGTCGCCTTCGGATTTCGGATAGGTGCTGAGCGCCCAGAGCAGGATGGAGAGGCCGAGGATGATGGTTCCCGCCTTCTTCACGAACGACCAGGCGCGGTCGATGACGTGGCGGAAGATGTAGCTCCACTGCGGTTTGCGGTAGGGCGGAAGTTCCAACAGAAAGTGGCCGGGGCTGACGTCGTCGCCGAGCCGCCCGCGAAGCAGGCGGGCGATGACGAAGGCGGTGAGAGTGCCGAGCGCGTAAATGGCGAACAGCACCGACGCTTGTTTCCACGTGCCTTCCTTTTCATGCAGCAGCAGCGGGATGATCAGGAAATAGACCGGCAGGCGCGCCGAGCAGCTCATCCACGGCGCGACGAAAATGGTGACGATCCGCTCCTTGGCGGAGTCGATGGTGCGGGTGGCCATGATCCCGGGAATGGCGCAGGCGTAGGAGCTGAAAAGCGGCAGGAAGGACTTTCCGCTGAGGCCTGCCTTCGCCATCACGCCGTCCATCAGATAAGCCGCGCGGGCCATGTAGCCGGAGCTTTCCAACAGGCCGATGAACAGGAACAGCAGCACGATTTGCGGCAGGAACATCACCACGCCGCCAACGCCTCCGATGATCCCATCGACGACGAGCGAGCGGAGGTCTCCGTCGGCCATCAGCGACTTGATCCAATCGCCGAGCGCACCCTGACCGGACTCGATCCAGCCCATCGGGATTTCCGCGAAGGAGAAGATTGACCAGAAGACGGTGAAGAAAATTCCGACTAACGAGATCCAGCCTAAAACCGGATGGAGCAGGACGGAGTCGATTCTATCGGAAAGCGTCTGTTGGTGCGCGTCGGGCCGGCTCGCCACCAGTTCGCAAAGCCGGGTGACAAAGGCGCGTCTGGCCGATTCCGGATCGGTCCCGTCGGTGGTCCAGCCGGCCTCGGATGCGGCGGGGTGGGGGAATCGCAGAGCTTGCTTCAGCTCGACGACTCCCTTTTTCGCGTTCGCCTGCATCGGGACGACCGGCACGCCGAGTTCTTCGGCGAGCTTCGCGGGATCGAGCCGGAGGCCGGCGCGTTCGGCGACATCGACCATGTTCAGCGCGATCACGCAAGGCAGGCCTAGTTCGATGACCTGGAGCGCGAGTTGCAAGTGGCGTTCGAGATTCGAGGCGTCCAGCACGCAGACGACGAGATCGGGTTTTTGCTCGCCGGGAAGCAGGCCGTTGAGCGCGTCGAGAGCGACTTTCTCATCGGGGGAATTCGCCCGCAACGAGTAGCAGCCGGGCAGGTCAAGGACGCGAAGTTTGCGGCCGTGGGGAGTGAATGCCTCACCGGATTTCACCTCCACGGTGACGCCGGCGTAGTTGCCGACGCGTTGGTTCGCGCCGGTCAGCGCGTTAAAAAGCGTGGTTTTTCCGGCGTTTGGATTGCCAATCAGCGCGATCGTCGAGGGAGCGTCGGACATGACCATCAGCCCACGGGAGAAACCAAAACCTGCTCCGCCAGCTCGCGGCTGATCGCCATCCGAGTGCCGCAGACCGAGCAGATCAAATTCCTGCCGTCGGCGAGTTTGCGGACTTGCAGTTGCTCGCAAAACCCGAGGTCGCGGAGCCGCTCGCAGCCGGGGCCGTTGAGAACCTGGATTTGCACGTCACAACCGACCCTGACCTGATTAAGAGTCATTGCGCTGTCGATTTTCAAATCAGCTGCAAGGGCGTGTCGCATCTGCGCTGAAGATCGCCAATTGAGATTGACTTGCAACAACAAAAGTGACTAAAATTTCGATGCCTCATGTCGAATTCCTATCCCGGATCGCGATCGGCCGAAGCAGACGGGACACTTTTTATTTCGCGGTGATGGGCGTGGAAGCGGCCTCGTGGAGTTCCTCGGCGGCTTCGAGCTCGGCGCGCTCCTTCGCGATGACACGCACGAGCTTGCGGGTGGTTTCCTCCCAGTTCGCGAGCAGTGCCTCGGCTTGGACGCTGCCGGTGCGGTCGCGGTGAAGCTCGATGAGCGTCTTGACCTCGACGATGTCCTGGGCGCGCTTGATCGGCAGGGCGACGACCATCTCGGAGTTGACGCGGGAGAAGAATTTTCCGTCCACATCATAGACGTAGGCGGTTCCGCCGGACATGCCCGCGCCGAAATTCTTGCCGGTCTTGCCGAGGATGAAGACGCTGCCGTTGGTTATGTATTCACAGCCGTGGTCGCCCACACCTTCGACGACGGCGGCGGCTCCGGAGTTTCTAACTGCGAAGCGCTCGCCCGTGCGGCCGGTGGCGAAAAGCTTGCCGCCGGTGGCCCCGTAGAGACAGGTGTTGCCGCAAATCGTGTTCGTCGCGGCTTCGAATTTTGCGGTTTCGGAAACGCGGATGACGATCTCGCCGGCGGCCATGCCTTTGCCGACGTAGTCGTTCGCCTCGCCGATGAGTTCGAGCTTCACGCAGGAGACGGGGAAGCAGCCGAACGACTGGCCGGCGCTGCCGCGGCAAGTGATGTGGATCGAGTTCGCAGCCAGGCCGCGGTCGCCGTGGATTTCCGCGATCCGACCGGAGAGGCGGGTACCGATGTTGCGGTCGGTATTGACGACGTCGTAGCTGAGCGCGAGCGGCGGTCGGTCGGGGAGTCGGCTCCACTTCCCCCAACGGAATCGAGCTGGCGGAGCTGGGCACGAAATCGATTAACCTACAAAGGAAAATGGAAAGATCGCCAGAGGCGGCCAAGTGACGTAATCTCAACGTTATGGACGCTCCGATGATGCTGATTTCCGCTAACCCTGCGGGTGAGACAAAAAACACCCCTG
>CANHPN010000040.1 GCA_947462535.1 Akkermansiaceae bacterium | reverse complement strand
GAGCGGAAATGGGAGGGAGAAACGGAGTGTCGACTTGAGTTTCATGGTGTTGTCTGGGATTTGATTTTTGGCGTGAAGGCTATTTGAAGGAGTCGGTGGCCGTGCCGGAGGGCAGGGAAAAAAGGGGATTAATCTCGGAATTGGTGTGTCGCGGAATTGGTGGTGCTTGGCGGGAAGGGGAATGGGAAACGACAGGATTGGGCGTGGTTTGGGCGTGGTTTGGGCTGGCAGGAGAGATGCTGGACGAAGGGTGGGGGTTTTTGAAGCTCGGCAGGGCTGTAGCGCACGAATAGGTTGTAGCACACGAATATGCTGCCTCTTGGAAACGATTCCTGCGGGCTCGTGCAAGAAAAAAATACAGAAAAACCCCAGAAAAATCCTCTGCCGAAAAAACCTACAGTCGCAGCCAGCGGCTGAGGAAATGCTGGCGCGGGCGAGCACGTGGTGGTTCCGAAGTTTTTCCGTTCCAGCATCGGCCGATCAGACTTTCCAGAGTTGCAGCACGCGCAGGTAGTTCGCGCGCTCGAAGACTGACGGATCGGGGCAGTGGAGGTGGCTCATGCTGCCGCGCATTTCCTCGACGGATTTGTAATCGTGCTCTTCCAGCCAGCGACTCAGGCCGGTGATGAGTTGGCCGATGTGGGACGGGCCGTATTTGAGCAGGCAGGACACGACCTGGACGACGCTCGCCCCGCACATGATGGCCTTGATGGTGTCCTCCACGGTATGCACGCCGCCGCTGAGGGCGATGTCGGCTTTCAGACGGCCGTGGAGGATCGCCGCCCAGCGCAGGCGCAGGCGCAGCTCGGTGGAGTTGGAGAGGTCCAGGCGGTGGGTGGCCTCGAGCTCCTCGATGTCGATGTCCGGCTGATAGAACCGGTTGAAGAGGATGACTCCGGATGCGCCAAGCGCTTCGAGTTGTTTGGCGAAATGGCCGGGCGAGGAGAAGAACGGCGAGAGTTTCACCGCAACCGGGATGGTGACGGACTCCTTCACGGCGGCGAGGATGTCGAGCGTGCGCTTTTCCACCGCGACTCCGGGCTCATCGGTGTCCGTGGCGATGTAATAAACATTGAGCTCAAGCGCGTCCGCGCCGGCTTGTTCGATCAGATGGGCGTAGTCGATCCAGCCGCCCATGCTCACGCCGTTGAGCGAGCCGATGACCGGGATGTCCACCGACTGCTTGATGCGGGTGATCTGATTGAGGTAGCGGTCCGGCCCGAGGCAGTAGTCTTCCATTTTCGGGAAATAGGAGACGGCCTCGGAGAACGATTCTGCCGGGTGCTCGGTGTGGGCGAATTCCGCGAGCTGGTCGTTGGTGATCTGCTCCTCGAAAAGCGAGTGCATGACGATGGCGGCGGCCCCGGCGTCTTCGAGGCGGCGCACGTTGTCGAGCTTGTCAACAAGCGGCGAGGCACCGGGCATCACCGGGTTTTTCAGGGGCAGGCCGAGGTAGGTGGTGGAGAGGTCCATGATGATCAGGCGTCAGGGGTGGTGGTTTCGGGCTGCTTGGAGGCCGCCATTTGTTGATAGAGGGCGAAGCGTTCCTTGACCGACTCCGCCGCCATTTGTTGGAGCATGGCCGAGCGTTCCGGGTTGATGCGTTCGAGTATCTGGAAGCGCGACTCGTTGCGGGTGAAGTCGGCGAGCGAGCTCTTGGGCGGCGCGGAATCGAGTTTCATCGGGTTCTCTCCCCTCTCGGCGCGGCGCGGGTCGAAGCGGAACAGCGGCCAGTAACCGCAGGCGACGGCGCGCTTCTGTTGTTCCAACCCCTGCGACATGCTGTAGCCGTGCGCGACGCAGTGGCTGTAGGCGATGACGAGCGAAGGGCCGGGATAACTCTCCGCCTCGCGGAAAACTGTGACCGCGTGCGCATCCTTCGCGCCGAGCGCGATGCGGGCGACGTAAACGGAGCCGTAAGTGGTGGCGATGAGGCCGAGGTCTTTCTTCGGCAGCGCCTTGCCGGCCATGCTGAATTTTGCGACCGCGCCGAGCGGCGTGGACTTGGATTGCTGGCCGCCGGTGTTCGAATAAACCTCGGTGTCGAGCACGAGGATGTTGACGTTTCTGCCAGAGGCGATGACGTGGTCGAGGCCGCCGAAACCGATGTCATAGGCCCAGCCGTCGCCTCCGACGATCCAGACGCTCTTGTCCACGAGGTAGTCGGCGATCTGATGGAGCGTGCGGGCTTCGCGGCTGGATTGGCCATTCAAGGCCTGGCGCAGGGCGATGACTCGCTCGCGTTGTTGGTCGATTCCCGCTTCGGTCGATTGATCGGCCGCGGTGATCGAGGAAACCAGATCATCGCCTAACACACTCGCCTGGCCGTGGAGCAGGACTTCGGCGAAGGCCCTCGATTGGTCGAGGCTGGCGCGGAAGCCGAGGCCGAATTCCGCGTTGTCCTCGAAAAGCGAGTTCGCCCAGGCAGGGCCGCGGCCGCAGGCGTTCTTGGTGTAGGGCGTGGTGGGCAGGTTGCCGCCGTAGATCGACGAGCAGCCGGTGGCGTTGGCGATGAGCAGGCGGTCGCCGAAGAGCTGGGTGAGCAATTTCAGATAGGGAGTCTCGCCGCAGCCGGCGCAGGCCCCGGAGAACTCGAACAGCGGCTTCATGAACTGCGTGGTTTTCACGTCGTCGCGCAGCATCTCGCGGTCGGGGTCTGGCAGGTCGAGGAAGAAGGCGAAGTTCTCGCGCTCGGTTTCGCGCAGCGGGAGTTGCGGCACCATGTTGATGGCCTTGCGGCTCGGGTTGCTCTTGTCCTTGGCGGGGCAGACTTGCACGCAGAGCTGGCAGCCGGTGCAGTCCTCGGGCGCGACTTGCAGCGAGTAGAGCATGCCGGGATATTCGCGCACCTTGAACTCGGTGGACTTGAAGGTGGCGGGCGCGTTGGTGAGGCGGTCGGGCGTGAAAACCTTCGGCCGGATGGCGGCGTGCGGGCAGACGATGGCGCACTTGTTGCACTGGATGCAGATGTCGGTCTCCCAGACCGGGATTTCCTCGGCGATGTTGCGCTTTTCCCACTGGGTGGTGCCGGTCGGCCAGACGCCATCGACCGGGAAGGCACTCACGGGCAGCAGGTCGCCCTTGCCGCCGAGCATCAGCGCGGTGACGCGCTTGACGAAGTCCGGGGCGTTTTCCGGGACGATGGGGTTCAGGCGATGGGTCGAGGTCGGCGCGTCCGGATAGGTGACGTGGATCAGGTTGGCGAGCGTGCTGTCCACCGCCTCGTAGTTGCGCTGGACCACGGCCTCGCCGCGTTTGCCGTAGGTTTTCTGGATGGCGTATTTGATGGCGGCGATCGCCTCATCCCTCGGCAAGACGCCGGAAATGGCGAAATAACACGTCTGCATGATCGTGTTGATGCGGCCGGGCATGCCGCAGTCGCGGGCGACGGCGCTGGCGTCGATGGCGTAGAACGAGAGGTTCTTCAGGATGATTTGCTCCTGGATCTCGCGCGGCAGGTTTTTCCACGCGTCGTCGGAATTGCCGGGCGAGTTGAGGAGAAAAATGCCGCCGGGTTTGGCGTAGTCGAGGACGTTGATCTGATGGAGCAGGTCGAAGCGGTGGCAGGCGACGAACTCGGCCTGGCGGATCAGGTAGGACGAGCGGATCGGCGCGGGGCCGAAGCGCAGGTGCGAGACGGTCATCGCGCCGGCCTTCTTCGAGTCATAGACGAAGTAGCCTTGGGCGTAGTTGTCGGTGCCCTCGCCGATGATCTTGATGCTGTTTTTGTTAGCGCCGACGGTTCCGTCCGAGCCGAGGCCGAAGAAGACCGCCTGCTTCATGCCGGGCGGCACGACTTCGAATTCCGGATCGTAGTCGAGCGAGAGTCCGGTGACGTCGTCGTTGATGCCGACGGTGAAAACGGGCTTGGGCGAGGGTTTCGAAAGCTCGTCAAACACCGCCTTGATCATGGCGGGCGTGAATTCCTTGGAGCCGAGACCGTAGCGGCCGCCGATCAGGCGGATGGCGTGCGTGTCCTTCAGCCAGCCCGCGCTGTCCGCCAGGCGGAGGGCGGCGGAAACGTCGAGAAAAAGCGGCTCACCGAGCGCGCCGGGTTCCTTGGTGCGGTCGAGCACAGCGATGGATTGCACCGACTTCGGCAGCACGGCGGCGAAATCCTCGACCGAGAACGGCCGATAGAGACGGACTTTGACGACGCCGGTTTTCTGGCCGTTAGCATTGAGCCGGCCGACGGTTTCGGCCACCGCCTCGCCGCCGGAGCCCATGATGACGATCACTCGCTCGGCCTGCGGATCGCCTTCGTAGTCAAACGGCTTGTAGGCGCGGCCGGTTTGCGCGGCGAAGGCGGCCATTGCTTCCTTCACCAGGCGCGGAAGCTCGATATAGTATGGATTTCCCGCCTCGCGGGCTTGGAAGAACGCGTCGGGATTCTGGGCGGTGCCGCGGATGACTGGATGGTCCGGGGTGAGCGCGCGGTCGCGGTTGGCGGCGATGCTGTCCTCGTCGATCAAGGCGCGGAGGTCGTCGTCACTGATGAGCGAGATTTTCGAAACCTCGTGGGAAGTCCGGAAGCCGTCGAAGAAATGCAGGAACGGCACCCGCGAGCGGAGCGTCACCATTTGGGAGATCACTGCGGTGTCCTGGGCTTCCTGCACCGATCCGCCGCAGAGCATGGCGAAGCCGGTCTGGCGGCAGGACATGACGTCCGAGTGGTCGCCGAAAATGCTCAACGCATGCGTCGCCAGCGCGCGGGCGGTGACGTGCAGGCAGAAGGGAATCAGCTCGCCGGCGATCTTATACATGTTAGGAACCATCAACAGCAGGCCTTGCGAGGCGGTGAACGAAGCGCTCAGCGAACCGGCCTGCAACGCACCGTGCAAGGCACCTGCCGCGCCGCCTTCCGACTGCATTTCCACCACGCTGGGAACCGCGCCCCACAGGTTTTTCCTGCCCGCCGCCGACCATTCATCCGCGAACTCAGCCATCGCGGAGGACGGCGTGATCGGGTAGATCGCGAAAAATTCGTTCAGGCGGTAGGCGACGGCAGCGACGGCTTCGTTCGCGTCGAGCGTCCCCATGGAGGAGTGAGACGTAGCATTCACGATCGCAATAAACACCCTCTGAACGGGAAGATCCAGACCGTGCAAAGCATGGAGTTGGAAAAAGCAATCGGCGCGGAACGAAGTGTTGGAATGATGTTGAGATACCGCGGGAGTGGGATTATGTTGGGAATCTATGAAATGGTCCCTGAAACTCGGCAGTGTCGCCGGTATCGGCGTGTATTTGCACTGGACCTTCGTCTTGCTGATCGGCTGGATTTTCCTATCCCACCTCGGCGCGGGCGAGACTGCCGGTCAGGCGTTCGCGGGAGTGGGCTTCATTTTGGCGCTCTTCGGCTGCGTGGTACTGCATGAGTTCGGGCACGCGCTCACGGCCAAACGCTATGGTGTGGTGACGCGGGACATCACGCTGCTGCCCATCGGCGGCGTCGCCCGCTTGGAACGCATCCCGGAAAAGCCGATCCAGGAATTCTGGGTGGCCATCGCCGGCCCGTTGGTGAACGCGGTCATCGCGGCGACGATTTACGCAGCATTGCTGCTTCAGGGCCGGACTCACGAGCTGATGGAAGTCCAAGGGATGAAAGACGGATTTCTGGCGCAGCTGATGTGGGTGAACCTGTTCATCGGCACCTTCAACCTGCTGCCGGCTTTCCCGATGGACGGCGGGCGGATCTTGCGCGCCTTGCTGGCCAGCCGCCTCGGACGCCGCCGCGCAACCGCCATCGCGGCGAACATCGGCCAAATGATGGCGATCCTGCTGGGCGTCGTCGGCTTTTTCCACAATCCGTTCCTGGTCTTCATCGCGATCTTTGTCTATCTGGGAGCCCAGGGAGAGGCCGCGCAAGTCGAGGCGGAGTCGGCGCTGGAGGGCCTGCAAGTGCGGGACGCCATGATGACGCGATTCCGGACCCTCTCCGCGCATGACACGCTCGGCACTGCGGTGGAGGAGTTGCTCGCAGGCTCCCAACAGGATTTCCCGGTTCTTGAAAACGGACAGGTGCTGGGCGTCCTGCGCCGCAACGACTTGGTCAAAGCCCTCATGGACGGAAACCGTGGAGCGGCGGTCGGAGACGTCATGTGGCGCGAGTGCGACCCGGTATCTGAAACGGACGTCCTGACGCCCACGCTCGAGTCCATGGGGAAAAATCAATGGACCACGCTCCCGGTGACCCATGGAGGGCGGATCGTCGGTTTGCTGACTTTGGAAAACATCGGTGAGTTGATCATGGTCAATGCTGCCCTCGCCGGCAAGACAACCGGGGCGGTCCACGCGGGATGATCTATCTTTACAACGATCCGTCGCCTGTGCTATATACCCAATGCCATGAAAACCATAATCGTTGCAGTAGATTTCTCGGACGCCACGCCCGGAGTGACCCAGATCGCCGTGGACCTGGCGAAATCCTTCGGCGCGGACTTGCAGTTGCTCCACGTCATCGAGCCGGAACCCGGCTACGCCGCCTACGGCTTCACTCCCGGCGAATTTCCGGCAATGATCGAATTCCACGAGGAGGCAAAGCGCCGGGCGACCGTCAAACTCGACGAACTGCTCGCCAAGGTGCGCGCGGAAGTGCCTCACGCGACCTCCCGGATGGTGGAGGGCAGCCCGCTTCAGATGCTGCTCGACCACGTCAAGCAAAGCGGAGCGGACTTCGTGGTGGTCGGATCGCACGGCCACGGAGTGATCGCATCGCTGCTGCTCGGCAGCGTCGCGGAGGGGATGGTCCGCAAGGCAAGCGTCCCGACTCTCATCGTGCCTGCCGCCCGGGAATAACCGTTCCCGGCTTCGCCGGAAATCCCCCATGAACGACTCCGCCCCCAAGGCATCGGAGGTCCCGCCAGCCAGTCCCCGCGAACCATCCGCTCCGGCGAACGGCCTGGTTCTCACGGCATTGATGCTCATCGGGCTCTATCTTTGTTACCGATTGGCCCTGCCGTTCCTGCCCGCCGTTTCCTGGGCGCTCGCTCTCGCCGTCATTCTCAGCCCCTTGCAGCGCAGGCTGGAATCGAAGTTCAAACGCCGCAATCTGGTGACGACCATTTCTCTCACCGTCGTCGCACTGATTGCAGTCGTGCCGGCGATTTTCGTGGTAAACCGCTTGATCATGGAAATTTCAAAAGGAGCCGAACTCATCCAGACCCACGCCGCCGCAGGCACCTTGACCAAGACCCTCGACAACTACCCGCACCTTGCCCCGCTTGACGACTGGATTGAGCGGCAAATTGGTCTACCCGAAACCGTCGGCCGCCTCGCCACCGGGTTGACCAATACCGTAACCTCGTTCGTGCGGGGCTCGGTGATGCAGATGACCGGCCTGCTGCTCACCTTCTATATGCTCTTCTATTTCCTGCGTGACCGCCACGTCGCGCTTGATTCCCTGCGATCCCTATCCCCCCTCTTGCCTGCGGAAATGGACCGTGTTTTCGCACGGGTCACCGCCACCATTCACGCCACGGTTTACGGCACGCTGATGGTTGCCGCCATCCAGGGCACCCTCGGCGGACTGATGTTCTGGATCCTCGGCCTGCCCGCGCCCTTGCTGTGGGGCATCATCATGGGACTGCTGGCAGTCATCCCGGTCCTCGGTGCCTTCGTCATCTGGATTCCCGCCGCCATCTGGCTGGCCTCGCAAGGGATGTGGGGAAAATCCCTGCTCCTCACCGCATGGGGCGGCATCGTGGTGGCGGGCATCGACAATCTGATCTACCCGATCCTGGTCGGAAACCGACTCCATCAACACACCCTTCTCACCTTCATTTCCCTCGTCGGCGGGTTGATCGTCTTCGGCTCCTCCGGGATCATTCTCGGCCCGCTTTCGGTTACGATCACCCTGCTGCTCCTCGAAATCTGGCACGAGCGGAAACTCGCGGACCTGTGACTTCCGACACGGAAACCATCTCCCACGACCTCGACCACAACGCACCTAACAAGCCAATCGCGTCCTCGACCGCGGCCAGCACGCCGTGAGTCGTCAAGATACGAATTCCCATGGTTTTTGCGCTTTCCTTCACGTCACGCCCAACATCATGTTTGCCTCGTGAATGATCGACACCCCATGAATGACAGGCCCAACACCCCCGCCTGATCATGAACGAAGACCTCCTACCCGACCTGATTGCCGCCGTCGAGCAGCAGCTCGTGTCTCCGCAAACGCCGTACGTCGCGAAAACCCTCGCCCGGCTTCTCAAGCTCGGTCTCGAGGAATCCGAGGCGAAATCCCAAATCGCCCTCTGCCTCGGCGAGGAAATGGACCAGCTGCTGAGAAAACGCCGCGGTTTCGATGAAAAAGCCTACCGCGGCAGCCTCGAAGCACTCCCGATGACGGCCGAGGAAAACGACGAGGCGGAGCCGTGACGGATTCCTATCAGGAGACGAGACCCCGGTGAGCCGGTGGCGCGATGCGGCCGCTCAGGCACCCAGGTTCGGATCGTAATCTTTCGGGGCGCGGATGATTTTCTCGATGCCGTGCTTGGTGACGAGGTTGCCGGCGCTTGAGCGGCTCTTGATGCCGAACTCGGCGAAGTGCAGCGGGCGGATGAGGTTGCGCATCCGCAGCCCGGACTTGAGGTGGACGAGCAGCATTTGCGCGGCGCTTTCCTCGTTGGTCTTGTGGAAGGCGAAGTAGAGGACGCGGGTGCCGGGCTTGCCTTTGGTCAGGTCGTATTCCTTGTCGCGGGTGACGCCGCCGACGGTGAACCGCTTGGCGAGGATGGGGCCTTCGCGGCCATCCCGATAGATCATCGAGTAGATGAGGTCTTCGTCCTTGCGGAAGATGGCGACGCGCAGCGGTTTCTGGCCGACGAAGACTTTTTCCGCCACTTTCATCACGCGCATCTTCCCGTCCTGGGTGAAGATGATGACGTCGTCGATGGTGGAACACTTCTCAATCGGCTCACCGTCTTTTTTCAGACCGTAGCCGGCGAAGCCGTTCTTGGCGTCCAGATAGAGCGTCTCGGTGGCGGCGACGACCTGCATCCGGTCCACGCGCTCGAACGAGGCGATCTCGGTGCGGCGCTCGCGGTCCTTGCCGTATTTCTTGGCGAGCTCCTCATACCAGCGGATCGTGTAACGGGTGAGGTTGCGGAGGTTCTTCTCGGTTTCCTCGATGCCCTTTTCGAGCCCCTTGATTTCCTCGTCGGCCTTGAAGGAGTCGAACTTGGAGATGCGCTTGATCTTGATCTCGGTGAGCCGGGCGAGGTCCTCCTCGGTGACCTCGCGCTTGAGAAGTTTCTTGAACGGCTTCAAACCGTCGTCGATGGCCTTGAGCACGGCTTCCCAGGTTTCGCATTCCTCGATGTCGCGGTAGATGCGGTTCTCGATGAAGATCTTTTCCAGCGAGCTGAAGTGCCATTTCTCGGCGAGCTCGCCGAGTTTGATCTGCAACTCCATTTCCAGCAGGTTGCGGGTGTGGAAGGTGGTGCGGCGGAGGATGTCGGAAACCGCCATGAACACCGGCTTGCCATCGACGATGACGCAGGCGTTTGGGGAAATGGTGAGCTCGCAGTCGGTGAAGGCGTAGAGCGCGTCGCGCGTCTGCTCGGGATCGGCGCCGGCTGGCAGATAGACGAGGATGTCGGCGTGGGCGGCGGTGTTGTCCTCGATCTTGGCGATTTTGATTTTCCCCTTGTCCGCAGCGGCGACGACCGACTCCATCAGCCCGCCGGTAGTGGTGCCGAAGGGGATCTCCGTGATGCGCAGGACGCCCTTCTTGTCGGTGGCGATGCGGGCGCGGACCCGGACTTTCCCGCCGCGCAGGCCGTCGCGGTATTCGGCGGCGTCCATGATGCCGGCAGTGGGGAAATCAGGAACCAGCGAGAACGGCTGGTCGCGCAGCACGGCGATGGACGCCTCGATGAGCTCATGGAAATTGTGCGGCAGGATCTTGCAGGCGAGTCCCACGGCGATGCCCTCGACGCCTTGCGCGAGGAGCAGCGGGAATTTAACAGGCAGCGTGTCGGGCTCTTTCCGGCGGCCGTCGTAGCTGGGGAGCCAGGTGGTGGTTTTCGGGTTGAAGACGACCTCGTTGGCGAATTTGGTCAGGCGGGCCTCGATGTATCGCGGGGCGGCCGCGCCGTCGCCGGTGAGAGTGTTGCCCCAGTTTCCCTGGGTGTCGATGAGCAGGTCCTTTTGGCCGAGCCCGACGATGGCGGCACCGATCGACTGGTCGCCGTGCGGGTGGTAGTTCATCGTGTTTCCGACGATCCCGGCGACCTTGTTATAGCGGCCGTCGTCCAGCTCGTCCATGGCGTGGAGGATGCGGCGCTGGACCGGCTTGAGGCCGTCGTAAAGGTGGGGCACCGCGCGTTCGAGGATGACGTAGCTGGCGTAATCGAGGAAATAGTCGGAATACATTTCCCCCAGCGAGGCGTGTTGATCCGGATCGTGCGTCATGGGGGCGGATGGTTAAAGAACCGGAAGCATCCGCGCAAGCCTGAGGTGAAAAGATCATTTTTCGCGGCCTTGCCGTCCGCAGCCTGGATGCTAAGGGTTCCCCATGACTTCGCCGCTCACCCGCACCTGTGAAATCGCCCGCCGGGACTGGCTCAAGGCCGCCACTTTCAGCGGTGCCGCCGCGATGCTCGCCGGCGCGAAAGCCTCCGCCGATCCCTCCGGCAGCCCCGCCCGCAAAGTGCGCGGGATCGTTTTCATGGTCTCCGACGGCATGAGTCCCGGCGTCCTCACGATGGCCGAGGCCTATTCCAATCTCACCCGCAAGCGCGGCACCCAGTGGTGGTCGCTGCTCAACGACCGCAGCGCCGCCCGCGGCCTGATGGACACAGCCTCGGCCAACTCGATGGTCACCGATTCCGCTGCGGCCTCCAGCTCGTGGGGCGGCGGCCAGCGCGTCAATAACGGCTCCATCAACGTCAGCCCCGAGGGCCGGGAAATCACTCCCATCGCCGCGATTCTCAAAAACAAAGGCGCGAGGATCGGTCTCGTCAGCACCGCCACCATCACCCACGCCACGCCCGCCGGGTTTGCCTCCATCGTCCCGAAACGCAACAACGAGGACGACATCGCCCCGCAATATCTCGACCGCGTGGAAATCCTGCTCGGTGGCGGTTCCGGCCATTTCAGCGCGAAGGACCGCGCCGACAAGCGCGACCTCGCCGGCGATTTCGCCAAGGCCGGCTACGGCATCGTCAACTCCCGCGACGCGCTCCTCGCCGCCCGCGGGCCGAAACTGCTCGGCACCTTCGCCCGCGGCCACCTACCCTTCTCTATCGACCGCGACCAGAGCCCCGCGATGGCCGCCCGGATTCCCACCCTCACGGAAATGGCCCAGGCCGCGCTCACCCGTTTCCTCAGCGGGGACAAACCGTTTCTCCTGCAAATCGAAGCCGCCCGCATCGACCACGCCGCCCACCTCAACGACATCGGCGCACTGCTAGGTGACCAACTCGCCTTCGACGACGCGCTCGCCGCCGTGCTCGTCCTCATCGGCAATCGCGACGACATCCTGCTAGTCGTCACCAGCGACCACGGCAACTCCAACCCCGGCCTCAACGGCATGGGAAACGGCTACGCCGAGAGCACCCAGCGCTTCGCCCGCATCCGGAATTTCAAAGCCTCTCACGAGCGCCTCTTCGCCGAGTGGGCGAAAACCCAGGGCGGCACCCGCGACCATCTGACCGCGCTCATCAAGCAGCACCTCGACTTCACACTCAGGCCCGACCAGTCCGCCGCCCTGATCGAGATTTTCGAAACACAACCCGTCGTCGAGTGGAGCGAACAACTCAGCAAACCCGAAGGCCTGCTAGGCCAGTTCGCCGGCAACCACACCGGCATCGGCTGGACCGGCACCACCCACACTTCCGACCCCACGCTCATCTCCGCCCTTGGCCCGCAGTCCGACCGCTTCACCGGCATGGTGAAAAACTCCGACGTCTTCGGGCACCTGCTCGAAATGCTGGCGTGAAGCCTGCAGAGATGATTTTCCCCCGCCAAATCCGTGCTTGGCAGAAGTTGCTATTCTCACAAAACTCCCTTCATGCAGACCGCCTCATTTCTCAAGGACCTCTTCGACCTTTCCGGCAAAACCGCCGTCATCATCGGCGGCACCGGTGAACTCTGCGGCACCATGGCTGTCGGCCTCGCCCGCGCCGGTGCGGAAGTCGTTCTTGGCGGCCGCATCGCGGAAAAAGCCGCCAAGCGCCTCGCCGAGGTCGAATCATACGGCGGCAAAGGCTACTTCGTCCCGGTCGATGTGACCTCCCGCGAATCCCTCCAGTCGCTTCTCGACACCGTCCTCAAACGCTCCGGCCAGGTCGATATCCTCATCAACGGCGCGGGCACCAACTCCCCCACCCCGTTCCTCGACATCACCGAGGAGGAATACCAGCGCATTATCGACACCAATCTCTCCGCCATTTTCCGCGCCTGCCAGGTGTTCGGCCGTTATTTCATCGATGAATCCCAGCCCGCCTCGATCATCAACCTCGGCTCCATTTCCGGACTCAACCCCCTCTCCCGCGTCTTCACCTATTCCGCCTCCAAGGCCGCCGTGCACAATCTAACGCGCAACCTCGCCCGCGAGTGGGCCGACAAGGACATCCGCGTCAACACCCTCGTCCCCGGCTTCTTCCCCGCCGAGCAAAACCGCAAGGTCCTCGACGAGGCCCGCGTCCTCGACATCCTCCGCCAGACCCCGGCCTCGCGTTTCGGAAACTCGGAAGAACTCATCGGCGCGACGCTGCTCCTCGCATCCGCCAAGGCCGGCTCCTTCATCACCGGCATCGAGATGATCGTGGACGGCGGCTTCCACGCGATGACGATTTGACCCCTGATCTTCCCTCCACTTGAGTGCAGGACAAAAAAGTCAAGCGGGCGGTTCTACTGTGCGTTGCTTGGCGGAATCCCCATGGCGGACGACTTCGCTTTTTAAATCGACTTCACCCGCAGTTTCCTTTTCCCCGAATGCCCGATGCAACGACACGCGGAATCACCTGAAGCGATGGAATCCCTCGGCCGGGATGCGGCAGACTTGGCGAGGCCAGGCTCGGTGATCGCCTTGGTCGGTGGCCTCGGCGCGGGGAAAACCCATTGGACCAAAGGCTTCGTCGCAGGGATCGGCTCAGCGGCAGATGTCACGAGCCCGACCTTCGGGCTGCTCCACGAATACCCCGGCGGCCGCTTGCCGGTATTTCATCTGGATTTCTATCGGCTGGAGTCAGCTGCGGAATTGATCGCGATGGGCTGGGACGAATTGCTCGATCAAGGCGGCGTCATCATCGCCGAGTGGGGCGATAAATTCCCGGAATTACTGCCGCCGGAGACGACGTGGCTGCATTTCACCGTGGAAGCGGAAGGCCGCCGGAGCTTACGCCAGGGCGAAGCCTAGAGCGCGCCAGCCGCCAACGCCGGCCCAGCCAATTTTGCGGCTGCACCCACCGCACTGCCCGCCGTCCGAACCAATGCTCCCGGCAAGCCGCAGGAGTTGAGCAATAACAAAAACACCACGAGCACTGACAAATGAGGTAGGCGCTTCACTGCCCGTGATGATGGCCGCGCCGGATGCGGAGTCAAGCGAGAGCCTCCTCGCCTCACCACAGGTCTCGCCAAGACCTCCGCCCAGCCGCGCTTCACCTTCTCCGCTTTCCGCTCTCCAGACCCCCGCTTTCCAGCCTTCACTCTTACACGAGAAAGGCCGCCGGCCCTTGCGGACCGGCGACCCTCTTGATACCGCGATGCGGCGTTGCTTGATCCATCTTTCGACGGTCAGAATCAAGCAACGTCCGTGTACGGCGGCGCTGGCGTCCCGACAGCCCCGGACTTGCGGCGCTGGCCGCTTTTCCGCTCGCTCTTCGGCACGAAGCCCAGCGAGCGATACAACGCGCAATCCTCCCCGAACAACTCATTGCCCCGGATCGCATGGGCGATCAGGATTAAATCCTGGTTCAGGGCCTCATCGGCTTTGCCCCGGGCCAGCAACAGGCCCCGGAGTTTGGTTTTGACCTCCAGGATGCTCTTGCGAGATTCCAGAGGCGTCTTGGATTTCTCCTCGAACTGGGCGAGGGTCAATCCGGCGAACATCACATCCGGGGCGAACTCCAGCCACGAGGACAGGAATTGTTCGCGCCGGAGCGACACAGTTTTGTTAGTATAGATTGCCATACTTTTTATATTTAATAATGCCGGAAATGCGGCTGCGATCGAATACACGCAGGACGTTCTCCCGGACGCATGAGTCTCATACTTTGAATAGCAATCAGGCAACCTTTTTTTACGCATGCCGTATCCACAAATTGTTAACAATACAAGATGTAGTGTTAAAATTGTTATGGATTTGTGTTTTCTCAACTATTGGGTGAAACCTGAGTTGTTTTCAATCATCCGTGTCCATCCGTGGTTATATACCTTCAGCGGATTCAGCCGTCCCACTCACCCGCTGGGTGATCTCGGGTCACTGGCTTATTTTTCCATCACCCTGTTATTTCCAAATAATTAAAGACCTTAATTATGAACCCGACTGCGGATTATAGGTTGATTGAGATGACGAAGAAGGCGTTTTTGGTGGAATCCCAGGCCGGTTGCTTCAGTTCTCATCTCACCGGCATCCCACGGTTCCCCCATCCAACCGCACTCAAGCTCCTTGCATCGCCTCTCAAGCTCCTTGCAACTGCTCTCAAGCTCCTTGCAACGACTCTCAAGCTCCTTGCAACTGCTCTCAAGCTCCTTGCAACGACTCTCAAGCTCCTTGCAACGACTCTCTGAGGTGCAACTGATTTCTGGACCAAATTCTTATTAATTGTTAGGTCGGTTTTTGGCCTCGAATTGGGCCGGGGTTTGGTAGCCGAGGGCGGAGTGTTTGCGGTGGTGGTTGTAGTAGGATTCGATGAAGTCGAAGATCTCGATGCGGGCGTCGGCCTCGGTGGCGAAGCTGCCGCCTTGCAGCATTTCGTTCTTGAGGGTGCCCATGAACGATTCGGTCCAGGCGTTGTGGTAGGGGTTGGCGCGTGCGGACATGCTCTGGAGGATCTCTCCGGCTTCCAGCATCTGGCGGTGGGCACGGCTGCCATATTGGCTGCCGCGGTCGCTGTGGAAGATCAGCCCCGGGGCGATGATGCGCGAGCCGAGGGCTTGCTTGAGGGCGTCTGTGACGAGTTCGGTGCGCATGTGGTCTGCGAGGGACCAGCCGACGATACGGCGCGAGCACAGGTCAATGATAACGGCCAGATAGCGCCAGCCGTCTGCCGTGGGGATGTAGGTGATGTCCCCGGCCCAGACCTTGTCGGGTTGCGCGGGAAGGGGCTTTTCGAGCAGGAGATTGGGCGAGGGTTTGTCGGCTCTTCCGTCACTGGTTTTCGGCACGTAGGTCTTGGGCTGGATGGCGCGCAGCCCACGTTCTTCCATGATCCGACGGACTCGGGCAGCGGCGCAGATGATGCCTTTGTCGGATAGATCCGAGTGGATTCGACGGTAGCCGTAGCGGCGGCGGTGGCGCTTGAAAATCCCTTCGATGAGCTCGCCGAGTGCGATGTCCGCGCTTTGGCAGGGAGTCGGCTGGGAGGCGTGGTAGTAGCTGCTGCGCGGGACTCCGAGAACCTGGCAGATGGGCCGGATGCCGTGGCCGGTTTGTTGATGGATGTGCTCGATCATCGTCCGTAATTCGGCTGGGTTTTGGTGCCGAGGATGACTGCGGCTTTTTTTAAAATCTCATTCTCCTGGCGAAGGAGTGCGATTTCGCGTCGCAGGGCGCGCGGGTCGTCCGCTGCGGCGTTCTCGCCTACGGCTCGTCCGCCTTCGCTCCCGACCCGCGCGGCCTGCGAGCTGCTTTTCCAAGAGTAGAGGAGATTGGCGCTGACACAGAGTTCTTCGGCGAGTTCGGCGACTGGCCTGCCGATGGCGAGCAGCTCAATGGCCTGGGCCTTGAACTCGGGTGTATACTGCTTTCGTGGTTTGCTGGGATTCATGAGCGGATTCTGGTGCTTTCCGGTCCAGGAATCTAGCGCACCTCACTCAAGCTCCTTGCAACGACTCTCAAGCTCCTTGCAACGACTCTCAAGCTCCTTGCAACTGCTCTCAAGCCCCTTGCAACGACGTTCAAGCTCCTGGAGCGCCGTCCCGAAAGTAGCTGGCGCGCCTCGCGCCAGACCGTGGCTGGAGCGTCTCGCTCCAAGACCAATCTCCGAATCCCCGCCATCGTCCCGGCTCCGCGCTCCTCTGCGGCCTCTGCTCCGCGGTTCACTCTTCCATCTCGAATTGAGAGAATTCTTCGGCCCGTGATGGGAAACGCAAGTCTTTGGCGAGGGCGCCAAAGACAACACGCGAGGGCGCGTGTGCTCCCCAAGACTTCCCAACTCCAAAAAATTCCATCGTCCCGGCTTTGCGTCCCTTTGCGACCTCCGCGGCTCTGCGGTTAGCATTTATTGAATAGAGCCTCCGGCGGGAGAAGGTGACGCGTGCGAGTGGGGCGGGTGGCCTATCTTTGCTCACAAGGCCGAGCCTTCCGGCGGATAGCCCGGCCCGGGCCGCCTCGTTCCGAGTGATATTCAGCTTCATAAAAAACCCCGTGTCGCTGTTGGACGACGCGGGGTCTTTTATTGGAGCGGTTAAAATCAGGCGGAGGCGGCCTTGGTTTCCGCCGCGATTTCCGTGGCGAGCACGTCCGAGCGGAGGTCTCCCCCCTTGCGGGTGCTCCACCAGAGCACGACGGGCGAGGCGACGAAGATCGACGAATAGGTTCCGACGAGCAGACCGATGAGGATCATCACCGAGAAATCCCGAAGCGAGGATCCGCCGTAAAGGGAGAGGATCGCGACGGTGATGATAGTGGTGGCGGATGTCAGCAAGGTCCGTGACAGCGTGGCGTTGATTGCCTCGTTCATGATTCCCTTGATCGAACCGGTGCGGGTGAGCAGGCTTTCGCGAATCCGGTCGAAGACGACGATTGTGTCGTTGATCGAGTAGCCGGCGATCGTCAGGATCGCGCCGACGTGGATCAAGGAGAGTTCACCGCCGAAGAGGACGACAAGCCCGACCGCGACAATCACGTCGTGAAGGATGGCGACGAAGCCGCCGAGGGCGAAGGAGAACTCGAAGCGCACGGTGATGTAAACCAGGATTCCGATCAGCCCGAGGACGAGCGCGAGCAGTGATTCCTTGAGGAAGGTGTCGCCGATGAGCGCGGAGACTTCTTCCTTGCTGCCGTCGATCAGGTAGTCGGTGGTGGTGTCGCTAGCGACCTTGTGTTGGCCGAGCACGGGGATTGATTCGCGCAGTTTGGTGGTGATCTGGTTAGCGTCCTTCGAGTCGCAGCGGATGGTGAGCAAGGTGCCGGTGGCGGGATTGCTTTGTTCCTGCGGGTAGGCGGCCTTGGCGAGGGTGAGGGTTTTGAGCGCGTTTTCGACGTCCGAAATGGCGACTTTATGTTCCTTGCCCAATTGGAACTGGATGAGCGTGCCGCCGGTGAAGTCGATGCCGAGCGAGCGCTCGCGCTGGATCCCGAAGGAAGCGAAAGAAAGCACCACCAGCGCTAGGGAAATCATGGCCGCCAGGCGGCGCTTGCCGAGGAAGTCGTAGTTGGTCGCGTGGATGAGATTGAGAAAACTGAGTTTCCTGAGGAGGTTGAGGTCGATGCCCCAACGGAACATCACGCGGGTCACCAGAATGGCGGAGAACATCGACGCCAGAATCCCGATGGTCAGGGTGACGGCGAAGCCTTTGATGGTGCCGCTGGCCATCCAAAACAGGATGATGGCGGTGATCAGCGAGGTGAGGTTGGAGTCGAAAATCGCACTGAACGCTTTTTCGTAAGAGGCGGCGATCGCGTTCTTGAGAGATTTCCCGGCTTCGATTTCCTCGCGAAGACGTTCGTAAATAAGCACGTTGGCGTCCACGGCCATGCCGATGGTGAGGATCATCCCGGCGATGCCCGGAAGCGAGAAGGTGAATCCGAACATGGCCATTACGCCGAACAGAATTACGCCGTTCACGACCAACCCGAAGAGCGCGATGATGCCTGCCAAGCGGTAGTAAAGGAGCACGAAGACGGCGGTGATGGCCAGGCCGATGATGCCGGCCCAGATGCCTTGTTCGACGACGGCCTTGCCCAAGGTCGGGGAAACCGTTCGCTCTTCTTCGACCACGAGCGAGTTTTCCAGCGGGTTCATCAGGGCGTTGGCGAGGTTTTGAACTTCGCCTGGCTCGCTGAGTCCGTCGATTTGGAACTGCTTGCCGAGAGGTCCGTGCTCCTTCAAGCCCGGGGCGCTGATGACTTCGCCATCGAGCACGATGGCGATGCGGTCGCCGGCATTCATGTCCTTGGTGAGGGCGATCATTTTATTTTCTCCGTCACCGTTGAGGGTGATGGAGACCGCGTCCGCTTGTTGGGGCGAAGGGGTCGCGAGGGCGATGTCTTTCCCGCCGAGTGCGGCTACGCGCTTGAGCAGGATCGGGCGTTGGAACTCCTTGCCGTCCTGATCCTTGCTCTTTTGATTGAATGCGAGATAGCCCGGTTCCTTCTTTAATCCCTCGAAAACCTGCTGGGCAAGAGTCTTGCCGTCTGCGCCGACCTCGTCATTGCGCGTGCTGACCTTATGAAGTTGGAGCTTGGCGACTTTTTCCAAGGTCGTGCGGATGCGGGCGGATTCTTCAGGTTCCACGCCGGGCATTTGGACCAGAATCCCGCTTTCACCCTGGCGGGCGATCATCGGCTCGGCGGTGCCCATGCTGTTGAGGCGCTTTTCAATGACGATGATGGCTTGGTCCACCTGCTCCTTGGTGATGGGCATTTTATTGCCGCTTTCGTCCTCGCGCTCTTGGATGCGGAGGGAGAAAGACGAGCCACCGATGATGTCGATGCCGCCTTTGAGGCGTTCCTTGAGCGGAGTGGCGGCGAGCACGCAGAGGGCGCAAACCCCGAGCAGCAACACGGTGCCGACGTTGCGCTTCCGCCGCTCGATCTCCGTCGCGAAATACCAGAAAAACAAAATCATCAGGATCAACCCGGTGACGAACAGGGTCAACGGATCTTCGTAGAAAGCAGTGGCGGCTAGCATGGCGGAATGGGCGGTTTTGACTCCGAAATCGGTGAGATCAGGGTGGGGTTATTTGGCGGCGGCGACGTCCTTTTTATGGACGACGGCGACGGCCGCTTTGTCGAATTCAAGCATGGTGCCCTCGGCGACCTTGATCATCACGGTGTGCTCTTTCACATTGTGAACGATGCCGTGGATGCCGGACGAGGTGACCACCTTGTCGCCGGACTGGAGCGCGGCGATGCGCGCGGCCATTTCCTTGCGCTGCTTCTGTTGCGGGCGGATCAGCAGGAAATAGAACATTACCACCATCAGGCCCATCATGACGAATGGGCTGCCGAGAATCCCCCCCGCAGGAGGTGGCGTTTCAGCGAGCAGGGCGGAGGAGAGCAGGGTGTGGCTTGGTGTCATCATGAATTGGATTGGGTGTAGCGCTGGATGAAGGAGTCTTTGTAAGCGGAGAAGTTCCCTGCGGCGATGGACTCCCGTGCCCCGGCGACGAGGGACAGGTAGAAATGCAGATTGTGGAAGGAAAGCAACCGCAAACCGAGGATTTCACCGGCGCGGAAAAGGTGCCGGAGGTAGGCGCGGGAAAATCGGGCGACGTGCGGGTGGGCACTCTCGCAAACCGGCCGGGGGTCCTTGGCGTGGATCAGGTTCTTGATGTTGATCGGCCCATCAAGCGTCATCGCCATGCCATGGCGGGCGATCCGGGTGGGCATCACGCAGTCGAACATGTCCACGCCGCGGGCGATCATTTCCAAAATCTGCGGCGGCGTGCCGAGTCCCATCGCGTAGCGCGGCTTGTCGTGGGGCAGAAACGGCACCGCGTTCTCGATCGCGCGGAACATCTCGTGCTCCGGCTCGCCCACCGAAACGCCGCCGATCGCGTAGCCGTCGAAGCCAAGTTCGACCAACTCGCGGGCGGATTGCTCGCGCAGGTCGGCGTAGATCGAGCCTTGGACGATGCCGAAATGTTGCTGCCTGCCGCTGCCGGAGCGCGGTTCGTTTTCGGTCACCCAGTCCTTGCAGCGCTTCGCCCAGCGGGTGGTCAGCGCCAGCGATTTCGCGGCGTAGGCCTCGTCGCAAGGGTAGGGCGGGCATTCGTCGAAGAGCATCGCGATGTCCGAGCCAAGCGCGCCTTGGATTTCCATGCTGAGCTCCGGAGTGAGCAGCATTTTCGAGCCGTCGAGGTGATTGTTGAAACGCACGCCCTCCTCGGTGATTTTGCGGAGTTTTGCCAGCGACCAGACTTGGAAGCCGCCGGAATCGGTGAGCAGCGGCTTTTGCCAGGTGCTGAAACCGTGCAGGCCGCCGAGCTCGCGGATCAATTCGTGGCCAGGCCGCAGCCAAAGATGGTAGGTGTTGCCGAGAATGATCTGTGCGCCGAGTTCCTCCAATTCGAGCGGATGCAGCGTCTTGACCGTCCCCTGCGTGCCGACCGGCATGAAAATCGGGGTTTCCACGGTTCCATGGGGCAACACCAAGCGGCCGCAGCGGGCGGAACTCGAAGGATCGGTGGCGAGGATGGAAAATGACACGGGCGGCGGGGAATAGGATAGAAGTCCCCGTGGGCCAAGCCCAATCATGCGCTCTACGGCGCTGAAAACAGTGGGATTTTTCAGAAACATCCGGCCCCCGGCGGAGTTGATTTCATGATTCCCGCGATTTTTTTCGCGGCAGTTGGAATTTTTCCGAATAATTTCGACTGGCGCAACTCTGATGTGCGGGTAATCTGCCCCGTCGATTGAAACCACAAACCAAAATCAAAATACTTATGAAACTGTTCCTCACCGCGCTTTGCGCCTCATTCATGATCATTCCGTCCTCATTCGCCAGCGAGTGTGAAAAGGGGAAATGTGGCAAGGAAAAGAAAGAAGAAGGCACCGTCCTCGCCGATTGCGGCAAGTGCAAGAAGAAGGAAGGTGAAGAGAAGAAGGAAGAAGGCACCCTCGCCGGCAAGTGCAAGAAGGGCGGCGACTGCGATAAGGAAGAAGCCAAGGAAGAAGGCACCCTCGTCGGCAAGTGCAAGAAGGGCGGCGACTGCGACAAGGAAGAAGCCAAGGAAGAAGGCACCCTCGCTCATTGCGGCAAGTGTGAAAAGGACCACGACAAGAAGAAGGAAGGCGAAGAGAAAAAAGAAGGCACTCTTGCCTGATTTTAACCGATCTATCATCGATTTTAAAAAGCCGCCGGATGACCTCCGGCGGCTTTTTCGTGTCGGAGCGAAGATTTCCAGCACGGCGGTTGACCGATGCCGGCCGCTCCCGCCAGCTTGTCGGCGATGATCGATGTGGTTTGCGGAGTGATTGAGGATGGGGACGGGCGTTTTCTGGCCTGCCTGCGTCCGGTGGGAAAGCACCTCGGCGGCTTGTGGGAATTCCCCGGCGGGAAAGTGGATCCCGGCGAGTCTCCCGAATCCGCGCTTGTCCGCGAGCTGCGGGAAGAGCTTGCCGTGGACGTCGAGGTCGGTCACCCGCTCGCGCCGGTGATCTGGCACTACGAGGAAAGGACCATCCGCCTGCTACCGTTCCGCTGCGTCATCGTGAGCGGCGAGCTGCAAGCCATGGAGCACGAGCAGTTATACTGGTGCCTGCCGGGGGATTTCCACGATCTCCGGTGGGCCGACGCGGATGTGCCGGTCCTGCGGGAAATCGAAGCGCGGAGGTGCCGCGGCTAAACGCGGATCGCGGCGGCGCTTTCGAAAAACAAGGTGAGTTCTTGGCGGTTGTAGGTCAGGTGCGTCCTTGCGATCAATTTCAGCCCCGCGGTGGCGGCTGAGTCCACGGCGGATTGATAGAGCGCGTTCATTTCGCCGAAGGTGGTGGTGCCCGTGGTCTTTAGGGTGAAAATCACGATGCCGCCCGGATTGAGGTTTCTCGCCAGGCGGCCGACCTGCCGGATGGATTCGAGAGGGTCGCCGTTCATGTCGGAGAGAATCGCGTCGTAGGTCATGCTCGCGTTCGGCTTGAAGGCGGCCACGTCCATCAGCGCGAAATGCAGGCCCGGCTGCGCGTCGAGCCGCTTGTCGAGCTGCGCGCGGTCGATGGCCGTGACCTTGTATCCGCGGCCTAGCAGCTCGGAGGTCATGCCGCCGGGGCTGGCGCCGAGTTCGAGCCAGTGGCGGCCTTTTTTGAGCGGCGGCCGGTGCATTTGCAGGTAATGAAGCGCCTCGGCGATTTTCGCACCGGCGCGGCTGATCGTGTCCGGCGAATTCTGGCTGATGAACTTGGTGCCGCCCGGATAGAATCCATTAGAAGCCTTCGGGCTCTGCATGCCGCAGAACAGGCCTTCCTTTCCTACCAGGCAGAACAGAGTCGGCCGCCCGCTGTGCTGGGCTTCGACGTCCTTGAACGCGGCGATTTCCGCGGGAAAAAGCTGGAGAGTCCGGCCGCGGAGATTGGAGGCGAGCGTCTTGTAATAACGGTTGGTGGCGCTCGGCTCGAGCTGGCCGATGAAGATCGCCTGGGGAGCACGGCCGCCGAATTTCCGGAAAATCGCCTGCGCCGCCTTTTCGACGAAGCCCTCCATGGCCTCGGGATTGCACGGCCAGGAGTGGTCAAGCGGCAGGTTCCACCGGAGATAGCGTGCGGCCTCGGACTGGTGGACGGCCGCCGGGTCCGGCGTCTGGATCAAGTAATACTCGCTGCCAAGCCTCTTGGAAATTTCCCCGCCGAGCCCTTTGACAATGTCTCCGGAAAATTCCGCGAAAACCTCGGAGATACGAATCAGCCATTTCGCAGGCGGCGGGTCAGGTGTCGGGTAGGTCAAAATGCGGGGATTTCTGGAGCGGGGAATACCCTGCCGCCGCAGCGGGCGCAACCCCTGTGTTTTTCCTGTGTTTTTCCCAGCAGATCCGCAGGGCCGCCGCCGCGTAAAAATTTATTTCTCCCGACCCGGGATCAGCGGCTGAGATCCTCCTGATACATCAGCTTGAAGCCGCTCTGATAGAGAACGGCCACCGCGAATTCGTAGTCCTCGACGTGCATCGCCAGCATCGAGCGCCCTTCCGGACTCGGCATCAGCGCGTAGGCGAAATCGATGTTAGTCTCCGCGATCATCAGGGTGTCGAGGCACTGCAGCAGCCCCGGACCCGACTCGCGCATCGCGATCACGATCAGCTCGCAGGTGGTGAAAGGAATCCCTTTTTCCATGAACAACTGCTCGGTGCCGTCCGGATCGGAGACTACGAGCCGCGCCACCGTCGCGTCCCGCGAGTCCTGGACGCTCAAGCCGATGACCTCGATGCCAAGGGACCGCAGGAGCTTCACCATCGCGGCCAGCGCACCGACGCGGTTGGGCAGCAAGACGGAGAATTGGCGGACGGGCTCGCCGTGGTCGATGATGGTGTCGGAATCCATAAGGCGAAATCTATCTCAACCGCGCGGTCCGCGCAAGGGGATCGTCTGCACGGCACCGCTGGCGACCTCCCGGATGACCATTTGGTTCGGGCGGACGTCGGAAATGAGATATTCCGCGCCGTCGGCTCCCTTGAAGCGTTGGCCGGCTGAGGCGAGATAGCGTTTGCCGGTAGCGGCGTCCTCCACCAGCGCGACCGGGTCGTGGGCCTTGGAGGGAACGCCCGAAATCCACTCGCGCGTGGTGCCCGCGGCGCGATCCCGGATTTCCACCACGGAGATTTCCACAGGCCTGCCGGCGTTGACCTTGCTGTCCTCCATCCGGCGCTGCACCCGCACGATGAGGAGATTCGAGCCGGGAATCAGGTCACCCGCACGGACTTTCACCTCGCGCGGGGCGGCCCCGGCGATGCTTACCGTGGCGATGTCGCCCTGCACGGATTTCACACTCAGCGGCACTTCCTTTTCCCGGAAATGGCGCATCACCAGCGGCGGCATTGAGAACGAGCCGCCCGCCGTCGACTTGTGCGACGCTTGGCTTGCGACCGGACTGCCAAGAGTCTCGCCCGCGATCGGTCTGGAGGCGGCGCGCGGCGGGGCATTCTCTGATGAAACAGGTGCTTTCCCGCTATTTCCGAGCGAGACTTTCACGTCCGCCGCATCCACGAACGCGTCCATCGATTTCGCGATTTCAAGCGGCGACTCCAAAGCCAGATCCGCAGGCAATGGATCACGGGAAATCAGCGCGGCGACCTCGGGATGGCCCGATGCCGTCGCCACGTCGGCTGCCGTCCGCCCTTCCGGATCGGTGGCGAAGCGGCTGGCTCCGATGTCGAGAAGCAGTTTCACCGCCTCCGCATGGCCGTTTTCCGCAGCGATCATCAGCGGCGTGCGGCCGTCTTCCATCCGCGCGTAAACCGACGCGCCGAAATTCGTGAGCGCGTCAATCACGTCCGCACGGCCGACCAGGGCGGCGAGCAACAGCGCGGCATCGAGGTCCTCGCGATGATAAGCGGCCAGCTCGCCCACCGCCCCGGGACGGCCCTCCCGCACGGCGAGCATCAGCGGCTTGAAGGCATCCTTGTCTTTCAAACCCGGCTCCGCGCCTTGTCGAAGCAGCCACCGCACCATCCCGGTTTGGTCGCCGAGCACCGCCGCCATCAAGGGCGTGCGCCCTGCCGCGCCACGAATATCCACCGCCAAGCCGCGATTGAGCAGGAAATCCGCGGAGTCCTGCGCCCCGGCGGCCGCCGCCGCGTGCAGCGCGGAATCCCCTTCCGTGTTCCGGGTGTCGGCCGGAAATTTTCCGGAAATGAATTTTTTCAGCGCCGCCACGTCGTTCTCGCGGCTGGCCCGGAACCAATCCGCCGTCGTCAACTGGTAGCCGGCCTCGCCGAGATCCGACTTCACCGACTCACCGCGCTTGTTGCAGGACGGCAGCAGTGCCAGCAAAAAAATGGTCACTGCCACGCTTTTCCATATCCTTTTCATGAAGGAAAATTACTTCGGCTTTCCTAAGCATTCAACCCTGAACCTTCGGCTGGCTCGATTCCGAAAATCCGGCAAACGCCCTCGCGGATCGTGAAGCGCACGTTGCACCCGCAAAGCGCCGCGCCGAAAACCCGCTCCGGGTCAGCCCCCTGCGTCGCCGGACGCGGATCGAGCGACAACGCCTCCGTCAGCACCGCCCGCGCCCGCCTCGGCAAGCGCCCGAAATTTCCCGCAGCCGCAGGCTCCACCTCCACCGGCAGCCGCGAAATCTCCTCCCCGGCGTATCCCGCCGTCGCCTCCGGCAAAGCCTCGGCATAGGGCAGATACGGCTTCACATCATAAACCGGCGTGCCATCCAACAGATCCAGCCCGCCCAGCAAAAGAACGGGCGAATCCGCGCACGTCGCATCGATCCCCTCCAGCCTCACCAGCGAAAGCCCGAGCCCGTTAGGCCGGAAAGTCGAGCGGCTCGCGAACACCCCGATCCGCTGGTTCCCGCCGAGCCGCGGCGGGCGGACCGTCGGTTTCCACCCCTGTGCGACCGTTTCATGAAATCCGAAAATCAGCCACAAATGCGAGAACCCCCCGATCCCACGAACGGCCTCCGGACTGCGGTAAGCCGGATGAAACACCAGCCGACCCCACGCGCTCGGGCACAGGCCCGGCTGCCGCGGAACCGCGAATTTCTCGCCGAAGCACGAGCGAACCGTGCCGATGGGATCGATGTTCATAGCGCCACCGATTCAAGGCGATCCAATTTGAAAAACAAGCATCGCTTCCATCGCCGGATGGATCAGAAAAATCGACTTTTCTGCTTGCGTCCCAACTGACATTCGCGACCTCTGGACTCGTCTGAAAGGGTTTCTCCAACCTGCCAAAACCCATGAAACCACTCGCCTTGTTGCTATTGTCCGCCCTCCTGATACATGCCGTCCCTGCCAGCCGCCGGAGAATTTTATGCGTGCCTTCCGCCGCCGCCCTGATTCACTGCCGCCCCTGCCTCGATGCCTGAAAATTCCACAGAAGACACCCTGTTGCTGGTCGATCCCGATCTGGATTTCCTGGATTGGGCCACCAAGCACCTGTCCGCAAAAAACCTGCGGGTGCTTCGCTGCGACAATGCAGCCAACGCCGTCAAGGTGATCGAGAAAACGCGGGTCAGCGTGGTGGTCGCGGCGATGGAGATGGAACCCTTCGACGGAATGGAACTGCTCGGCCGGATTCTCCAGCAAAGTCCGCAAACGCTGGTGATTCTCACCGCAGGCTTTCCTACCACCGGACAGATCATCGAGGCCACCCAGCGCGGCGCACACGATGTCCTGCGCAAGGAATCGCTGGCTTTCGAGCTTCGGCCAGTGGTCGAATCCGCGCTACAAACGCAGGACGACCGCCGCAGCGCCGGCAAGCCGGACGCGGAGATGCCCAAGCACGACGGGCGGGTGAAAATGATCGGTATTTCACGCGCACTGCAGGAGGTTTTTAAACTCGTCGGCCGCGTGGCCCGCTCGGACGCGCCGGTTTTGATCGCCGGCGAGAGCGGCACCGGCAAGGAGCTCGTCGCCAAGG
>CANHPN010000039.1 GCA_947462535.1 Akkermansiaceae bacterium | reverse complement strand
TCCATGTCCGCCAGAAACTTCCACGTCCGCCAAGCCGCCGTCTCCGCCCTCCGCGCCTGGGCCAAAGGCCATGACTACGCCGAAACCTTGATCGAGCGCCACGCCCAGCGTCGCAAACTTTCCTCCGCAGATCGCGGGTTACTCCAGGCGATTCTCTTCGGAGTGCTGCGCCACCGCCGCTTGCTCGACCACTGGATCGGTAAACTCCGCGATGGTAAGGTGGATGCGGAAACCCGCGACATCCTGCGCGTCGGGCTGTGCCAGTTGCTCGTCCTCAACCTCCCCGACCACGCGGCGGTCAATGAAACCGTCGAGGCCGGAAAAGCCAGTGTCCGCAGCCTGATCAACGCCGTGCTGCGCCGCGCCACGCTCTCGCGCAAGCGCCTGCTCGACGAGGTTTCCGACCTTCCCCAGCCGGTCGCCCACTCGCACCCCGACTGGCTTTACAACCGCTGGCGCGCCGCCTTCGGCACCCGCAACGCGATTTCCCTGATGGAGTGGGACAACCTGCCGGCGGTGAATTATTTCCGCGTCAATCCGCTCGTCCCCGCCCCGGAATCCCTGCCGGGCACGCCGGTGGAAAACGCGCCGGGCTTCTATCAAATCGACGGCTCACTGCCAAGTCGCCTGCTCGCGTCCGGCACCGTTTACATCCAAGACCCCGCCACTCGCCACTCGGTCGAACTGCTCGATCCGCAGCCCGGCGAGCGCATCCTTGACGCCTGCGCCGCGCCAGGAGGCAAGGCGTTTCTCATCGCCGCCGCGCTGGGCTCCGCCGAGGGACTGGTCTGCACCGATTCCAACGAGAAGCGCCTGCCGCGGCTTGAGGAAAACCTCGAACGCCTCCACGCCGGCAAAGCCACCATCGCCGTCCACGACTGGACCCGGCCCGCTCCGGAAAAATGGCATCACAGCTTCGACGGCATCCTGCTCGACGTCCCCTGCTCGAACACCGGCGTGATCCGCCGCCGCGTCGATGTCCGTTGGCGCCTGCAAGCGCCCGACATCGAGCGGATTTCCATCACCCAGCGCAAGATCCTCGAAAACGCCCTCGCCTGCCTCAAGCCCGGCGGCCGCATCGTCTATTCCACATGCTCGATCGAGCGCGACGAAAACCTCGGCCTGGTCGAAGCCTTCCTCGCCGACCACCCGGAGTTAGAACTCCGCGCCACCCGCGAGGCGCTACCATTCCGCGACCACACCGACGGCGCCTTCGCCGCGCGGATCGAATGGAAATCCGCAATTCCCGCTGGCGAGGCCTGAACCAAGTTTCTAGAAGAACCCCATGAAATCCTGCCTCGGCATCCTGCTGGTCTTCTTCACCTTCGTCGCCGTCGTCGGCGGCGGGGCGTTCATCTGGTATCTCAGCAGCAGCAGCGAGTTTTCGAGAAAAGCCGCGCCCCCCGCCGCCGCGCCCAAGGCCTCCATCGTGATCCCCAAGACGCGCCCTGTCCGCTAGACCAGACGGCCGAAACACCCACGCAGACCGGCCCGCCACTTTTCGAGGAACGCTAAGTTTCGAGTGGTTTTCGAGGCGGCCGCCACATCGGGATCCACGGATTTCTCCAGCTCGGGAAACACCGCGCACTCGCGGATGATCCCCTCCTCCACTTTGGCGATCGCGCGTTCCACAGCTTCGCGGCAGACTTGGGTTTCGCCTTCCAGCATCGCCCTGACCAGCGCGGACTTCGCCTTGTCGCGCTTGCGGATCACCGACTCCGCCAACTGCGTCACCGCGCCGACTTCGGAAAACAAATCCATCAGCGAGTTGTCGATGCTGCCGCGGACCTCGCCCGGCATGCCGCGCAGTTCCAGCCAATGCCTGAGCCGCCGCGACGGACTGGACACCACCGCGAGAGCCTCGCGCAACGCGGCGAACTCGCCCTCCCCGCCGCCGGCATCCGGATGCGCCCGCTTGCCCGCCTCGCGGAACGCCTCGCGAAGCGCGTCGTCGGATAGAACCAGCTTCGGCTCCATTCCCAGGATTTGAAAAGCATCGGTCACGTCCGAGAAGCTGCACATGTTTCCCGCCTGCGGTAAAGCGCCGCGACGCTTGAATCGCGGGGCCATCTCACCTAGCCTTTCACCGTCATGCCCGCGCCGAGAAAAATCGCCCTGTTCGGCGGCACTTTCGATCCTGTCCACCTCGGGCATATCCATCTCGCGACGCTGGCACAGGACGCGCTTGGACTCGATGAAGTCCGCTTCCTGCCCTGCCGGATTTCCCCGCACAAGCCCGGCACCGCGCCTGCCAGCGGCGAGCACCGCTGCGAAATGCTGCGCCTTGCCACCGCCGGTCTTCCCTGGGCGGTCGTCGATGATTTCGAACTCCATCAGCCCGGCCCGTCGTATTCCTATCAGACCGCCGAAGCCATGGCTGGGCGGTTCCCGCAAGCCCGGCTATTCTGGATCATGGGCCACGACCAATGGGACGCCCTCCCCCGCTGGAAAAATCCGGAGCAGCTCGCGGCGCTCGTTGAGTTCATCGTCCTCGCCCGCGGGGAAACGCCGCAGCCACGCGAAGGATACCGGCTGAGTGTCCTGCAAGGCGGCCATCCCGCGTCCGCCACCGCCATCCGCCGGGCGGTCGCAAGCGGGAAAACCAGCCACCCGTGGCTTGATCCCAAAGTCGCGGAATGGATCGCCGCGAACGGTCTCTATCAACCGTAAAAGCCCCGCACCCGGACTCAGGTGTATTTCATGAAGGCGGTGTAAACCTCGGAGGGAATGTCCAGCAGCGCGTAGTCCTTGGAGGATACAAAGAGCAGGCTTTGCTTGCCCTTTCCAAGCAACTCATTTTCCGAGCCGAAGATCTGGTGCTCCAGCGTGCAGAACTTGCGGTTGAAATCCGCCACCTTGATCTTCACCGTGATGGTGTCGAACTCGCGGGACTCGCGCACGAACTTGTGCTCGAATGAACGCGTGAGGATGTAGAACTTGGAGGTCTTCAGGTCGAAGTCCGGCATCGCGGTGTTGAAGAACAGCTCGCGGGTTTTCCCGACGAACAATCCATACATGCCGAAGTAAACGTTGCCCACGGAATTGGTGTCCTGATAGGTCGCGATCATCGAGTAAACAAACCACTTGCCCTCGAAGTGCCCGCCCAGCGCGTGGTGGTCGCGGGGGGGCACCACGTCGGACGCGGCCGCCACGTGCACCGTTTTCGCGATCGCCTTGATCGCCGGGATTTCCGCGGCCGCCTCGATCACCTCGCCCGCCCGCTCGGTGACGACGCGTAACAGATCGGCGTTGAAAACGAGCCACATCACATAGACCAGCGGCAGGATCGAGCCGAGGATCAGCAGCGCGGTGTCGCTCTTCAGATAGCCGAACGCGAAGATCGCCAGCGACATGCTCGCCATCGAGAACATCCGGATCTGCGGCAGCGGTTGTTGCGAGTTCGGCACGAAGCAGCGGGCGATCGCCAGCGCGGCGTAACCGACGAAAAACGAGGCATAGAACACCATGAAATACTCCAGCTCCAGCCCGGCGAGAAGGCTACCTAGGGTGACCAGCCCGATCAGCAGAAACGTCGGAATCGGTGAGCCGATGATTTGCTTGGGGATCAACGAGATCAGCATGTTCTCGCTCTTCTCGACGTTTTTTCCGAGGAACCATTTCAGCGCGATGTAGCCGCTGTCCAAGGTCGTGAGCGCGCAGATGGCGAGGAAGGAGAAATAAGCCAGCGGCATCACGCCGCCGAGGGTTTTGTAGTTGGTGTGGAAATACTGGGTGACGAGGTCGTGGGCATATTTGAAGCCGTCCAGGCCAGCCGTCGCCGAGAATTGATCGCCGTGCCGGGTCATCACCCACAGCGCCAGGCAGCCGTGGAAGAGCAGCATCAGGAAAAAGATCGAGCCGCCGAAAAAGTAACTCGCGCGGATCGAGGCTTTCTCGCGGTGGATCTGGATCGCCCGCTGCCAGTGCTGGAGGTCGAGCCACGGCCCGACTAACAAGCCGATCACCAGCGGAATCGCATAGCCGAAGAACCTCGCGCCCTTCCATTCGTCCTGGAACGGCGAGGTCCACGCGAACGGTTCCGGCACCAGCGGGTCCAGGCCGATCAGGATTGTCGCCACGCAGGCCAGCAGCAGCCCGCCGAGCATCGCGTGGCTCAGCTTGATTTTCTGAATCCCGAATTCCTCCCCGAACAAACAGCCGGCCGCCAGGATCACGAAAACAATCAGGCACAGATAGAGTCCCAGCAGCGGCCCGGTCGCCAGCTTGAGCGGCACGAACAGGTAGTTCACCAGCGCGAAGACCGTCAGCGCCAACGCCACGATTTGGTAGATGTAAAGGATCAGCCGGAACGGCCGGGAAAACTTGTCGAAGAAAATCGCCAGCGATTCCTGCCCGCCGCTGTGGCTCTCCGCCACGCGATGCGTCAGGAAGCCGAACAGCATCAGCCCGAGCGCGTTGGGAATCGCGAACATCAGCAAGCCCTGCAACCCGAACATGAAAGTCATCTGCACGCTGAAAAACAGCCCCAGCCCCCACATCCACGACAGAGCCACCGAATTCCCCCAAAGCAGCGCGTTCAACCAGCGAAAGTTCATAAAGTCCGCCAAGGAACCTCCATTTCCACGATGGAGCAAGCCAGATTCTTGGCAACTCGCTCCGGAACCTTGTTGAAATGAGCCGAAAATTCGCCTTGAGACTGCGGACTTGATGGAGAGACTCAGCCCCCCGGCAGACAATTACCATTGATGCCCCCGGGACCACCCTCTTTACTCCCCGCGCCTCCAGCAACGGCAAGAACTACCATTTCATGATTGAAAATATCCGCAAATACACCGGCCTAACGATCGTGGTCTTCGTGATCCTGTTCATCAGCTTCTTCTTCCTCGATTCGAGTTCCGTCCGGAACATGGGCGGAGGCCAGGCCATCCTGAAAATCGCCGGCCGCACCTACAACGACAAGGAGTTCCGCAACCTCGGCAGCGGCTCCTTCGAGCTCACTTCCAATCTCGCCCGCTCCGGCGACTTCGGGCTTTATCAATTCCTCATGGGCCTCTCCACCGGGGCGACCAGCCAGGACGACGCCGCAGAGAAATTCTTCGTCGGCCGGATGATCCTCCGCCAGGCGAAAGAGGAGTTCGGCGTTTATCCGGGTGAGGAAGAGATTTCCGCCTACCTCAAAACCCTCCGCGTCTTCGCCGGCCCGGACCAGAAATTCAACCCGGAGACTTACAGGAATTTCATCGAAAAGGGCATGGGCCGCCTCGGCATGACCGAAAAAGACCTTCGCGAACTCGCATCCGACGTGCTCGCCTCCAAGAAAATCAACGCTATCATCGGCTCCGGGCTCAGCCCGGACCGTGACGCGCTCGCCAAAAATCTCGCCCTGGAAAACCAACAGATCACCGGCGAGCTCGCCAAGCTCGAGCTTTCTCCCTTCGAAGAGAAGATCCAGCCCACCGAGGAGGAGATCAAAAAATACTGGGAGACCATCTCCGACTCATTCACCACCGAGCCCCGCCGCAAGTTCACCTACATCGTCGCCACCCCGACCCTGCCGGAAGAGGCCAAGGTCGATGACGCTCCCGAATCCATCGCCGACGCCGCCGCCAGCGAAGAGGTCAAGCAAGCCGCCGCCAAGAAAAAGGAAGAGGAGAAAGCGAAACGCGCCGCCGAGCTCGCCGAACAACGCCGCAAGAAACAACTTGAAACCGACGCCCTCGTCGATGACCTCCTCTTCAAACTCGAAGAACAAAAAGGTGCCGGCTTCGAAGAGCTCGCCAAGGCAAACGGTTGGGAAGTCAAAACCACCGAACTCTTTCCGCAGAGCGCCTCCCCGGCGGACCTCGATGTGAACCTCCGCTCCTCCAGCCGCGGCGGCAAAGCCGTCGAACAGCTTTTCCTCATCAAGGAAACCTCCGATCCGTTCTCGAAAATCTCCGAGGCCATCGCCGTCGGCGAAAACCAATGGGTCGTCGCCCGCATCGACGGTGAGGAGAAATCCCGGCCAAAAACCTACGAGGAAGCCCGCGCCGAAGCCCGCGCCCAATACATTTCGGAAAAAGCCGCGGAAGCCATGAAGGCCGCAGCCGAAGAAGCCATTACCAAGATCAAAACCTCGCTGGCCGCAGGCAAGTCCTTCGCCGATGCAACCAAGGATGCGGGCATCGCCGAGACCAAGACGTTTTCAGCTATCACCAGCACCTACAAGCCGGACGGAGCCAGCGAGCCCAAGAACCTGTTTGAAGCCGCCCGCAACGTCGATCCCGGCACCATCGCCGAGGTCATCACCGAGTCCGACCGCGCCTTCATCCTCCACGTCGCCAAACGCGAGGTCGTCAAGGAACCGAACGCCGCAGCTCGCATCGACAGCGAAGTTGCCGGCCGCACCAACGAGAACGAGACCATCGCCTTCACCTCCTGGATCTCCGCCCGCACCGAGGCAGCCAAGGTCGAGCAGCTCTACAAAAAATAAGTGGCGGCGATCACCGGTCGCCGCGTCCACCCCCCATGCCCGACGCCCTCCAAGACCTCTTCGACGACGCGAACGGCCACCTCGCCGTCGGCGAGTTCGAGGAGGCCATCGCCCTCTATCGAAACTGCGTCGCGCTCGACCCCGCGTTTTTCGACGGTTGGCACGCCCTCGGTATGGCCCTGTTAAAAACCGGTCACGTCAAGGAGGCCATCGGCTGCGGACTCCAGTCCGTCACTCTCAAGCCGAACGACCTGCTCGCGTGGACCGGTCTCTCCCAGATGTATGTCCGCGACGGCAACATCCCCGAAGCCGAAGCCGCCAAAGGCAACGCCCGCATTCTTTCGCTCGGCGGAAAAGTGGTCAGGGAATAAGACCACTGCGGATAAAATAGCTGAAGCCGCTATCTTGTGTGGCCATTTGCGGATGACACGCTAAATTCCGACCATCAATTCACGAACCTATGAACGTTGGCATTCCGAAGGAAATCAAGGCGCAGGAAAACAGGGTCAGCATGATTCCCGGCTGTGTCGCGGATCTGGTCAAGAAAGGCCACCGGGTGTTTCTGGAGCGCGGGGCGGGTGAAGGAGCGAGCTATGGCGACGAGCAATATCTGGCAGTCGGTGCCGAGATCGCTCCCAATGCGGCCGCACTGTTCGCGCAAGCGGAGCTGATCGTCAAAGTCAAAGAGCCCCAGCCAGCCGAGGTGGCGATGCTTCAGCCGCATCACATCCTTTTCACCTACCTCCATCTGGCCGCGAACCAGTCGCTCACCGAGAGCCTGGCCGCCACCGGCTGCACGGCCATCGCCTACGAGACGATCAAGGTGAACAACCACCTGCCGCTCCTGGAGCCCATGAGTGAAATTGCCGGCCGCATGTCCGCCATCGTTGGCTCCTATCATCTGGCAAAACATTGCGGCGGGCGCGGCTGCCTCCTCGGTGGAGTCCCGGGGGTCGCGCCGGGCCGCGTCGTCGTCATCGGCGGCGGCACCGCAGGCATCAACGCCGCCCGCGTCGCCACCGGCATCGGTGCCGACGTCACGATTCTGGAAGTGGACTTCGAGCGCATGCGTTTTCTGGACATCACCATGGCCGGCGCGAGCACGGTCTATTCGAACGAGGCAAATCTATCCGAGCTGCTGCCGCGCGTGGACCTCGTCATCGGGGCAGTCCTCGTTCCCGGTGCCAAAGCCCCCAAGCTCATCACCCGGGAAATGCTCCGCCTGATGCCGCAGGGCAGCGTTTTCGTGGACATCGCCGTCGATCAGGGCGGCTGCGCGGAAACCACCCGCGCGACCACCCACGATCATCCCACCTATGTTGAGGAAGGCGTGCTCCATTACTGCGTCGCCAACATGCCTGGTGCCTATTCACGCACCGCCACCCAGGCGTTGAACAACGTCACTCATCCGTGGACGCTGCTCATCGCCGAAAAAGGCGTGGCCGGAGCCTGCGAGATACGCCCGCAGTTGCTCGGCGGCATCAACACGCTCGCCGGAAAGATAACCTGCCGCCCTGTCGCGGAAGCGCACGGGCTGGCTTACTCCGATCCCGAACAACTCCTTGGCTACTAGAAAGATCAAAGTCCGCGCCAGAATCCCCACTGTGTTCCGGCTGTCTTATCCGGATCCGGGTCTTTGGCTCACGGCTGAGACAGCCGGGACACATTAATTTCTCACAGCGCGCCGAAGCGGCGGTGGCGGCGCTGGTATTCCTGGACGGCTTCGCCCAGGTCGCCGTGACGGAAGTCCGGCCAGAATTTTTTGACGATGACGATCTCGGCATAGCTGATCTGCCAGAGCAGGAAATTGGAAACGCGCATCTCTCCGGAGGTGCGGACGAGCAGGTCGGGGTCGGGGATGCCGGCGGTTTGCAGGCGGGAGGCAAAGAGCTCGGCGTCGATCTCGGCGGGCGCAATTTTCCCGGCGACGGCGTCGGTCGCGAGCGAGCGGGCGGCAGCGACAATTTCCTCGCGGCCGCCGTAGGACAGCGCGAGGACCAGGGTCATCGTCGTGTGTTTGGCGGTGCGGGCCTCGATGCGCTCTATCAGCGCACGGGTTTTGGCGGGCAGCCGATCGAGCTGGCCGATGGCGAGCAGGCGGACGTTCTGGCGGTCGAGGTCTTTGGCTTTTTCGTCGAGGAAACGGTCGAGCAAGGTCATCAGCGCGCTGACTTCGGTGGCGGGGCGGCTCCAGTTTTCCGAGGAAAACGCATAGAGTGTCAGGTATTCCACGCCGAGCTCGATGCAGGCTTCCATGACTTCGCGGACGGATTCCGCGCCGGCGCGGTGGCCTTCCAGGCGGGGGAGTCCGCGCTCCCTGGCCCAGCGGCCGTTGCCATCCATGATGATGGCGATGTGGCGGGGGATTTCCGGGTGCGAAGGCATGGAAAAAATAGGCCCTATAGAACTTATACGACCTATTGCACCACCAGCGTCTGCACGCGGTCCGGACCGACTCCGACGAACGCGATTGGCGCCCCGCAAAGCTCGGCGAGGCGCGCCAGATAGGCTCTCGCCTGCGCGGGAAGCTCTTCGAATTTCGTGCACGCGGTGGTGTCGGATTTCCAGCCGGGAAGCGTTTCGTAAACCGGCACCGCGCGGTCCCACGCCTTGCGGTCGGCCGGAGGCAGCTCGTGGATGACGCCGCCGATGTCGTAGCCGGTGCAAATTTGCAGGGTCTCGTATTCGTCGAGTCCATCAACGTTGGTGACTGCAAGGCCGGTCACGCCGTTCACCATGCAGGCGAAGCGGAGTAATACCGTATCCAGCCAACCACAGCCGCGCGGGCGGCCGGAGACGACGCCGAATTCGCGGCCGAGGCCGTGGAGGTATTCGGAGAGTCCTTCATCGACGGTGGGGAAGGGGCCGGAGCCGACGCGGGTGGTGTAGGCTTTGCAAACGCCGATCACCCGGCCGATGGCGTTAGGTGGAAGTCCGGAGCCGGTGCAGGAGCCGCCGGAGGTGGTGTTGGACGAAGTGACAAACGGATAGGTGCCGTAGTCGATGTCGAGCAAGGTTCCCTGCGCACCTTCAAACAGGATGGATTTGCCCGACTTCCACGCGGTGTGGAGCACGGGGATCGTGTTGGTGACGTGCGGGCGGAGCCGGGCGAAGGCGGTGTAAATTTCCTTGAGAACCGCCTCGGCGGTGAACTGCGGCAGGTCGTATTTTCCGAGGATTTCATTCACCTCGACGAGACGCCGGGTGACTTGTTCGCGGGTGAACTCCTCGTCCAACAGGTCGGCGATGCGGATACCGCAGCGGTTCACCTTGTCGGAGTAAGTCGGGCCGATGCCGCGTTTGGTGGTGCCGATTTTCTGGTCGCCGAGGGCGATTTCGCGGGCGGCGTCCAGTTCCTTGTGGAAGGGGAAAACGACGTGGGCACGGTCCGAGATGAGGAGTTTGTCGGGAGTGACAGAGACGCCGAGCGCTTCGTTGCGCTCGATTTCCGCAACGAGTCCGGAGGGATCGACGACGACACCGTTGCCGATGATGTTGATTTTTCCGTCCCAGATGATGCCGGATGGAAGGAGGTTTAGTATATAACGGACACCCTTCGCGATGACCGTGTGGCCCGCGTTGTTGCCGCCTTGGCCGCGCACGACGATGTCCGCGCCTTCCGTGAGGTAATCGACGATTTTGCCTTTGCCTTCATCGCCCCATTGGAGGCCAACAATAATGGTATTCATGAAATTACTTGGACTGGTCGATCAGCGCGGCGAACTCCTCGAAGAAGTAGGCGGCGTCGTTCGGGCCGGGGGCGGCTTCCGGGTGGTATTGCACGCTGAAAACGGGCAGGTCGCGGTGGCGCATGCCCTCGACGGTTTTGTCGTTGAGGTTGATGTGGGTGACTTCGATCTCCGGGGGCAGGGAGTCCGGATCGACGGCGAATCCGTGGTTCTGGGAGGTGATCGAGATTTTTCCGGTTCGCAGGTCCTTGACCGGCTGGTTGCCGCCGCGGTGGCCGAATTTCAGTTTGAAGGTCGTGCCGCCGAAGGCGTGGGCGAGGATCTGGTTACCGAGGCAGATGCCGAAAATCGGGAGCTTGCCGATGAGCATGCGGATCTCCTCGTGGATGTAGCCGAGCGCCGCCGGATCGCCGGGGCCGTTGGAGAGGAAGAGTCCGTCGGGATTTTTCGCGAGGACTTCGGCGGCGGTGGTGCGGGAATTGACGACCTCAACCTCGAAGCCGGCCTGGCGCAGGCGGCGGAGGATGTTGTATTTCAGCCCGAAATCGTAGGCGACGATACGGTGGCGGACGGGCGGAAGCTCGATGTGATAACCTTCTTTTTTCGCCAGCACGTTAGGCAGCGTCCATTCGCGGGATTCCTCGGCCCAAATGTAGGAGGCGGGCGTGGAAACTTCCTTCACATAGTCCATTCCTTCCATCGACGGCGAGGCTTTGGCCGCGGCGACGGCGGCTTCCGCGTCGAGCACGGTGGTGACGCAGGCGCGCATGGCGCCTAGCGAGCGGAGGTGCTTGGTGAGGGCGCGGGTATCGATGCCTTCGATGCCTAGAATTTTATTTTCCGCCAGGTAGTCGGAAAGCGGCTGCGTGGAGCGCCAGTTCGACGGGACCTCGCAGAGCTCGCCGATGACAAACGCGCGGATGTGCGGCGCGGCGGACTCTGAATCTTCCGGATTGACCCCGTAATTCCCGATCTGCGGGTAGGTCATCGCGACGATTTGGCCACGGTAGGAGGGATCGGTGATCACCTCCTGGTAGCCTGTCATCGAGGTGTTGAAACAAATTTCTCCGGTGGTGGTTCCGGTGGCTCCAAAGGCGGTTCCTTCGAAACATCGTCCATCTTCAAGGGCTAGAATGGCAGTAATCGGCACGGCGGCGGCAAACTAGGCAGCCGATCCGGGCGATGCAAGCGAATGCTCATTCTCTTGCCCGGCTATCGATGAGAATCGTGACCGGGCCGTCGTTGACGAGCGCCACTTTCATTTCCGCGCCGAAGATTCCGCGGCCGACGGACTTGGCGGTTTCGCGCTCCAAGCCAGCGCAGAATTGCTCGTAAAGCGGCTCGGAAACTGCCGGGGCGGCGGATTTGAGGAACGACGGGCGGTTACCCTTTTTGGTCGAGGCGTGGAGCGTGAACTGGCTGACGACGATGATTTCCCCGTCCGCTTCGGTCACGGACTGGTTCATCTTGCCCTCCGAATCGGAAAAAATCCGCAGTTTGGCGACTTTGCCGCTGAGCCATGACACGTCTTCGAGCGTGTCTCCGTCCTCCACGCCGAGGAGGACGAGCAGCCCGCCGCCGATTTGGGAAACGGTCCGCCCTTCGGCTTCCACCGAGGCTTCAAGCACCCGCTGGATTACCGCGCGCATGGTGGTTCTTGGAGAGGATTCGTCGTTTTCACGAGGTCGGGATTCATTCGGGAAAAATAGTCACGGCGGGCGGAAGTGGAAATATTTCTTCTAAGAAATGATCGTTTGCCGTGTCATAGTCGTCGTCATGAAAATTTTGCCATGGATCTGTCTCGTCGCATTTTTCGCCCCCCTCCAACTGGTGGCACAAGACCCGGACGCCCTCCGCAAGGAGCGCGACAAGCTCGCAGAGCGCGGTATGTGGCGGGAAGCTTTGGATTTCTACCAGGATAAGCTGATGCCAATCTCGGACGGGAAATCCGATCTGGATCTGAGAATGGCCGTCGAGGTGATCAGCGGGCAAAACGTGTGGGGCGAGTTCGACGAACTCGTCGAACTCGCGATTTCCACCCACCCGGCAAACGCGATGCTGTTGGTTCAGGCGGCGGCATCCTATCAGTCGGCATCGCATTCCGGTCGGCTTGTCGCAGGGGAGTTCGAGCGCGGCGGAGGGCCGCGATACGGGAGGCGTTCAATGAGGCCGGATGAGGTTCCGGAGGCATCCGCCGGTGCATGGGTGGATTCGAGCTATCGCGACCGCATCCGCTCGCTGCAATTGTTCCGCGAGGCGATCAGTAAATCCCAAAACGACGGCGAACGCTTCCATGCGTGGGAAATCTTCTCGCGAGTGCAACGCGGGGAGGCTTGGAAACTCCAGACGCTCACGCCCATCGAAGCTCTTCCCGAGTGGGGCGAGCCGGGCCCCGAAGGCGGCACGGAAGGTGCCCCGTGGGCGAAGGACGGCCCGGTGCTCTACGAGGTTCCCGCATCCTGGGAGGCGGCGAAAAACGACGGCGAGCGCTGGCGTTTCGCGCTGGCGGAACGCGCCCGGCTCAAGCCTGAGACGGCGGGTGAAGTCACGAAGGAACTTGCGGATTTCTCAAACTTCCAGTTCGGCACGGAAACACTCTCGTCGTTTGGATGGTGGCGGCAGCTAGATCCTGATAGCGCGAAGGGCGTTCTCGAAATGGACACGCTCGCCGAGGATGAGTGTCTGGCGAAGACCTCGGATGGCGTCCGCCGGTTCAAACTGCCGGCGGCCCATCATTTCATCGCGCTCTATCGCTCGATCATGAACGAAAACGAGCAGGCCGGAGACCGACTCGTTCAAGTTTTCCTCAATCGCCGCCAATACGACAAGGCGCGCGAGGCGCTCGAGCAAACCATCGCCAAACACGGCCCGGGCAATGACGACCAGCGCAAGAAGCTCCTCGAACAAATCACCGGCAACTGGGGGCGCTTCGAGCGTGCCGAGACCGTGCCCGCCGGAGTGAAACCGAAGCTGCCGCTGGTGTTCCGCAACGCCTCCGCCATCCAGCTCACCGCCGCGCCCGTGGACATGGAGGCGGTGCTCAGGGACACGCTCAACTATCTGAAAAGCAACCCGCGCGAGCTCGACTGGCAGCGCGTCAATCCCTCGCAGATCGCCAGTCGGCTGATCCGTGAAAACCAGTCCAAGTTCATTGGTAAGACCGCCGCGAGCTGGGAGGTGCAACTCACTCCGCGCGATAAACACCGCGATACCCGCGCCGACCTGGAAGTGCCGCTCCAAAAAGCCGGTGCCTGGTGGATCACCGGGAAAATGAAAGGCGGCAACGAGTTCCACACGCTCGTCTGGATCGTGGATTCGGTGCTGGTGCAGAACGACGTGGGCGGCAAGAAGCAGTGGTGGGTCGCCGATGCTGCGGGCGGCGCGCCGGTGGCGGGCGCGGACATCGAGTTTTTCGGATACCGGACGATTCATCTCGAACGGAAAAATCCGCTGGAGCGGCGGATGAATATCGGAACCAAGACATTCAAGCGCACGGCCGATGACGATGGCAAGACGCTGCTCAAGCCCGGCGACTATGAAAATGATTTCCAATGGCTCGCCATCGCCCGCAAGGAGGGCCGCGCCACCGCGTTCTTCGGATTCCAGCCCTATCATGTCGAAGTCCCGCAGCTTGAAAACGGCAACCGCGACATCACCTACGGCATCTCGGACCGCCCGCTCTACAAACCCGGCGACACCGCGCACTTGAAGTTCTATCTCCGCAATGTCGGTTATTTCGAACCGGACGAATCACGCTGGGCGAATCAAACCGGCACACTCGTTCTCTTCAACGGCCGCGGCGAAGAGGTGATGAAACTCCAGAATCTCAAGACCGACGCGCTCGGCGCGGTGGAGAGCGAAGTCATCATTCCCAAGGACGCGGTGCTCGGAAACTGGAGCGCGGTTTTCCAGATCGCCGACCGGATTTCCGCCTCCGTTAGCCTGCGGGTGGAGGAATATCGCAAGCCGGAATACGAGGTGAAGGTCGAGGCTCCGGACGCGCCGGTGAAGCTCGGTGATAAATTCACGGCGACCGTCAAAGCGACTTATTTCCACGGCGCTCCGGTGCGGAATGCCAACGTCGAGATCATCGTGAAACGCGGTTCTATCGGCGAGCGCTGGTTCCCGGTCTGGCGCTGGGATTGGCTCTACGGCCCCGGCGTGTGGTGGAACGGCAGCGAGGCATCCTGGCATCCGGGTTGGAAAATCTGGGGCTGCATTCCGCCGCATCCGCCGTGGTGGCAGGGGGATCGCTGGACGCCGGATGAGTTAGTGATCAAGCGCAATGTGCCGATCGGTCCAGACGGCACCGCGAAGATCGAAATCGACACCGCGCCCGCCAAGCTGGTGCAGGGAGACATGGATGCGAAATACACCATCGAGGCCCGCGTGGTGGATGCGTCGCGCCGCGAGGAGCGCGGCACCGGATCGGTGATCGCCGCGCGCAAGCCGTTCGAGGTCGTAGTGTGGACGGACCGCGGCTACGCCCGCGCCGGGGACCAAGTTGAGGCGACGATTTCCGCCGCCACTCTGGCAGGAAAGCCGGTCGTCGGCGCGAAGGGAAAGCTGATCGTTTTTAAACTCACCAGCGGCGAAAGCGGCCGGATCGAGGAGAAGGAAATCCAGTCGTTTCCGGTGGAGACCGATGCGCAAGGCGAGGTGAAACAACGCTTCGCCGCGCCCGCCACCGGTCAGTATCGTTTGGCGGCGAGCTTGTCGTTCAAAGACGGCAATCCGGCGGAAGGCGCGACGATTCTCAACGTTCACGGCCCCGGCCGCGCCGACCCCGCAGACTGGCATTTCGGCCCGCTGGAAATCATCGCCGACAAAGCGGCCCACGCCGCCGGCGAGACGGTGAAACTCCGAGTCAACAGCGATAAGGAAAACGCCAACGTCTGGCTCTTCCTCCACATCGCGGGCACCGCCGGACGCGAGGCCCGCCGCGTCCAGCTCGATGGCAAGAGCCTCGAAGTCGAGGTCCCGCTCGACCTGCGAGACATGCCGAACATGTTCATCGAGGGCGTCAGCGTCCACGGCGCGAAAGTCCACACCGCGGTCCGGCAGATCCTGCTGCCGCCGGTTAGCAGGGTTGTCGAAGTCACGCTCGAGCCCGCCAAAAACCGGGTGAAGCCGCGCGAAACCTCCGCCCTGCGCGTCACCTTGCGCGATGCCGAGGGCAAGCCGGTCACCGGCACCGCCGTGCTGTCGGTTTATGACAAGTCGCTCGAAGCGATCACCGGCGGTTCTAACGTCGGGAGGATCCACGAGAATTTCTGGACGTGGAAAAACAATTTCTATCCAGGTGGACGTGCCGATTCCATTCCCGATTCTCCGGGGAACCTGCTCCGTCCGAAAGCTGTCGGAATGCAATCGCTCGGGCGATTCGGAGATGAGGGCCGTTATCGTAACGGTGGAATGGGCTTCGGCGGGGGGATGATGGGCAAGGGGGCCAACCGCATGATGGAAGGCGATGCCGTTGCAGAGTCGGCGATGCTGATGAGCGCCCCGGCAGCCATGGCGGACAAGATGGCCGGAGAATCCCCGCCCGCCGCCAATCCCATCCTCGTCCGCAAGGACTTCGCCGACCTCTTGAAATGGTCCGGCGCGATCCAGACGGACGCCGATGGCCGCGCCGAGATTCCGCTGGAGTTCCCGGACAATCTCACCACCTGGAAAGCCCGCGTCTGGGTGCTTGGCAAAGGCACGCAGGTCGGCGAGGGCAGCGCGGAAATCATCACCTCCAGGGAATTGCTGGTCCGCCTGCAGGCGCCGCGCTTTCTGGTAGAACGCGACGAGTCGGTCTTCAGCGCGGTCGTCCAGAACGACCACGACGCGCCGAAGACTGTGAAGGTTTCACTCGAATTGGATGGCAAAAACCTCGAAGCCATCGACGGCGCGCCGCAGACCGTGGAAATCGCCGCGAAGTCAGAAGCCCGCGTCGATTGGCGGGTGAAGGCGCTGCGCGAAGGCGAGGCGACGTTCCGCATGCGCGCGGATTCCGGCGACGATGGCGATGCCGTCGAGCGCAAGCTGCCGGTGCTCGTGCACGGCATGTCCCGCCAGGACGCGTGGAGCCGCGCGGTCGAACCGGGTGCGTATTCCGCTAGAATCTTGATCGAAGTCCCGGCTCAACGCCGGCCGGATCAATCGAAACTCACCGTCCGCTTTTCACCGACCATAGCCGGCGCGGTGGTGGATGCGATTCCCTATCTGGCGAGCTATCCGCACGGCTGCACCGAGCAGACCTTGAACCGTTTCGTGCCCGCCGTGATCGCCCAGCAGATGCTGCGCGATCTCAAAATCAACCTCGCGGAAGTGAAGGCGAAGCGCACCAACCTCAATCCGCAGGAACTCGGCAATGCCGCCGACCGCGCGGCCCAGTGGAAACAATGGCAGACCAACCCGGTCTTCGACGAAGTCGAGATGGAGAAGATGGTCGCGAAGGGAATCGAGAAGCTCGTTTCCATGCAGAACTCCGACGGCGGTTGGGGCTGGTTTTCCGGCTACGGCGAGGTTTCTTATCCGCACACCACTGCGGTGGTGGTGCATGGTTTGATAGTGGCGAAGCAGAACGGCGCGAAGATTCCCGATGCCATGCTCAACTCCGGCACCGCCTGGCTGATGGCGTATGAGCGCAAGCAAACCACCGCCCTGCAACTCCATGTCGAGCGCGAGGCGTTGCGCAAGGAAGGCAGGAAGATCAAAGACTCAAACAAGCATGAGAAATCCGCGTGCGACGCGATGGACGCGTTCGTGCGGCTCGTTCTCGGCGAGGCCAGGCGCGACTCGGAGCCGATGCTGGCTTTCCTCTATCGAGACCGCGTCGGCCTGCCGGTTTACGCCAAGTGCCTGCTCGGGTTGGAACATCATCGCAAGGGCGACGAGGCGCGCCGCGACGAAGTGATGAAGATGATTTCACAATACCTCAAGCGCGACGCCGGGAATCAGACGGCTTATCTGGATTTGCAGAATACGAATTACTGGTGGAACTGGTATGGCAGCGAGGTCGAGGCGCACGCCTGGTATCTCAAGCTGCTCGCCGCCGTGAAGCCGCAGGACCCGGATACGCGCGGCTTGGTGAAATACTTGGTGAACAATCGCAAGCATGCGGCCTACTGGGAATCCACCCGCGACACGGCGTTCGCCATCGAGGCCATCGCCACTTATTTCAAGGCCAGCGGCGAGGACGCGCCAGAGATGGAGGTGGATGTCCTGCTCGACGGGAATTCGCTGCGCAAGGTTTCCATCAACCGGGAAAACCTGTTCACCTTCGATGGCTCGGTCATGCTATCGGGTAATGCGGTGACGACGGGGAAACATGACATCGAACTCCGGCGGACGGGTAAGGGGACTCTCTATGCGAACGCCTATCTGGAAGTTTTCACGCTCGAAGACAAGCTCCGCGCCTCCGGGCTGGAGGTGAAGGTGCAGCGCCGGATTTCCAAACTCATCGCCTTGGATAAGGAAACAGAAGTGCCGGACGCCAGCGGACAGATCGCGAAGCAGCAGGTGGAGCGGTTCCGCCGCGAGCCGTTGGCGGACGGGGCCAAGCTGGCTTCCGGCGACCGCGTGGAAGTGGAGCTCATCCTTGAGAGCAAGAACGACTACGAGTATCTGATATTCTCCGATGCCAAGGCCGCGGGCTTCGAGGCGCTCGACGCGTTGAGCGGCTACGTCGGCGGTGGTGACGGATTCAGCGCCTACATGGAGCCGCGCGACCGGACGGTGGATTTCTTCATTCGCGCGCTGCCACGCGGAACGCACACCTTGCGCTATCAGCTCCGCGCCGAGGCGCCGGGGATTTACAAGGCGCTGCCCGCGACGGCGGAAGCGATGTATGCGCCCGAGCTCAGAGGGAACTCGGAGGATCTGAACTTGGAGATTTCCAAATAAGTGACCTGTCTCCAAAGTGGCTGCGGTGTCTCGGCGGGTGCTGATGCGGGCGGAGGAGGAAAAGAAGAACCTGCCGGCCCAGGACCGCGAGGCGCTGGGGGATAAGGGCATTGGCGTGGTCATCGAAGCGCCACGATCTCCGGAATGCCAAGGAAAGATAATCCTCCTGCGTTCTTGACGCCGCGATTTCGGGGACTCAGTTTATTTGAGCTTCAGAAGGAGGAAATTTATGGAAATCAACGGCACTGTTTACGATATTTTGCACAACAAGGGCGGTGAAATCTGGACCACGAAACCGGAGGATTCGGTTTACGACGCCATCCGCCTGATGGGGGAAAAAAACATCGGAGCCCTCGTGGCGCTTGAGAACGGCGAGGTCATCGGCGTGCTTTCCGAGCGCGACTACAGCCGCAAGGTAGTGCTGCAAGGGCGCACCTCGCGGAATACTCGCGTGGGGGAAATCATCAGTCGTCCGGCGATCACCGTGTGCAGCAGGGACGGCATTGAAACGTGCATGCAGCTCATGACGCGCAACCGCATCCGCCACCTTCCCGTCGTCGATGACGGGCACCTCGGCGGGCTCGTCTCCATCGGCGATCTCGTCAGCTGGGTGATGCTGTCGCAGCAGTATACCATCTCGCAGTTGCAAGGTTACATTTCCGGCGAGTATCCGGGGTGAGTGCGTGGCAGCCGGGTCAAGGCATCGTCTTGGAAAATTCCGCCTCAGCGGCCGGCCGCCTGGATCAGGCGGCTCAGGTTGTGGTTGAAGTCCCCTGCCGCAACCAGCTCGTCGAGTCCGAGGTGCATCCGATAGCGCCAGTAGAACGGCATGATCGCCGGGACGTTGATCCGCTCTGCGTCCGGGTCCGGATGGCGGATCGATTCGTCGATGGCGAGCAGGTCCTGCAGCGGGAAGACCGCCCACATCGCCGGGGATTGCAGGTGCTGCCAGATGATCCGGCTGGCGAGTTCTCCGGAGAGCTCGGAATCCGGGAAGGCGATGCCGAAGGACTGCCAGGCGAACCGCGAGGTGGTCTGGAAATCCTCCCGCCACCACGCCCGGAGCGTGGACATGTCGTGGGTGGAAGGGCTAACGACGCTCATGTAGGGCGCGTCCTGCGGGTGGAAAAACTCGGCCTCGTGGGTCTTGGGCATGCGCTGGATTTCCAACGACAGGATGCCGAGCTCCTTGAGCACGCCGGGCACGCAGGCGGGAACCATACCGAGGTCCTCGCCGCAAAGCAGCATCGGGCTGGCTTTGCGCATCGCGGGCAGTTTCTCGTAGCCGCAGGCCTGCCAGAAATCCTCCTGCCGCCGGTAGAAATAGTCGTTGTAAAGTTCCTCCACGCGCCGCCGCTCTTCCGAGCCGAGCTCCCGATAGGAAAAAGTCGTCTGCATCGAGCAGCGCGGATGGAACAGCGTGCCGTTCGAGTCGGGCACTTCGAGGAAAAGCACGTCGCTCGCGCAGTCCAGCAAGCCGCCCTGAATCCAGTCGTCGGACGGCTCGTCCGCGAAGTGGTCAACGACTCGGCGCTGCGTGGAAACCTGCTCGCGCAGTTGGAAAAAGCCGTCCCCGCAATCGTTGAGAAAGCGGCTTTTGACATGCTCCGCGCCGTCGCCGAAGCGCTCCCACAGGAAATGCTCGCGGATGTAGGGGCGGCAGAAGCGGTTGTAATTGAAATCAATCCCCCGCTCGCGGATCTCGTCGATGTGGATGGGCAGCGCGGGGTCGAAGTGGCCCATGATGCCCTCGACATGGTCAAACGGCACCTGCCAGATCCGGAAGAACCCGAGGATGTGATCGATCCGATAGGCGTCGAAATAGCGGCCGAGCCGCGCGAAGCGAGAGCGCCACCAGGCGTAGTCATCCTTTTGCATGACCTCCCAGTTATAAGTCGGGAAGCCCCAGTTCTGGCCTTTCACCGCGAAGGCGTCCGGCGGCGCTCCGGCCTGCGCGTCCATCTTGAACAAGTGCGGTGCGGACCACGCTTCCACGGAATGGCGGTCGATGCCGATCGGCAGGTCGCCCTTGAGCGCGAGTCCGTGGTCGTGCAGATGGCGGACGGCATCGGCGAGCTGCTGGTCGAGCTCGTATTGCAGCCAAAGATGATAGGCGATCTCCGGCCACTCCGGCCGGGCCGGGTCGATCAACGCATGCACCCGCTCCCGGTCGAATACCGCCCACTCCTCCCAGCGGCTAAAATCGGCGCTGCCGTAGTGGTCGCGCTTCACGCAGAACACGGCGTAGGGAACCGCCCACTCGCCGTTGGTTTTCAAAAACTCTTTGAAGGGCGCGCCGGCCAGGATCGCCGCGCGGTGTTTGGTGAAAATCTCGCGGGTGATCTGGGTCTTCACCCGCATCACCGCTTCGTAATCAACCTGCGCCAGCGGGTTGAGCTGATCCCGCGCCGCGCCGAGCGCCTTCTTGAAGGCGGCGGGCATCGCGTATTTCAAATCGTCGATCCGCAGATAGAGCGGATGCAGCGCGGACACGCTGATGGCCGAATACGGGTAGGAATCCTTCCAGTCGTGCGACGAGGTGGTGTCGTTGACCGGCAGGATCTGGATGAGCTTGAGACCCACGCCCTTCGCCCAGTCCGCCAGCGGTTTGAGGTCCGCGAACTCGCCGACGCCGAGGCTTTTCGGGCCGCGCAGCGAGAAGACCGGCATTGCGACGCCCGCGCCGCGGAAGAGTCCGCCGACGTCGCGGCGGTAGCATTCATCGCTCACCTTCGTCCGTTGGGGGGTGCCAATAAAGCGGGAAGGTAGAATCCGGTTTTCGCCGGACTCGAGACTCACGGCGCATTGCAACGCGAGATCGAACAGGCCGTATTTGTATTCGATGTGCCAGTCCACAGGCAGATAGAGGTTTTTCCGCCAGATGTTGGGTGCCGTTTCCACCAGCGGGACCGCAGAGTGCCAGCCCCAGCCGCCGATCTCATCGACACTGCCAATCAGGCAAGGCACCTGCCCGGCCGGCACCGCCGCCATCCGCAACTGGAAGGCATGGTTGGCGTTCTCCGGGATTTCGAGTTCCGCGAACGGCCCGCGGGCGGGAAGCACCGCAAGAAGGGCGTTGGTCTCGAACGCGTAATCCACCGTGCCGGCCGAGCACCATGAGTCAAGCAGCAGCAGGGCTTCATGCGCGGCGAGGTCCACCTCGGTGATCCGCGGTCCGTGCCACTCGTCGAGCTTCACGCCGTTGGAGGACTGATGAAGCTGATAGTTGTATTCCAACAGGAAACGGCCCGCGCCGCTGACCTCCACTCGCACTTCCCATTGCCGGTCGTTGATCCATTGCAGCGGCACGAGCTGGTCGAAACGGACGCCCTTTTCATCCAGCACGATCGAGTATTTCAACCAAAGCGACTGGCCGGGAACGGTGTGGTAATCCAGTCGGAAAACGATGTTCATGGGTGACGGATATCAGACTTGTGACGCCTTTTGCAGCAACCGGAGACGTTCCAGCGCGGCACCGCTTGAGATCATTTCGCGGGCGATCTCGATGCCGTCGCCCATGTCGTCGGCAAGACCGGCGCAAGCCAGTGCGGCGCCGGCGTTCAGCAGCACCATGTCGCGCTTCGGCCCGCTTTCGCGGCCGGCCAGGATCCCTTGGAGGATCGCGGCGTTCACCATGGCGTCGCCGCCCTGGAGATCTTCCACCTCGCAGTGTTTGAGCCCGAAATCGCGCGGCCGGACTTCCTCGTCCTCCTGGTCTTGGAACAGCCCGGACTTACAAATCCGCGTCGATCCCATCAGGCTGACTTCATCGACCGAGCGGCCGTCGCCGGTGGTGCCGTGGACGACCCACGCGCTCTCGCGGCCGAGGCGCTGGAGGATTTCCGCGAACGCCGGGCAGAGGTCGCGGTTGAAAACGCCGACGAGCTGGCATTGCGGGCGGGCAGGGTTGAGCAGCGGTCCTATCAGGTTGAAAATTGTCTTCACGCCCTTCGCCGCCAGGGATTTCCGCACCGCAGCGACCGACTTGAACGCCGGATGATAGAGCGGCGCGAACATGAATCCGAGCCCGGCCTTCTCGACGCAGGTCCGGAATTCGTCGGCCGGCAAATCAATGCGCACGCCTAGCGCTTCGAGCACGTCCGCGCCACCGCTTTTCGAGGTGATACCGCGGTTGCCGTGCTTCACGACCACCGCTCCGGCGGCGGCGGCGATGAACATCGCGGTGGTGGAGACGTTGAACAAATCGAGCTGGTCGCCGCCGGTACCGCAGACGTCGAGGGTGGGACCCTCGAGCTCGACCAAGCCGAGATGCGGATCGACGGCGTGTTCGAGGAAGGCCTCGACGAAGCTCGCGATTTCCTCTGCGGTCTCCCCTTTGAGCGCCAGAGCTTCTAGCAGCCGCGCCTTTTTCGTATCCGCCACGGAGGGGTCGAGCAAGAGCGCGGCGGCCACCTCCACTTCACGCGATGTGAGTTCCTGTTTTTCTTCAAGATGGTGAATCAAGGCGTCCATGGCCGGAACCTACACCCGCGGCCGATCCACTGCCAGAACGAACGATCAAATGTCAGGCGAGACGGCTTCGAAAACCGGGGGTTTTTTCCAATCCGCACCATTCGCGTTGCTTCCCGTCGGTTTGAGGTGAGATTTTCCACCGTAGCCATTCCCGCCATGACCACACAGTCCCAAGCCATCGAAGTCGAAGTCGTCGAGATCGATGGAGCCACGCCGCCCGCGAGATTTGAAACCCCGGAGGCTTCCGCGCCGCGCCAATCCTGGCAGGTGAACTGGCAGGGCCGCGCCCGCAAACTCGACAGCCGCTGGTGGCCGCTGTGGGTGCTGCTCGGAGCCCTGGCGGTCGTGCTGCTGCTCACCGTCGGGCTGGTCCTCGGGATCGTTTTCGTGATTTTTCGCACCCTGCGTGGCATCATCCGGGCGCTCTTCCGTTGAGCCGGATCAATCGTCTTTGAATGCCTCCGCCCGCCGCCCGTCGATGCAGCGGGTGAGCCACAGCACAAGCTTCTCGGCTTCCTCGGACTCGTTGCGCATCGAGCTGAGCGCCGCCCAGTCCAGATGCGGCCGGGACTTCGGCGCGGCGATCCGGTTGAAGTCGAGTTTCGCCATGATCGCCTCGGTTTCGCGGGGGTGGGCGTTGAGAATGTTCGCAGGCCTCGGGAGTTCGTCGAGATCCTCCGCCGTCAGGCCGAACGAGGTCACGCCCACGCCGAAAGTCGCGCCCAGGCGGCGCAAACTGTCTGCCAGAGCCTCGTCCTCGATGGGTGCCGCGTAAACCAGCTCGCCGCCCTGCGCCCACATCGAGACGGCCAGCGTTTGGAAGAAATCCTCGCGGTAAGTTTGCAGCGAAGGTTGGATGCGCAAACGGGCGGCGTGCAACCGGAAGGGAGGAATCCCGAGCCGCTGTTTGAAAGCCAGCATCGTCTCATCGAGCGTCATTTCTTCGTCCGCCGTGCCGCCGGTCTCCCAATCGACCAGTACCAGCTCGGGATATTTCCACAGGTTGCTGATCGGCGATTCCCTGCCGAAGGCCTGCCGGAAGGCGAAAGGAAAGCGGCCGTTGATTTCAAAGTAGCGCGTCACCACCGCCCGGAACTTGCGGATGCGCATCATCGCGCCATCCACTGCGCCCTGGTCGGAGGCCGTTAGGTCGTCGAGTCGGCCCTGGGTCAGCGCGAGGAGTTCCTGCGCTCCGGAAAGTGCCGGCAGCGGCGCGCTGCGCCGATAGTAGCCCTGACCTTTCTCCACTTTCGCGATCGGCGAGGCCGGATCGCACGACATGATTGAGAAATGATAGCGCAGCGAGGCGTCGGAGTAATTGCCGTTCAGTTGCAAGCGGGTCAGCCGGATCAGTTCGGTCCCCTTGATCGAGTCGACGGGGTTTCCCGGAAGTAAGGCCGGGAGGATGTCTGATAGCTGCTTGCGAAGGCTCATAGGGGATGGCAACGACTCATGCGTTGCCGCCATCCAATTCACCCCGCTCCGGATCATCAAGCTTCAAAAAATCCGATTTTAAAAATTAACCGCCCGCCGCGTCGCCTTTTTGAAGGAATTCGCCGCAAAGCTTGTCCAATCCGGCGATTCCTCCATCCTGCGCCCATGAATTTCAAATCAATCACCCTTGCCATCGTCCTGGTCTCCAGCGCACGCGCCCAGCAGCCCAGCGCAAAGCAGATTCTTGAAGGCGCCCGCATTTCCGCCACCCTCACCCAGCTCGACGAGGGCCTCAGCGGCAACCTCCGCAAGAACAACACCAACATTCCCATCACGCTCTTCCTCAAGGGCAAGGACATCCAGTTCCAGTTCTCCGAAAACAAGGGCCCGTGGCGGATCTTCCACATGCGCATCGGCGACGAGGCCTTCAACCTCTTTGAAATCACCGACGGCAAGACCACCGCCTTTCCCGCCGAGAAGATCGTCCAGCCCATCGCCGGCACCGACCTCACCTACGAGGACCTCGCCCTGCGCTTCTTCTACTGGCCGGATCCCAAGCTCGAGGCCACCGAAGACGTCGGCGGGCAGTCCTGTTATAAACTCCGGATCGACAAACCCAAGGGCTCGTCCGGCCGCTACGAAGTCGTTTACGTATGGGTGCACACCAAGTTTGGCGCCTTCATGCGCATCCGCGGCCACGACAAGAGCGGCGGACTGGTGAAGGAATTCCAGGTCGAGGACATCATGAAAGTCGCCGACAACGTCTGGACGCTGCGCAAGATGCAGGTCGCCACCTGCGACCCCGCGAACGGCCGCCGGCTCTCCATCACCGACGTCACCTTCGACTCACCGAAGAAAGTCGGCCCGCGCGGCATCCGCTAGACCACGCCTCATGCTCCGCTGGACCGATTCCCACAACCATCTCCAGGACCCGCGGCTGGGAGATCCCGGGCCGGTCATCGCCGCGATGAAACAGGCCGGCGTCGCCCGCTGCGTGGTCAACGCCACCCGCGAGGCGGACTGGCAGGCGGTGGAAAAACTAGCGGATGCAGAGCCCGGTTTCGTGATGCCCGCCTTCGGCATTCATCCGTGGCAAGCCCACACCGCCGGCACCGGCTGGCAGGACCGACTCGCCTCGTTATTGGAAAAGCATCCGCAAGCCTCCATCGGCGAGTGCGGGCTGGACCAATGGATCACCTCCCCTCCGTTGGAAATCCAACGCCCCGTATTCATCGACCATCTCCGGCTCGCCCGCGGGCTGGACCGCCCGCTCACCATCCACTGCCTCAAGGCATGGGGCTCGCTGTTCGACGCTTTTTCAGAAGCACCGCCACCTGCGAGATTCCTCATGCACTCGTTCGGCGGCTCTATCGAAACCGCCCGCCGCCTGATCCCGCTCGGCGCTTTCTTCTCCTTTTCCGGTCACTTTCTCCATCCGCGAAAATCCGCCGTGCTCGACGTCTTCCGCCAACTCCCGCCCGACCGCATCCTGTTGGAAACCGACGCCCCGGACATGCTCCCGCCTGCGGAAATCATCACCCATCCCCTGCCGGAAAACCTCAACCACCCGGCGAATCTAGCCGCCATCGGCCAAGCCCTCGCCGCCGCGCTCGGCATGCCGCCGGAGACGCTCGCGGAAATCACCCGCCGCAATGCGTGGCGTTGCTTCGGTTTCGGCTTCTGAGCCTTGCAGAGAGCAGACCGCGCGGTTATGAATCGCACATGGACCTTGCCGATTTCCGCAAAGAATATTCCGACCGCGGCCTGAAGCGCGAGGAGATGCTCGCCGACCCGGTGGCGCAGTTTTCCGAGTGGTTCTCCCAAGCCACCGAGCTCGGCCTGCACGAGCCGAACGCGATGACCCTCGCCACCGTGGACGAGACCGGCATGCCCTATCAGCGCACCGTGCTGCTTAAATGTTACGACCATGACGGCTTCGTGTTCTTCACCAACTACGGCAGCCGCAAGGCGAAACAAATGGCGCAAAACCCGCGCGCGAGCCTGCTTTTCCCGTGGATCACGCTCGAGCGGCAAGTGATCATCCAGGGCACGGTGGAGAAAATCAGCACCGCCGAGTCGCTCAAATATTTCGCCTCCCGCCCGCGCGAATCGCAGATCGGCGCGTGGGTTTCCAACCAGAGCGAAGTCATCACCTCCCGGAAATTCCTGACGCAGAAACTCGCCGAAATCCGCGAGAAGTTCAGCCACGGCGAGATCCCGCTGCCCTCGTTCTGGGGCGGCTACCGGGTGGTGCCGCAGATGATCGAGTTCTGGCAGGGTGGCCCCGCGCGCCTGCACGACCGCCTCCTTTACCGCCGCGATGACGGCGCGTGGAAAATCGAGCGGCTTTCACCGTGATCCGGAGTTTTATTTAAAGCTCGCGAAAGAACAGGACGCGTCCCGCGTAACCAATGCAGCCTTATGATCAAAACCGTCCAGTCCAACCTCGTTCTCGGGTCACTCGCCGCCCTCATCCTCGGCAGCGCCCCCAGCGGTGCCGCCGAGTGGCTCGCACTCCCCGCCAAGCCGGGAACCTCCAACGGAAAAAAGATCGTCCTCGTTTCCGGCGACGAGGAATACCGCAGCGAGGAATCCTGCCCGATGCTCGCCAAGATCCTCAGCCAGAAACACGGATTCGACTGCGTCGTGCTCTTCTCCATCAACCCGGACGGAGGCTACATCGATCCGAATTTCCAAAATAACCTTCCCGGCACCGCGTCATTGGATTCCGCCGACCTCATGATCATCGGCACCCGTTTCCGCCAGTTGCCGGATGACCAGATCGCCCGCTTCGCCGCCTATCTGAATGCCGGCAAGCCCGTCATCGGCTTCCGCACCGCCACCCACGCCTTCAAGGGCGACGCCAAAACCGGCGATTTTAAATGGGCGGATTTCGGCATCAACATTCTCGGTGAGAAATGGGTCAACCACCACGGCAACCACAATGTTGAGGGGACCCGCAGTGTGATCGAATCCGCCAATGCCAAACACGAGAC
>CANHPN010000038.1 GCA_947462535.1 Akkermansiaceae bacterium | reverse complement strand
CTTCTGGCGGCGCAGCGCGTGGAAATACTGGGCCGGCGTGGTGAAGTTGCCGACGATGAGGTTCTTCTCGGCGCAGAGCTGGAGGAAGCGTTCGAGGCGGGCGCTGGAGTGCTCGGGGCCCATGCCTTCGTAGCCGTGCGGCAGCAGCATCACGAGGTCGCTCGGCGTCTGCCACTTCGACTCGGCGGAGGAAATAAACTGGTCGATGATGACCTGCGCGCCGTTCGAAAAATCGCCGAACTGGGCTTCCCACATCGTGAGCATGCTCGGATAGGAAAGCGAATAACCGTAGTCGAAGCCAAGCACGGCGAACTCGGAGAGGAAAGAGTTGTGAACGCAGAACCGCGACTGCGCCGGGTCGAGATGCTCCAACGGAATGTATCGCTCCCGCGTCTCGTAGTCGTAGAAAACGGCGTGCCGCTGGGAGAATGTCCCGCGCCGGCAATCCTGGCCGGATAGACGCACCGGGGTTCCCTCCATCAGCAGCGAGCCGAAAGCCAGCGACTCGGCGAAGGCCCAGTCGATCGGGCCGCCGTTGGCGAGCGCCTCGACCCGCCGCGGGATGAAGCGCTTCTCAAGCGTCGGATTCAAATTGAAATCGTTAGGGATGGTGGTGAGCACCTTGCCGATGTGCTGGAGCCTGTCGCGATCGATGCCGGTGGGCACCGGCGCGTGCGAATACGCGGGCTGGACGATGCCCGTCGAGCCGCTGAAGGCCGTGCGGTCGCCCGCTTCATGCAGCTCGAGCATTTTCTGATAGCCAGTCTCCAGCTTGTCCCAGATCGCCTGTTCGAGCGAGTCGAGGTCGGCTTGGGAAATGACGCCTTCCGCGACCAGTTGCTGCTTGTAGGTTTTCCCGAAGGTCGGGCGCTCGGCGATTTTCTTCGCGACGATGGGCTGGGTGAATGCCGCCTGGTCCGCCTCATTGTGGCCTTGGCGACGGTAGCAATACATGTCGACGACGATGTCGCGTTCGAATTTCTGGCGAAATTCGAGGGCGAAGAGCGCTGCCCAATAAAGTTCCATCGGCTCCTCGCCGTTGACGTGGAGAATCGGCGCCTCGATCATTTTCGCGACGTCGGTCGCGTAGGCGGATGAGCGGGCATCGGCCGGAATGGTGGTGAAACCGATCTGGTTGTTGATGATCAGATGGATGGTGCCGCCGGTGCGGTAGCCTTTGAGCTGGGAGAGATTGAGCACCTCCGCGACCGAGCCCTGGCCGGCGAACGCGGCGTCGCCGTGAAGCAGGACCGGCAAAACCTGCTTGCGGTCGATTTCCCCGCCGCCTTCGCAAAGAACACGCTGACGCGCGCGGGCCTTGCCCTCGACAATTGAATTGACGGCTTCCAAGTGACTCGGATTTGCAGCGAGGCTGACGCGGACTTTCCCGTCCGGCAGTTCGCGGATGCTTTCGTAGCCGAGGTGGTATTTCACGTCGCCATCACCGGCGACCAGGTCGGGCTCGTAGTTAGGAGTGAATTCGTAGAGGACGGTGGTGAGGGATTTGCGGACGAAATTGGCGAGGATATTCATGCGCCCGCGGTGCGACATGCCCATTTCGATCTCCTTCACGCCGTGGGATGGGCAGGCTTCGAGCAGCGCGTTGAGAAGGATCATCGCGCCCTCGCCACCTTCGTTAGAGAAACGCTTCTCACCCAGGAAACGCTTGCCGAGGAAGTTTTCAAACGCCTCCGCTTCCAGCACCCAGCACAGCGAGTTGAGCTTCTTCGCCGCAGTTGCCTCGTTGCGCACCGCGTGGTTCTCGATCCGTTCGCGCACCCAGTGGCGGACGGTCGTGTTATGGATGTGCATGAACTCGAATCCGATCTTGCCGGAATAAGTCGTCTCTAACGCAGCTACCATGTCGCGCAGCTTCATCTTGGCACCGTGGCGGAAAAACGCGTTCCACACCTCGCGGTCAAGGTCGGCGGCGGTCAGGCCGAACTGCTCGATCTCCAAGCGCGGATTGTGCTCCGGCTCGTCGAGCGGATTGATCGCGGCTTGGGTGTGGCCCAGCGTGCGGTAGTTATAGATCAAACTCACGACCTTGCCGAAAAACGCTAGGTCCGCATCGGATGCATGCGCGGGCACTCCCGAAGCGGCGGCCTCCTCCTTGCGCTTGATCTGGGCGGAACCCAGCTCGAATCCTTCAAAAAAAGCAGCCCAGGTCGCATCGACCGACTTCGGGTCTTCGCACCATTCAGCGTATTTTGATTCCAGCAAGTCTGCGTTCTGTCGCGGCGAAACCGAAGAGTTCATGAGAAAGGAGTAAAATGAGGTGGCGAGCCCGCGAATTTCCCGCTTGGCCCGCCACGCGCGCCGCTTCATTAAAGGGCGCAGCCCACCACGTCAACCGTGCAGGCGCGAATTTCCCCGTAATAATCGGCCCAGAAATCATGATCGAAGTGAATCAACTTACCAAGCGATACGCCCGCCACGAAGCCGTCAGCGGTATCAGCTTTTCCGTGGCACGCGGCGAAATCGTCGGCTTCCTCGGGCCGAATGGCGCGGGCAAGACGACCACCCTGCGGATGCTCACAGGCTATTTGCCGCCGACTTCCGGCACCGCCACCATCGCCAACCACGACATCTTCCGCCAATCCATCGAAGCCCGCCGGAAAATCGGCTACATGCCCGAAAACGTCCCGCTCTACGAGGACATGCGGGTCCGCGAATACCTGAAATTCCGCGCCCATCTCAAAGGCCTCGGCGGCAGCGACAGCCGCCGCCGCGTCGGTGACGTCATCGACACCTGCGGCCTTGGCAACGTCCGCCGCAAGATGATCAAAACCCTCTCGAAAGGCTTTCGCCAGCGCGTCGGCCTGGCCGACGCCCTCGTCCACGACCCCGAGTTACTCATCCTCGACGAGCCCACCAACGGCCTCGACCCGAACCAAATCCGCCAGATCCGCGAGCTCATCCGCCACCTCGGGCAGACCCACACCGTGCTCATTTCCACCCATATCCTCTCGGAAGTGGAAATGACCTGCAACCGCGTCATCATCATCGACGGCGGGAAAATCAAAGCCGCCGACACCCCCGCCAACCTCGTCGGCCAGATGCGCGCCGCCGGCCGCATCCAGGTCGAGATCCAGGCCGATTCCGAAGTCGTCGCAGGAGCGATCAGCCGCCTCGACCCCGTGAAAAAAGTCACCCCCGAGCCACTCGACGACAATTGGACACGCTACACCGTGTGGGTCGATTCCGGCACGGACTCGCGCGAACAAATCGCCCATCTCGCCTCGCAATACGGCTGGCCACTGCGCTCGCTGTTCCGCCACGTCGCCACGCTGGAAGACGTCTTCGTCGAGCTCACGCGGAAGGATTGAAGAGTTAGTCTCCCAACCCCTTGGCATAAACCTCGTTTTCCGTGAAAACGATCATCATCGGGCGGCAGCAGACTTCACAATCGTAATCCACCTCAGCTGGCATTTCATCCGGGTGCGGCAAAGCGACATCAAAGACTTCAAAGCAGGTCGGACAAGTGACTTCAGCGAATTCCATGGCGGAGAATGTAGCGGCGATCACCTCTCGCCGCGATGAAATTCCGGGTGAAATGCGGACCGGGGGGCTGTTTCCACCCGGGCGGGTGGTGCCAGGCAGGCTAAGGCTTTTCCAAAATCCGCTCCACTTCCTTCACTGCATTGCCGGCGGTCGCCCCCCCTTGGCCATTTCGTTCCGTTCGCTCCGCTCCTGCTAGCTGTGCTAGGGGACTGAACTGCGAGCAACACGGAACCCGAGGCCGCCGTAGGCGCCGGACGGGTCGTAGCCGCCGCGGTCCGCGACGCGGCAGTTATAGGCGTAGCTGCCCCAGCTGCCGCCCCGGTCCATCCGGAGCGAGCCAGAACTCCCCCCCGAGGATCTGTCGGTGACGCAGTATCATAGGCGCCATACCAATCCCAGCACCACTGCCAGACATTGCCCGCCATGTCGTTCAAGCCGTAGCCGTTCGCCGCGAATGAACCCACCGGCGAGGTGTAGGGAGCGGATTCTGTCGCGTAGGCCGGATGGTAGTGGTTCGCCGCACCGCTCAGGTCGTAGCTGTAGCCGCTGTAAGCGGAATAGTTCGCCTGGCTCTGGCTGATCGTATCGCCCCATGAGAAGCGTTTGCCGCTCAGTCCGCCACGCGCCGCCTTCTCCCACTCCGCCTCCGTCGGTAGGCGGTAGCCGTTGGCAGTCCAATTCACGGTCGGCGCTGTCGTGCCGGTTTTCATCACCGCGCTGTTGACCATGTAAACGGGCGTCAGCCCTTCCTTCTGACTGCGTGCGTTGCAGTATTTAATCGCGTCCCACCACGAGATCGTCTGCACCGGGTGGTTGCTGGCCTTGCCCGCGCCTGCCGCCAGATCGCTATAGCCATTGCTGGTGCCCCACGTGCGCACCGTGTCCCATTCCACCTTGGTCACCAGATTCTTCGCCATGTAAAAGGCGCTGAGGGTCACCGTGTGGGTCGGGGCATCGCTGTCACCATCGAGCGCGTCGCCCATGGTGAAGCTGCCAGAAGGGATCAACGCGAAGCCGGTGGGGACGCCGGCAACCTCCGTCACCGTGAGGCGGGCCTTTGTCTGGCTGGAACGCTGCTGGTTCCGGTCCGCACCTGCGTTCCAAGTGACGCGCAGGTTACTGCCGGGGGTGACGCCCGTGCCGATGGCCCCGCTCAGCGTGGTGGCGGGCGCGGTACAGGTGCTGCCGCCGTCGGCGGAGATCTGCTGCGCGACGTCCACGGGCGAGGTGGTGCCGGTGACATCGTAGTCGATGTCGACCAGTTTGGAACCCGCGCGCTGGGCGGGGCGGACATTGCTGGCCGCTAGCTGCGCTTGGGCGAGCGGGCCAAGTGCGCACAACGACAACAAGGCGGACAGACGGAAAAAAGTTTTCATGAGAAGGGGCGGCGGCCCCAAGCGTATTGTTAGAATGTTTTGAGGCTCGCTCCCCCCCGCCCAAATGGGTCTTGTTGGTATGGAATTAAAATGGAGGGAGTATCGGTTGAAGTTCGCGCGGGTGGCCCGGAGCCATTCCAGCTCAGCTCGCCGCTCGATTTCTCAGGCGGTGTGAGGTTTTTGGAGCGGCTCGAGGGAGGGCCGGGATGAAGCGGGCGGGCATTGCTCGGATTCCGTCATGAGTTCGATGCCGCTGGAGCGGATCAGCGAGAGCGCCGCGCACCTCACCACCTCGGGCGCTGAGTGGAAGCCCAACGAGCAAACCTTCTCAAGAAGCTGGATTTCATCGTCAGTTAGAGGTAAGCGGACGTTTTTCACGCTCACCGTTCTGCACCGTTACACACCAACGACAAGAAAATTATTGAGGTTATTTTGAAATGGATCTATTTTTTCATTTATGGCAGCCGCAAAGAATAAGAGAGGCATCACGGTCCGCTTTGAGGACCATGAAATGGCAAAGCTTGAGCAGCTTGCGGCGCGTTACCATGTGAGTTCCGCGACCATTTTGCGCTGGGCCTTGCAGGCCTTGGCGGAATACGTCGAAATCAATGGCGGGAAGATTATCCTGCCCGTCGATTTCACCGATTTCCGCCTCCCTGGGACGCGTTGTCCAACGGCAGACGAAGAGGCCAAGGCCGAAAAGATGCCGCTCGCGGCGGACAAGAAGGAAAAACCTTCTCGCTGAGGTTAGAACAAGATCCATGGCAATGCGGCGCTCACCCTATCTGGGATTGCGCTCGCCGGCTTGGGGCAGGAGATGATCGCACCCTCGATCCAAGCCCGCCACCAGCGATCAACACGCGTTTCCCTGATTGGCCTGTTCGATGTTTCCCCGCCGGTTGTGAATTTCCAGCAGGTCCATACGCATTCCATCGATCAGGAAAAGTCGTTTTCAAGGTTCGGGCCGAATTTCCTCATCACGGCGGCGCAGCGGCGACCGGTGATCTCCGCCAAATCGCCTCTTGCAAGCCCCGGTCACTCTGCCATCTTCGATTCGCATGTCCGAGAAGACGCTGTTTGAAAAAATCTGTGACAAGGAAATCCCCGCAGCCATCGTCTTTGAAGACTCGCGCTGCGTGGCCTTCCGCGACATTTCACCGCAGGCCCCGGTCCACATCCTGGTCATCCCGCGCAAGGCGGTTCCCCGCGTGGGACTGGCGACCGAAGACGACGAGAAACTGCTCGGCCACCTTTTACTAACCGCCGCCGCAGTCGCCCGCAGCGAGGGCATCGCGGAAACCGGCTACCGGCTGGTCATCAACAACGGCCCCGATGGCGGCGAGGCCGTCCCCCACCTGCACGTTCATTTGCTCGGGGGACGGCAGCTCCAATGGCCACCCGGTTAGACCCAAGTCCATGATCCGCAAATTCTACCAGTTCTTCGCCGCATCGCTGCTGGCGTCACCTCCTACCGCACGCCAATGGACCTGATCATCCTGCCGCCGGAAAGCTCCGTTTGGGACCGCGCGGAAAACCTGGAATTCACCGTCCTCATGCATCCGCTGATGCTCCCTCCGAGCCGGTCATGAGCGACATCAAGGGGCGGCTGGCGAAGTGATTTACTCGCCGTCCGTTCTGATTTTTCCGAGCACTTCGACCTTTACCGTCGTCACGCCACGATGGACGAAACCAAGTCGTTCGGCGGCACCGACGGTCACGTCGATGATGCGGCCCTTGGTGTAAGGACCCCGGTCGGTGATGGTCATCACCTCGGATTTGCCGTTCGACTGGTTAGTCACGCGCACCTTGGTGCCCATCGGCAAAGTCTTGTGGGCGGCGGTGGCCGCATGATTGGAAAGCCGCTGGCCGCTGGCGGTCCGGGTCCCGGAATTGGTCCGGACGGAATACCACGAGGCTTTACCTTGTTGCACCGACTTCACCGCGTATTTGGAGTCGCCGATTTGGGTTTGAGATTTCGAGTTCGCGTTCCCGGTTGTGGCGCAACTGGGAATAAGAATGACGCCGGCGATTGCCAGGGCCACGGATTTAAAGTTCCGGGTCAGGTTCATCGTATTAAGTCCCCTTTGGGCGCGGTTTTTATAAAGAACTCGTAATGAGCCCGCAAGAAAAAACAACCCGGTTGAAACCTCATCCTCGAACCTTTGCCGCACCAAGCGATCCCGGCAAATTCTTATGAATATCTTAACTATTTCCCGGCCACTTTATTTTGCTTCCCCGTGCGATTGATCAGGGAATCTGGTTCCAAACCGCACGGCTGAGACGCCATCCATCCTCTTCCTTTTGCCAGTCGAAGGTGACCTCGTAAGTCCCGTCCGCCGGGCGATAAGCTGGCAGCTCGACGAGTCCTGTCAGCGAGAGCTGCACCTTGGCGACGTCGCCACTGACGCTGACAGAGTGGAATTTCCCGGCCTCGAAACGGGTCTGCCTGGCCTGGTTGCACAGCCAGGAAAATGCGGATTCGAGTTCGGCGCGCTCGAAGCTGCCGTTGGCTTCCCCGATCTCGGGGTTTTCGAGTTCCACCTGGGAGGCGAGCAGGGCGTTGAGCGAGTAGGCGGCCATTTGCCGACCGGCCCTCCCCGTGCCGGAATCCAAGGTGAGCGTGGCGAGCAGCGACTCGGTGCGGCGTTTCAAAACCTGCGACGGCGAGAACCACCAAACGCCGAAAATCCCGGCGACCGCGAGACTGACAGCCAGGATGCCGAAGCGTTTCATGCCGGTGGGTTCTGATGGCTTGGATCGTAAAAAATCCGGATGTCCGCCTTCTCGGTGCCGAGGAGTTGTTGGGCGCGCTTGAGCGCCGCGCGGGTGGATAGATTCGGGTTCCGCGGGTTGGTCAGGAAAATATTGCTCTCGCCCCCGCTCCGATCGCAGCCGTCCTGCAAGGTGACGAGGATGCCGGATTTCTTGAGCACCCGGTAAACCTCGCGCGTCGCACCGGAGACGATCAGATGTAGCCCTTTTTTCCGCATGAAAAGAATGAGGTCCTCCAGCGCCATCACGCTCGTCGCGTCGAGATGGCGGGCGTTTTTCAAACGCAGGATGATCACCTGGATCGCCGGGTCCGACACCGTCCGCTGGATCTGCGTGCGGAACAACTCCGCCGCGCCGAAGAACAAATCACCCTCCACGTGGACGATCGAGATCGACGGGATCGGCCGCGTGCGTTTCTCCCCCATTTCCCGGAGCTCACCCGCCTCGCTGAATTCATACTCGACGAGAAACGGCCGACTCGCCTTGCGCAGGAACAGCGTGATGGAAATCGCCACCCCGATGAAAATCGCGACGTGCAAGGGAGCTAGCAGGGTGGAAAGGAAGGTGATCACCAGCACCGCCGCGTCGTCCGAGGTCGAGCGCAGGCAGATCCGGATGTGGCGCACGTTAAACAACGAGAACGACAGCGCGATCACCAGCGCCGCCAGCCCCGCCTTCGGCACGAAGTCAATCAACGGAAACCCCCAGCCCACCGACGCCGCAATCACCACCGCCGCCGCCATCGTGTAAACTCCGGCTAACAACGACGAGAACCGCGTCCGCGCTCCGGAATCGTGATTCAAGGTCGAGCGCGTCAGCGAGCCCGAGGCCGGCATCCCGCCGGCGAAGGCGGTCGCGAGATTGGCCATCCCCACCGCCAGCATGTCCTGGTTCACGTCCGGTCGGTCGCCCGTTTTCGACGCGAGCGTCTTGGCCATCAAGGTGTTTTCTAACGAAGCCAGGAAAGCCGTCGCGAAAGCGATGCTCAACAGCGCCGAAATGTCCGCGAAAATATCCGCCCGCACGAGGTGGGGTGCCCGCGGCATCAGGTCGTGGAAACCGAAGGTCACGAAGGTCTGCACCCCCTTGAACGTTGCCACCCCCGCCCGGATCAATGATCCGAAAATTGCCGAGGAAATCAGCAGCGCCACCGCGAAGGCCGGCCACGACGGACGCCAGCGCCGGAGCGCCGCGTAGATCAGCAGGGTCGCCGCGCCTATCAGCAACGACACCCACTGGGTGTGCGGAAGCGCCTGCGCCAGCCCTAGCAGCAGGCCCGCGAAAGTCGAGGACGCCTCGTCGCTCACGTAGGCTGACAGCCCGAGAAACGGCTTCAACTGGTTCGCCACGATCAACACCGCCGCCCCGGAAATATAACCGACCAACACGCTGCGCGACACGTATTGCAAAAGGTCCGCCACCCGGAACAAGGCCCCCGCAGTCGCGATCAAGCCCACCATCAGCACCAGCAGCGGGATCAGCTCGCTCCAGCGCCCGACCAGCGCCGGATTCACCGAGAAAAAGCTGAACAGCATGAACGCCGTGGCATTCGTCGGCCCCAGCACCGTGTGCCGCGAGCCCGCGAACAAGGGCGCGACGAAAGCCGACACCGCCGCACACATGATTCCATAAACCACCGGCAGCCCCGCGATGGCCGCGAACGCGATGCCCTGCGCGATGGCAAGCACCGTCACGTTCGCCGCCGCCCACGCGTCCTGCCGGAACTTCGGCACCGTGTAATTCCCCAGATCCTTCGCGAACGGTGCAAGCACCACCCGCTCCGCCGCGAAGAAATCCCGAACGTTACGGCTGGTCTTGGTGAGCGTGCGGAGAATTTTCATCGAAGCACCGGAGCTTACTTGAAGCGGGCCCTGCGGAACAGGATCAAACCTAACACCACGCAGATGGCGTTCGGGGCCCACAGCACCATCGTCATGCCCGCGTCTGTCTTGAACTCGGCCGCCAGCATCGTGATCAGGAAATACCCCGAGCCGATGAGCAGGCTGATGATCAGCCCGCGGGAAGTGTCACGCCGGCGCGTCTGCAAAGCTAACGGAACTGCCACGAACGCGAACGCGAGACAGGCCATCGAGAACGAATAACGGGTCATGATTTCCCGCTGCATCTTCCGCTTTTTTTCAGGGCTCAAGGTCGGATCAGTCGCGAGTTCCCGGCGGATCTGCTCGTTGGACATCGAGCTGGCACTGAGCCTGCGGTCCCGCGGATTCTTCAAATCGATCAACAGCGGTTCCGCCTCCCCGGCGAGGCCCATCTCCACCTTACCCTCCCGGTTTCTGGACTCGAAATACGCATCTTCGAGCTTCACCCGCAGCTGGCTTTTCGCCGGGTCAATCGTCAGCGCGGCCCGGGTCGCATGGACGTAGGTCACGCCGCCGGTATCTTCCACCGCCTTTGGCAGGACGTAGAAATGGAATCCCTCCACCCAATCACCGCTTTTTCCTTCGATCAGTAGCTTCTGGATATCGGTCGCATCGCCCTTGAAATCCCCCTGCACCACCCCCGGCTTGAGCAGCGAGTCCGGATCGCGGGCCGCCTGCTCGTAGATCAACTGCTTGGCCGACGCCTTCGAAAACGGCACCACGTTGATGTTCAGCCACAAACTCAACAAAGACAGCAAAATCCCGATCACGAAAACCGGTGCCGAGAGGCGCAACAGGCTCAAACCCGCCACCCGGAAACTCGTGATTTCCTGGTCCGACGACAGCCGCCCGAATACCAGCAGCACCGCCGACAAAAATCCCCACGGGATCGTATACATCAACGACAGCGGCAGAACGCTGATCACGAAGCGGATTACCAGCGACAGCGGAGCCTTCTGGTCCACCAACAAGGGCTGGATCTGTTTGAAAAGATTCCCCAATACCAAGACTACCCCCAGCACCATCACCGCGTACAAGGTGCCCGAAAGCACCTGCCTGCCGATGTAGCGGTCCGAAATACGCATAAAGTGGCAGCACTCTGGAGGCCGCCCTCCTCCCTGTCCAGACAAGAGACGGATCTGGAAAAACCGGAGGCGGAAACAAACTTCCTCCGGCTCCTTCACCAGCAACCCACCACCGACTCCTCACCTTCGACCGCCTCGGCGCTATCCCCAAGAGTCGCCTTTCCGCGCTGCCCCGTTTCTCGATCCATACCCGTTCGACCGCCTTGGGTTGATAGATGCCCTTGCCGAGGCGCTGTTTCACGGCGAGCGGCCGGTTCCGGCTGACTCAACGGCGCGGCTTGATCCCGCAGGCCCAAACGCCCAACCAGAAGGAATAATCCGCGATTTCCCCGAAAACTTGGAATCTACATAAAAAAATCTTGCGCAGGGGGGGGCCGCGTGCTGTTCTCCCCGCCCGCCCACAGGGGTGGATCAACTTTTATTCCCAAACGGCCATGGCCTACGCAGTGATCAAAACCGGCGGTAAACAATACCGCATCCAAGAAGGCGACAAATTCGATGTCGAGAAGCTCGATGCCGAAGTCGATTCGACAATCACGTTTGACGTTCTGATCGTCGGCGAAGGCGAGTCCGTGAAAATCGGCGCTCCTCTCGTGGCTGGCGCTTCGGTGACCGCCAAGGTCGTCAATCAATACCGCGGACCCAAGGGCGTCGCCTTCAAGTTCAAGCGCCGCAAGGGCTTCCACAAGACCAAAGGCTTCCGCCGCGCTTTGACCACGCTCGAGATCACCTCGATCGCCGGCTAATCTCCAACCACCCAACTTCCCTACTTTTATGGCCCATAAAAAAGGACAAGGCTCCGTCAAGAACGGTCGCGATTCCCGCAGCAAGCGCCTCGGCGTGAAAAAATTCGGCAGCCAAGCCGTGGTTGCCGGAAACATCATCATCCGCCAGCGCGGCACCAAAGTGCATCCGGGCCTCGGCGTAGGTTGCGGTCGTGACCACACGCTCTTCGCTCTCGTCGATGGCCGCGTGTTCTTCGACAAGGAAGGCCGCCGTGTGAACGTCGTCGCTCCCGCCTTGGCATCCGCCAACTGAGTCGATCGAATCATTCCAATGAAAAGACCGCTTCCTCACCGGAAGCGGTCTTTTTTGTTGCGACGAATGGAGCACTGACTTTAGTCGGCTCGCCCCTGTTAAGACTCGCCGACCGAAGTCCGCGCTCCTTGCAACGATCTATGAAACTCCGCTTTCTTGGCCTGTGCTTGATCCCGCTGCTCACCGGCATTTCCTCCTGCCGCCGTGAACGCGAATCGCCTCCCCCAAAGGCGGTGGCGGTTAGGAAGAATGGAGTGCTGGCGTTGAACCTGATGAGTTTCAACATCCGCTATGAGAATCCGGAAGATCACGAATCGCGCGCGTGGCCGCGGCGGTTGAACGGCGCGGTGCGGATGATCCGCAGGCAGCGACCGGATTGCATCGGCGTGCAGGAAGCCCGGCACGGACAGGCGGCGGACTTGTGGGCGTCGCTGCCAGATTACGAGTTCTTCGGCGTGGGCCGGGACGATGGTAGACAGGACGGCGAGTATTCCGGGATCTTCTATCAGCGCGAGCGCTTCCAGCCGGACCCGACGGACTGCGGGACCTTCTGGCTGTCCGACACCCCGGAGCAAGCGGGCTCGCGGACCTGGGGAAACGAGATCCCGCGGGTGGCTGCGTGGCTGCGGCTGGTAGATCTAGCGACAGGCCGCGGATTCTATGTTTTCAATACGCACTGGGATCACCGCCATCAGGAATCGCGCGAGCGGGCGGCTTTGCTCATTTCCAAACGGATCGACGAGCGGAAGCATGCGGATGAACCGGTCGCGCTGATCGGCGACTTCAACTCGATGGAGTCGAATCCGGGAATGGTCTATCTGACCGGCCGGCGCGCGACACTCGCAGGCTCGGAGCAAACCTGGTCGAGCGGCCTGCTCGACGCCTATCAGCTTCTGCACGCCGGAGAGAAAAACCGCCGGACGCTGCACCTCTGGCGCGACAGCCGCGAGGGCTTGATCAAGGTGGATCACATCCTGGTCAGCCGGGGCGCGCGGATCGAGGCGGCGGAAATTGTTTCGGGCGACAAGCCGATGGTTTCGGATCACTTCCCGGTCACCGCGCGGGTAAAATTTCCGCCAACCCGGTAGCGCAATTGTTCCGCAGGCTGACGGGCCCGCCGGTCCCTGTGACCGCGATTCGCATGACTCAGAGCAGGCCTTGCTCGCGCAGCGCTTCCTCCACGTCGTTATAATCCGGCGACACGATGCCCGCATCGCGGATGCGCTGGATCTTGCGGCGCACTCCGAGCTTGCTGCGCGGACCCGTCACCAGGCCGGTGACGCCACCGACGACGAACGGCAACAAGACCGAGACGCCCAGCACGCCCAAGCCGATTCCGACTCCGCGCCGCGCTCCCCGGTGCATCAAATCTCCCAGCAGCAGGCCCGCCGCCGCTCCTAGCAGCGCGGGCGCGGTCAGGGCGCTCGTCTCAATCCATGCGGGGGTTGTTTCGGAATACTCGTCGGCCATGGCTCAGCTTTATTCCTTTTCAGGACTAACGACAACACCTGAAACAGGAAAAATACGCCTGCCATGCGGGCGGTGCCTTTTCACAAGGACGCGGAGGCCCGGTTTCCGCTTTTCGTCTGGATGGAACCGCGGATCACGAAGACATCGGCACCCGTCCCAATCCTACCGTAAAGGTCGGCCACATCGCGGCTTCCCATCCGGATACAGCCGTAAGATGCAGGCGAGCCCAGACGGCGTTCCTCGGGAGTTCCGTGAATGTAAATGGTCCGGCGAAAGGCGTTCTGATTTCGTAACTCCGTGCCGGTCAGCCACAGAATCCGGGTGACGATCGGATCGCGGCCGGGCGCGTTGGGTTTGAGCACTTCGCCCGTGGGACGGCGGCTTTTGAAAACGCTGCCAATCACCGCGTTGTCGCCGATTTTTTTGGCCACCTGCAGTCGTCCGAGCGGCGTGCAGTTGCTGCCGGGCCGGTCACCGATTCCGAATTTGGAAGTCGAGATCTTGTAGGATTTGACCGGCGTGCCATCGCGAACCAGAAGCATTTTCTGGTCACGCACGCTGACGATCATCTTGTGCCGGGTATCACCGCCGAACGAGAAAGAATTAGAGCCGCAACAGGTGAGCCCGACAGCCGCCAGAAGGCTGAGAGACGCGAAGAAAAGAACGCGCGGCGTGGGGATTGCGGTCATCGTTCTGTCATGGGGCTTCACGATTCACGGTCTTGGAAGCGGGTGCCTCCGAAGCGGATGGCAACAATCGCACGAGCGATGACAATGACGTATAAAAGAAGCCGACAGGGAAAGGAAGGAGAAGAATCGCGGAGGGCCAATTCGACTTCATCGCCGCCTCGACCACGACGAACAGGAAGAAGAAACCGAACAGCAGCTCGACGAAGGGCGTGAGCGTCTTCATCGCCTTATAGCTGCTTTTTTTCCAGTCCTGACGCTTCACCTGATCGATCCCGTATTTCGGGGTGCGGACGAAGGCGGATTGATGGTTGCAAAGCGCTTCGATTACGGCCTTGGCGTTGCTGATCGACATCCCGATGCCCAGCGCCAACAGCAACGGCAAATAGGGAATTTCCCGCCACCAGGAGCCGGGACGCAGCGCTTTCTGGGCCACCAGATAGAACACGATCACCGAAACCGAGGCGAAGAAGAAGATCGGGACGTTGACGATATAGGTGGTCAGTTTTCCGAAATCCGGCTGCGCTTGCTGGTTGGGATAAATCAGGAAGCAAAGGCAGATGAGGAGTAGGTAGGCGAAGTTCGAAGTGAGGTGGGCCGTCGCCTCCATCTTGATGAAAAGCGGCACGTCACTCTTCCAGATCGCGGGGAGCACCTTTTTGCAAACCTGGATTGAGCCCTTGGTCCAGCGGTGCTGCTGGCTCTTGAAGCCATCCATGTCCACCGGCAGCTCGGCGGGAGTTTCCACATCGTTGAGGAAAATGAAGCGCCAGCCCTTGAGCTGCGCCCGGTAGCTGAGATCCATGTCCTCGGTGAGCGTGTCGTGCTCCCAACCGCCGGCGTCGGTGATGCAGGATTTCCGCCAGATGCCGCCGGTTCCGTTGAAGGTGAAAAACCGCCCGGAGCGATTGCGGGCGGTTTGCTCCAGCTCGAGGTGACCGTCCAGGAACATCGCTTGAATGCGGGTCAGCACGTTGAAGGTGCGGTTGAGGTGGCCCCAACGCGTCTGGATCATGCCGATTTTATCATCAGAGAAATAGTGGATCGTTTCCTGAAGCAGATCCGGATTCGGGACGAAATCGGCATCGAGAATCAGAAGATACTCGCCCTTGGCGAAACGGGTGCCGTTTTCGAGCGCGCCTGCCTTGTAGCCGGTGCGATCCGTGCGGTGAATGTGTTCGGCGTCGAAGCCACGGGCCTTCAAGCCCTCGATCCCCGCCCGGCAGATTTCGACGGTCTCATCCGTCGAGTCGTCCAAAAGCTGGATCTGCATCTTGTCCTGCGGGTAATCCAGCGCGGACACCGAAGCGAGCAGGCGGTCCACCACGTGCATCTCATTAAAGACCGGCAGCTGGATGGTCACCAGCGGCAACTCCTTGAACAACTCCTTGGGCTCCGGATGCTTCCGCGAGTGTTTCAAATAGAGAAAAACGATCGTCAGCCGGTGCGAGCCATAACCGGCGAGGCCGACGAGAACGACAATATACGAGGCATACCAAAGAGGTGAGGTCCAGTCCATAGTGGGAGGGTCGGTGTTCAGAACAATTTTCCGAGTCCGCCCGATGATGGAGAGGAAGGAGTTCCCCCTGGGAGGTGCTCGGCTGCCGACAAATGATTGAAAATCAAACGCCAGACGCCGTAGGCTTGCCAAAAGCAAGCCCGCCGTCAAGCCCCAAGTCGGTCTTCTATACGCGCCCAGAGAGTGGACGGGCGGTCCACTAGCAGCGCGATCCTCCCGCCCGATTACTTCTTCTTTTTGGCTTCGAGCCCTTCTTTGACCTTGGTTTCGATGTCGGCGTAAATCACCGGATCGCCCTTGAGCAACTCCTTGGCGGCATCGCGACCCTGGGCGAGCTGGGTGCCGTTATAGCTGAACCATGAGCCGCGCTTCTGGACGATTTCCATTTCCAAGGCGAGATCGAGGAGCGAACCTGTGGAGGAAATTCCCTCGTTGTACATGATGTCGAATTCAGCCTCGGTGAACGGGGCGGCAACCTTATTTTTGACGATTTTCACCTTGGTGCGATTGCCCGTAACCGCTCCGTCGGTGGATTTGATCGCCCCGATCCGGCGGATGTCGACACGGACGGAGGAAAAGAACTTGAGAGCACGACCACCGGGAGTGGTTTCGGGGTTCCCGAACATGACTCCGATTTTCTCGCGAATCTGGTTGGTGAAGATGCAGACGGTCTGCGCCTTGGAAATCAGGGCGGTGAGCTTGCGCATCGCAGCGCTCATCAGGCGGGCTTGGGCACCCACGGTGGAATCGCCGATTTCGCCGTCAAGTTCCTGCTTGGTGACGAGTGCGGCCACCGAATCCAGCACGATCACGGCAATCGCATTCGAACGGACCAGCGCTTCGCAGATTTGGAGAGCTTCCTCACCGGACGAAGGCTGGGAAACCAGGAGGTCATCGAGATTCACGCCGAGCTTGCGGGCGTATTGGGGGTCGAGAGCGTGCTCGACGTCGATGAAGGCTGCGAGACCGCCGCGCTTTTGGGCCTGGGCGATGACGGTGAGAGTGAGCGTGGTCTTGCCAGAGGATTCCGGGCCGAACACTTCGACGATCCGGCCGCAGGGAAAACCGCCAACCCCCAGCGCACGGTCGATGAGAAGATTCCCGGTCGGGATGACATCGACATCGACACAGCGTTCGTCACCCAGGCGCATAATGGCGGATTCACCGAACTCTTTCTGGATGTGCGAGATCGCAAGATCTAGGTTGCGCTTGCGGGCTTCGTTGAGTTTTTCGGTGGCGGATTCTTCGGATGTTTGTTTGGCGGCCATGGGAGTTGTGTTGCGTTGCCAATGTCTGACCTTGGCCAAGGCAACTTGCAAGAAAAAGATGTTCGCTCGAACAAAAAAGTGCCGGCGCGACAAGTTGACGGGAGATCACGGGCCGCATCATTTCATCCCGATGCTGAGACGCGCCTTGCCTTCGGGGTCCTTCGCGACATCCGCCGCCCAACTGATAGAAAAGCCATCCATGAGCGCTGCGGGCGGCTTGTTCGCGAGCGTGAGCACTGAGTTTTCCGAGGCCATGATTTCAATTTTCTTGCCATTATACGCGTCAAGTTCGAGTTGCACGCCAGCGATTCCTGGGCCGCTGATTTCCTTGCTGCTTGCATCCACTCTTTCGGTGAGTGACTGCTTCACACGCTTCTTGTCCGTCCAAACCAACTGTAATCGGTCCCTTTTGGTTCTTTCATCGAACGCCTTGACCGCCTTCTTCTCGCCATCCTTCTTGGTATCGGCGTAAGCATCGGGGATTCTCACTTCGATCACGAATCGCAGCGGATTTTTCGATTTCCCCGGCTCCAGCAAGCGCCCGCCTAGCGAGAATCCTTCGCGCTCTTCATTGACAAAAATCTCAAAAGCCGCGCCACCTGTCACCTTGCCTTTGATCACCACATTGTGGGGTTTGGCCGTCGCCAACTGAGCGGACTCCAGCGACTCGCCCTGGATTTTGCGGAATATCACTTTCCCGTCCGGCATGGTTTCCTGAACTTGGAAATTCACGGGAATCGTTAGTTTATCAGCCATCCACGCGCCCTTTTTTCCCGGCTTGATCATCGCCTTTCCTTCTGAAGTGATGCCGAACTGGAACGCTCTGTTTTGAACCCCGACGAAATACCCAATCCATTCATTTTCAGTCATTATTGGAAGGACCGCCCGTGCCGGTAAAATGCCCCCCACGCCCATCAGACCTGCCACCAGCATAACAATTCTCGATTGAGTGAACTTCATGACTCCCAGCCAATCGCAAATCAGCTGCACCCGCCAGCGAAAAATCTTATCACAAATACGTCACCAGTCCCTCCACCGCCTCCCCGTCCAGCCGCCTCACCAGCGCGATCGTCAACGCCACCATGTGCAGATAATCATTCAAATCGATGATCGCGTTGTGCGAGTGAATATACCGCGCCGGCACGCCCAGCACGATGCTGGGAATCCCCTCGTTCGCCACATGGAACGACCCCGCGTCCGTTCCCCCGCTCCGCCGCACCGTCACCTGATAGGAAATCCCCTCCTCCCGCGCCGTCTCGATCGCCAACCGCGCCAGCCGCGGATTCGTGATCGCCGACAGATCGAACAGGCGGATCTGCACCCCGCCGCCCAAACGTCCCTGGCAGTCGCCACGCGCGAATCCCGGCGTGTCATCCGCCGGTGGTCCCTCCAAGATGATCGCCACATCCGGCCTCGCGAAATTCGCCGCCGTCTTCGCCCCACGCAGACCCACCTCCTCCTGCACCGTCCCGCACAGGACCAGCCGGTTAGGATGCGCCGATTGCGCCAAAATCTGCCCCGCCTGGATCGCCCCCGCCATCCCCACCCGGTTGTCGAACGCCTTCGCCATGAACAAATCCTCCCGCCCCATCGCCGTGAACGCCGACACCGGCGCGATCGGATCGCCTAACGTAATCCCGAAACTATCCACCACGTCCCTCCGCGACTCCGCCCCCACGTCGATGAACATCTGGTCGATGGCCATCACCTGCCGCCGCTGCGACTCCGGCAGGAAATGCGGCGGCCGCGACGCCACCACTCCCAGAATTTTCTCCCCCCCGCGCGTCAAAATCTCCACCCGCTGCGACAGCAGATTATGCTCCCACCACCCGCCAATTCCCAAAAACTGGATGAACCCTTCCGGCGTGATGTTCTGCACCATGAATCCCACCTCATCCATGTGCCCCGCCACCAACACCCGCGGCCCCTCGTACCCCGTTTCACAAAACACCGAGCCGTTCCGGTCCGCCGAGAGCTCCCCGCATTCCGCCAGCTCATCTACGAAAATGGCCCTTACCTCATCCTCATGCCCGGAGACTGAATGAGCCTCCGTCAACTCCTGCAACAATGAAACCGCCTTCGTGCGCATAAGAGAAACCCTGCAAAAGCAAAACCCCGCTTCCAAGCATCAAGTTCGCGACCTTCCGGCACCATGTTCCTATCCACGCAGGTGGACATGTTGGCACTTGCTGGAAAAGGCACCGTCTGCCAGATCGGCCTGCAGGTCGTCCAGAACGTTTCCACCGATCCCAAAAAGCGTGGCGCCGGGCGGCAAGCTCTTCGGACGACTCAAGATCACCCAGCCCTGCTCGTTTCCAGGCCCGTGGAGATCGGGGATGATTTTCACGGGGTGTCAACTGAACAGCTTGCGGTCCAGCGAGCGGTATTGGATTGCTTCGAGAATGTCGTTTGACCGGATGTAAGGGGAGCCGGAAAGGTCCGCCAGTGTGCGCGCGACCTTGAGGATGCGGTCGTGAGCCCGGGCGGAGAAGTTCATTTCCTCCATCGCGTGTTCGAGGTAACCATTGCCCTCGGCATTGAGCTGGCAGTGCTGTCTCACCTGGCGCGAGCCCATCGAGGAGTTGGTGGAGTTAGATGACTTCTTGAAGCGCTCCAACTGGATGCCTCGGGCGGCGATCACACGCTGGCGGATCGTCTCCGAGGACTCGCCAGTATTGGTGTTGGAGGACAGCTCGCGGAAATCCACCAGCGGGACCTCGCAGTGGATATCGATCCGGTCCAGCAGAGGGCCGGAAATCCGCTGCCGGTAGGTTTCTATCTGCCGGTTTGAACAGCGGCACTCCCGTTTCGAATCCCCGTAATACCCGCACGGCAATGGATTCCATTTTCGGTGACAATTACATGAAGCTCGAAACGCCATATTTCCCAAGGGATTTAGCGGTAATCGACCGCGTGCCCGATGGAAACAAACGCTGCCGGATTTGCCAAGCCATCAAACCGCTGGACCAATTCCGGACCTTGAAGACACCGAAAGGATCATGGCCCTACTACGCCTGCCAGCCCTGTGCCCTCGATCTCCAGCGCCACGCTTACCGCAGACGCAAAGCGAACGCCCTCCAACTGACCCTTGCCGATCAGTTGGAAAACCCGGAAACTTAGGTGTGCCATGGAAACACCTGACACAACCAATACCACCGATCCAATCGCCGAACTCACCGCGGCCATCAGCCTCGGCCGCCAACTCGCCACCACCGCCCGCGCTGACCTCGAAGCCGCCACGCCGATTCTCGTGGCCGCACTCCGCCACCACTCCGGACAATCCCGGAAAATCGAAGCCATCCTGCTGAGCCTCTGGAACGACGACCACGCCGTCAACCTGTGCGACACCCTCAGCGGCCTCGACAGCAAACTCGCCCAAGCGGTCGTCGCCATGATCGCCGCCCGCGCACACCTCTCAGGCGACGCAGACGACCTACTCCGCCCGATCCTCGACTACGATCGTCCGTATAAACCCCAAAACTAAAACCCAATGAAAACATTTCTTTTCATCACCCTCGCCATCGTCGCCACCGCCAGCGCCGAACCCGTCACCATCACCTTCAAATCCGGGGGCAGCATGACCGGACCCCTCGTCGCCAAATCCGACTGGGAAATCAAAATCGAAAGCGACTACGGTATCATCCCACTACAAATCAGCGCGGTCACACAAGAATCGTGGACCAACGCCCAACGCGCCAAGCTCTCCAAGCCATCCGGGAAATACATCCAACCACAGGTCACCACGCGAAAACTCGAAGGAGCAACTGGCGGCCCGAAAGTCGAAAAACAGGGAACGGCATTTTCCGTCGCTGACATCAAGCGAGCCTACGCCGAAAATGCCGTAGCGGCAGACCTCAGGTTTGAAGGAAAGCAAATCGCAGTAAGTGGTGTCATAAGTGACATCGACAGAGACATCCTTGGAGCACCGTTCGTCACACTCGAACAAAAAGTCATGAAGATTTTCGCCAGAGGTTCCGAAAAACAAATCGCCCACCTGAAAATCGGTCAGACGGTAACTCTCACCGGCAACTGCCACGGCATGAGTCTCGGGCTTCTCCTCATCCGCGAGTAGCTACCCCGCCTGACTTCTCGCGCCCCCTCAACCCCGCCCGGACAACCGGGCGGGGTTGTTTGCGTAATGCAGAATATAAACATTCCTTGACATCAGGTGCCTCGCAGTGATAACATTATCATGTCGAAAATTACACCTAGCACACAAAATTCGCAGCCTAAAAAAAAGGGCACCGAAACGAAGCCCGCAGTCGAAGACAAAGCGACTACCACGCCAGCTACCCCCGCGCCGGTCGCTAAGAAAAAAAGCCTGAAGCCAGGCAAGAAAACCCATCAAAAGAAGGGTTCTCAAGAAACCATTCCGAGCAGTCTCCGCTTGGATCATCCCGGCTTCGCCGCCCTTCGTGCCCTCGAAACTGAGATGCCCGACCAAACTCGCGTCCAAATCGTGTCCAATGCACTCAAGGCGATGGCCGGGCAAACCGCCCTGCTCACGCCCATCCACCTGCGGAGGCTCTCCAAAGACGACCTGCTCTTGCTCTCCGGGCAGATCGCCGACTCTGAAACCATGCTCAAGGAGATCCTGCGCAAGATCATCCGCGCAAAAATCGAGCCGGTCAAAAAGGCCGAACTCGTCGACGAACTGCTATCCGAAATTAAGAAACAACAGGAACTGCGCCGCCAAGTCTGCCGCATGACTGCAATACCCATCACCCACGAACTCCCCGCCCAAGTCCGTATTTCAATCACTGGGTTGATGAAACTACTACTGGAAAGCAAATCCGTCTCAGAGCGAGAAGCCTATGAAGCCGGAATCAAAGTCCTCTCAGCCTACACCGAGGTAGACGAAGACCTTGCCGCCTTGACACCCTGACTTCCAACCTATCAATGCCATGGCCACCAAAATCGTTTACACCCGCCCAAAGGAAAAGAAGAAATCCATCGCTGAGCTCAAGAAGCACAACTTATACCTCCGGGATCCTAATCACGCTGACCACAAGGGGCTCATTCTCCACCCTGGGAAAAATTACAACTGCGCCGGCCCATCCGAGAACGATCTCGTCGATGCCGTTCAAGCCACCCAAGCGAATTACCTCCGCCATCGAGACAGGAAAAGGGGGAAACGCACATCCGAGCTGTGGGAAGAGGCGATTCACAACCTCGGCGTAGGATGCTATGCCACCCCCGAGGAGCGCGAAATCATCGAGAAGGAAGCAATCGCAAAAGTCTGTCCCGATTCACCCGCCCGCGCCACCTGGCACGAAAACCCGGAAACCGGCGAATGCGATCTGCACATCGTTTTCGCCGTCAAGCGCCCAACTGGAACCCTCACTCTCGAACGCACCCATACCCATCTGTTCACCCGGCTCAACCGCCTCGACAAATTTGCCGCCGACCTGCTCAACAAGAGCAAGGAGAAACCCAAGAAACGGAAAGCTCACATCAAAACTGCCGCCGAGGTGGGGGCGGAGAACTCCGCCGAGATCGCCGCCAAAAGCGGCAAGTCAAAACCGATGTCACTCCCCGAGCAAATCGCTCGCCTCGCTGAAATGGAAGGCATTGAAAATGTCGAAGGGCACCACATACCCGGCCTGCTCGAACGCCTTGGAATCATGATCAAGGAGATCATAGGCAATACGATCCGCTACTTTTCAACCCGCACACGCATGGTGGGACAAACCCGTGTCCCCCGCATCGGCACCATCCACGTCGAAAACTACCTCGACAAAATCCTCGAAGCTCAAGTCGACATTCGGATTGCCCTCGAAAAATCGAAGGACATCCCAGAATCTCCTGACTTGGAAACCCTTGGAACCGTCGAACTCCCAGTGAAGTCCCGGGCTGAAATCGAGGCTAAAATCCCGACGAAATCCGTAAAGACCAAGGACGTCGCCAAAAAAGCCGAACTCCTCCAACGTTACTACATGGCAGCGCTCGGACGCACCACCGTCACGTCAGCCAAATTGACCGAACTGGCCAATGCAACCAAGGGCATGCGCAGCCAGTCTGGGAAAATCAACGACGACATCCTCAAACAACTCACCGACCAGCAAAAAGCCATCCTCCTCCCAATGGCGGAAGCACTGGGTAACGATCACTCCTAATCCTAATCAGCCTGCTTCACCCATCCAACCCCGATCCACCAAAGGATCGGGGTTGTTGTTTTTCCTCATGTCGCTCAATCGCTCCCCATCGCCAGTAATCCCGTTGATCATGGTCGCCTCAACCCGGCTTCCTAAACCTCCGCCAAATGGCTCCGGTTCTCCAAAGATGTCGCAATCGCTCCAAAAACGAACCGAAGCGATTGAGCTTCGGTCTCCATGCCCGAATTCGGGCTTCCAGTCCCCATTAAACAGGGGACTCAAAAGGCTCAAAATCACGCCTTCTTTGTGCCGTGCTAATTAGCACTGACGCAAGATGCGGATAACCGTACTACAACACGCATACGCGGTTTTCGTTCGGGTATCCGCATCTTGCGAAGGAAGGGGGCATCGCGCCCCCCTCCTTTCGAAACCTCCCCAGGCTGGCCTTGGCCGGAAACTCCCGTTTCCAGACCAGCCACCCCGCCCGTTGAAATGGCGCAAATCATTGACAGATAATGGTTTAGGAAAACCAATCTGTCAAGATTTGATCGAAAAAACCTCTCGGGGGCGACCCGGTTTTTCTCATTGGGCGTTGCCCTGAACTGTCCGATAGCTATCGGCACCGTCGAAAGTCAGCGGTTGACAACGATTGTCACCGAAGAGTGATGTGATTACTACTCGACAGTGACGATAGTGTGACATTAGTGCGACAAGTTTCCCGCATTTAGAACAGGACAACGACGATAAAACAACAGTTTTACCTCGAATTGCCCTCGAAGAGTGACAGATTGTCCCGAGTCAACCTGATCGGATCCCCCCACAGAAAAACCGTGGTTTGTTCAGAAATCCAACCCAATTTCACGCCGCACCGTCATTCTCCTCAGTTAGCACAACTTAGGACATCAGAATGACATTAAAGTGTCGTGAGTGTGACATTAGTGCGACACAAAATTACAAAAGTGTGTCCGAAATCTACCGATATGAACAACGATTGCCTTACATTAAACACCAACACTCCTTGACTATTCCCGAATTGCGACGTAAAAACGCAATCATGACCTTTTCATCTATCGCACCCGAAATTTTGGTGAAGTCCTACTACGACTCATTCCGGGAAGATCCCGAGCTGGGGGTCCAAAGGATCATGCTGATGATGATATACGATGATCGTGAGGCAAAATGGGCTCACAAGTTTTTGCAAAAGGTTGGAGTGCTGGAAAAATCCAGCGACAAAAAAGAACAAAAAGCCCAGCTCCGTAAGATCCACCGCTTACGCAGCCAGGTTGCAGATATGTGCGGCCTGCCAATACGTGGAAAACGCGGAGCGACCCAAGAATATCGCTCCGCATTGGCAGCCTTGAGGGCGATCAACCCACGCCCCTCAGAAGACCAGCTACTGGCCGGATGGATGCCGCAACCCCTCGTCGAGCCAGCAAATGTCCAACAAAAACCCGTCGATCCCGATCCTACGAAGGCCGTCGATCCGAAGCATGCGGCAGCCGTGACGAAAGAAACGCCCCCAGAGGAAGAAACTGAATCCCCCTACAAACCCAGAAAACGCGCCACCGTGGAAATGCCTCCTGACATGAAACCCGAGGACTACATCTCGAAGCCGCCGCCACCGATGAAAATACACGTTTCGGGACTGCGGGCCGAAACCGATTAGTCCCAGCGACCGCCCCCTGTGGCGCATCGCTCCACAAGCTGGATGCCATCCGCAGTCATCGGATCACCCATCGTACGCTCGTCAGCGTATCGGATCAAAGCCCGGAGGACGTGGCTAATGCTCGGCAAATCGACTGCCAGCGCATCTGGATACAGCTGTCGATAATGCCGTTGCGCTAAGAGTGCCAAGCGGTCAAGGGCCTCGGAATCCCGATCGCTTATTTTGAGGATTTTGGTCACAATCGTTCCTTTATTTCTCATTTTTTTGCTTTTTACACATTTTCCTGTTGCGGATGCAAGGGTTATCTCGTATATACGTATTATACGCCGATGAGAGCTTTACCACGACTACGACAACACACCGCTAAACTGGTGGGATTTTGCCGCGAAGGCCTCACCTGGGCCGAAATGCAAAGTCGCCTTTCAGGTCAAGGCACCCACGCCGCGCTATCGGGAATCCATAGCTACTGCACCCGGCATGGCTACACCCGCCTGCATCCGGGCAGTAAAGATTTCGATCCCAACACCACAAGACTTTGGGAAGCCGGGCAACTCAGCCTCGCCGACCTCAAACCAAAAACCAAACCACATCCATGAAACCGAAACTGATCAAAATTCCACGCCGCCTGCTCCTTAAAGCGGGTGCTCACATCATCGTCCCCGGCTCCACCAAAGGCGGCCCAGGCAAATCCTCGACCATCATCACGATGGCCGGTGTCTGCAGTATCGCCGGGCTGCCGTTCATCGTCGTCACCTACGACGACAGCAACACGACCCTCGAACGCTCCTTGGGAGAAGGCCGCGTCGTCACCCTCGACGCACAAACCCCCGAACTGGCTCGCGCGACACTGGCTGCAGTCGTCAAACTGGCGCTAGAAAAACGGGCAATCATCCTGATGGACCTACCCGGTGCCTTGAACAACAAGGAAAGCGTCCTGCTTGAAAATGTCCGCAAAGCCCGCGTTTTAGAGCGCTGCGACTCATTTTCCATGATCGTGCCCGTGAGCCCCGACTCCGAGGAATTGGAGGGAGGCATCTCGGCAATCAAACTCTTCGAGCCCGAACGGATTCTGGTTCGCGCCCGTCGCCCCAATCGGCACGCTCCCGCCTTCGAATCATTCGGCGCTTGGGAATATCTCAGCAAACTTCCGCAATGGGACTGTGAGCAATGGACTGACACCACGAAAGCAATCATCACCCGCTTTGGCAAATTCGCGAACCTACCGCCAGTGCCTGAATTGCCTGAATACCTCGCCAAAAACTACGACACTCTAGACATGGATGAACAACTCGACGTTGAAGACGCGGTCAATCATCTCGAACTCGCGGCCGGGGTGATTTACGAACACATCCTCGAACCGATCACCGAGTTGCCAGTTAAAGAGACGAAAGAAAAAACCAAAGCCGCCGCCGTGGAAGCCTAAACCGTCATGGGACTCAGCAAAAAAGATGAGGCTCAAATGTGGGAGACAATGATGGCGCGCCGCCGCCGTCTTGGCCCCGATCCAGATGACTATCCGTCGGTCCACCGCCGGATGGAACTGGAATTCGTAAACAACTGCCTCATCATCAATTGGGTTCTACACAAAATCGCTGTGGACTCAAATGGCAGCCTCCAAGTTGCACCATCAGGGCGACGGCAAAAAGCCGTCGCCCTGGTCGCCGTGCTGATACTCATAATGACCATCGCCACCACCATTCTGGCAGCCCTAGCTTACCGGGAATGCTCCATGCTCCGCCGCCAACTGCAAAACAACGGCAGTATCCAGCAGGTCATGCCCGAACAGGAAAAACGATAACCCTCGCCCACCGGGCGGGTTTCCTCGCCCGCTGCGGGCGGTGAAAAAGGTGGCGAAATGGAGCCACTCGCACACCAACGCGCCGCACTCGACGAAATCACGGCACGAGCACGCGCATATTTCGCGGGCGACTGGCAGCAACTCCCGGTGATCCCTAGGTGGGCCAGCCTCATGATCGGACCCACCGGCACCGGGAAAACGGCCGTCGCCGCCATGGCAGCCGAGGCACTAGGTGACTATGACCCAGCCACCCTAATGTGGGGCAACCCCGTCAGTCTACTACGCGTGTCTGCACCCAACTGGATGCCCAGCGGTGCCAATAATCGAGGCACTCGCGAGACAATAAGCGTCATCGCGGAGCACGTCGCCAAACATGATCGCACCCTCCTGGCGATCGATGAAATCGAAAAAATTACCGACCGGGACGGCGACTCATCCTGGAAAATGTACTGCCGTGGAGAGCTGTTTGACCTGCTCGATGGCCGCTGGCCGAGCGGACTGACGCTCCCCGAAGTCGACGACGACACCGTCGATCCTACCATCGTAACGCTGACAGAAAAACTCAAGGAAACCGTTTTTTTCCTCGCCATCGGCACATTTCAAAGCTGGTTCGACGACTCCACATCACGACGGACCATGGGGTTCGGAGCTGAGACCGACCCAGCCAACGACGAGCTCACCGCTGACATCGTGGCCGAAAAAATGCCCCGCGAGCTGGCCAACCGCCTGAATAGTTCCCTGATCAGAATTCAGGAACTCACACCGGCAGACTACCACCGAATAGCCAACGAGGCCGCAGACAAACTCCCGCAACGGATGCAGCAGGCTTTCCGGGCAGAGGTGCAACGCCGAATCCCCGGTGCCATCGCCGCAAAAAAGGGAGTTCGCTTTCTCGAAGAATGCATCATGGAGGTTCTCAAAACCCTCCCGCCATCGCCCGAAATCGTGGGTGAAATCGTGATTACCACTCCAAAAATTCCAAAAATCGATCTATGCACGCTATTGTAAATCAACAAATTGGACGCATCCACCACGCAGCAGGACACCACGCCTTGCAAAAAACCCGGAGGGTTTATTGCTGGGTTCCCGAGGAACATTTCGGCCCGGGCGGATTCGAAAAAGGCCGTTACCTCGCCTCGCGGTGGCCCAGCATCAACGCGGGTGCCAACCCGCTGGCCGTCGGATCCCACGTCATTCCTGACCCGGCACGCCCGGTAACCCTGAGATCACGCTGCCCAATCCTCGGGGAATTTCTGGCAAGGCTCGAACACGTT
>CANHPN010000037.1 GCA_947462535.1 Akkermansiaceae bacterium | reverse complement strand
TGGTGTTCAAACTCCCGGAGGATGCGGGCCTTCTGTTTGTCGGTGTGGCGTGTGCGTGACATGCCGCGATCCTGGCGGGGGGCGCGCAATGACCGAGGCTTTTCAAACGGCGGACGCTCGGGGGCTTACGGTAGGGTTGGGCAATCAGTGATATGCTTGTGATGGCCTCGCCTGAGCTAACTTGCAATTAACTTGGTGCTACTCTGGGGCGACCATCTCACGGAGTAATTTACGGCTTTCGCCTTCGTTCGAGAATGTCTCGATCAATCCTTCCTTACTGACTCCGACAGACGAACGCCAAGATTCAAGTGCCGCTACATTCATAAGGATTAGCTTACGGGTGCGCTTCAAGCCTTCCTGTTGCACGTTTTTCTCCTGCTTGACCTTCTCCTCTTTGATGGTTTCCAGATATTGCTGTCGCAATTTAGGATCGCGAATCGCCTCCGGATTCATACCAGCCGCCGCATTCGGGGTGCCAGGCGGAGGGCTGATATTTGCCCTGCCATGCTGCCACTGATAGTTCTCCTCAATTAGAAAGTCGAGCTTGTCCAAGGTGGACTTTACGGCTGTCGAAACAGCTTTCGCCTCGCCAGATTCCTTTGAGAACATCCCGTCGCGGAGATTAGCAAGCAACCTAACCGAGGCATCATGCACTGCCTTTACCTCGGCATGGATGCTCGGTGATGGCACCAGAGACGCTTCTTTTAGTGCCTTTTCAAAATCAATGCTGCTGCGCGTCAGCTCTGCTGGCTTGCTCTCCGCCACTGCTTTTCCGACCTCGACCATTTTGGGTAAAGGAGTATCTGTTTCCGCGCCAGCCACACCGGAAATAGCAGCAATGACAATCAGGTTAAATATCGATTTCATAATTAGTTTTGTTTGAATTTTGTTTGCTAATAAATGTCTGGTTCATTTCAGGGCGTTCGTGTCGAGCTTTCTCCCGATTTAGATTCCGTGCTCCGTCCCGTGCTGTCATGCAGGGTATGTAATTGCGTTCTGGTTCCCAATAGGAGGCCATTGCCGCCCTCACCGGCCGTGCGCCACATAACATCGATATCCCATTGATAAGTTCCATATGCCCAAGAACGAGGATGTCCCGAACTGGGAGGGAATCCCCATCCGTCAAAACCTGCTGTATCATCCCAATGATTGTCTGGATAGAGGCGCTCCCAATTAGGGTTGGGATGATGCTGTAAATCAGCCGCAGCAAAGGACGTGAAAAATCCAGCGACGTTTGACGTTCCTTTATCAATTTCAAGAACATCAACCTGATAAAATGAAACGTCGTCTGGCAGAGTTGTGTATTTAATAGTCATTCCTGCGCCTTGCGTCCCGGCTGCATAGGTCAAATCCGCCGTCTTGCGCGCACGTTCGCCCGTGGGTTGAACGACATCCCAAGGGATGTCATAGATGTCACCCGTATCGAAAGTCGCACGCAGAGTCGTGGCCTTTGTGCGAGTGTCCGCCTGAAACATGACGCTATAGCCAACGGCTGGATTGACGGTAGCATCTTTCTGGTTGATAAGGGACCAGTTGATGATTCCAGCCGAGGATGGCGTTACCGTTACTTCTGATTCTTCGCGCACACCGAGCTTCTTGCGCTCGCGATTCGCTGGGATCGTGCTGACCGTTTCGGTCTTGAAGTGCATCACGAAAAGATCGGTACTCTTGCCCGCCGCGAAGAATGAATCGCTTTCGTCATGAATTCCTAAGATACCTTGCGGATCTTTGATGATCCGAAGTGTTTGCTCTGTTGTTGCGACTGGTGGGATTTCCAGTGTGTAATCGTAATCGGGATTCGGTTCAGAGTCGTAGTTTGGGTCAGTCGCAACATGATCCAGCGTAACGGTGTAACGCGCACCCCGACGAAGCCGCAGCGTATCGGTCTGTGTCTCTCCATACTTCCGGTTAGTGCGTGTCCTAACTTGAGTATCACCTTGGACAGGCTGTAACTTGACGCGATATTTTTCGGAATGGCTCCAGCTGTGATCTCCAAACGTGATATTCACAGCAACTGTGCCGTTGGGCGGTGGTTGACTATCATTCAGATCGTTTGGATTGCTTCCTTGTCCGACCTCAACACCATCGTTCACGCCGTCTCCATCGGTATCTAGGTTCTTTGCCTTTGTGTTGTTGTCGCCCTCTTGCGAATTTGGCAAACCGTCACCGTCTGGGTCAGCAGTCGCATCATTCGTCGCATCGCCATCCGTGCCATTGTGGACGGTAGGATCGAATCCATTGGCAAGCTCCCAGCCATCGGGAAGCGTATCCAAGTCTGTATCCGGCTGGCTCGGATCGGTGTTGTGAGTGGTGATTTCCGCTAGATTCGCGAGGCCATCCAGTTCCTTGTCTTCCAGAGCGTCGCTTATACCGTTGCTATTGGAATCGATTAGACGAGGATTGAGCTTCAGCTTGTATTCCCAAAGGTTACTCAGGCCATCGGCGTCCAAGTCAGAGGCGGCGTCAGCCGCCTCCAGCGGGTTGAGTTGATGGATAAACTCAAAGCAGTCATCCATGCCATCATTCTCTGTGTCTCGGTCGTACGGATCGGTTCCAACAAGCTGTTCTTCCCAGGATTGCAGACCATCGCCATCGTAATCATAATCATATTCAGGGTAGCCGCGCACTCGGAAGAACATTTTCGGCTGTGCAGGCGAGTTGAGTCTGAATGTTCGAGAGGATGTAGTCTGATTGGATAATCCGTATTGATAGGAAGCGTAGGTCCAAGAAATCAAATCCGTGGACTTTTCAATCTCGTAGTAGCGGTCATCCGCGCTGCGCCAAGCTAGCGTGGCGGAATCCAAGGTTGGCGAAACCGAGACATTGAATGTGCGGAAATAGTCATTCGGATCGCGCGGGTTCGTTCCGGCGGCGGCTTCTGCGGAGTTGGGTTGGCCGTCTTGGTCAATATCGGTAGTGGTGTCGCCGGTGGCAATGTTGTGAACGCGCTGCCAGACATCGCTCATTCCATCGCCATCAAGATCTAGGGCATGGGACGGCTGGCTAAAAGCACAAAGGATCGTAAGAATCTGTGCGAGCCGCTTCATATGCGATTTGGATCCGCCGCAAACGCATTCTTTGCAAGGTGGATGTGGTGTTGGTGTCTTCATTCTTTGCAGAACGTCAAAGAGCACGCACCGTCACCAGCGGGAGCGGGCGTCGAGACGGGAGGAAACCCATGAAAACACGCAAGGACGACTTCGACACGGCGGCTGGTGACGGTTGCTGTGTCTCGTCTTGTTGTGCTCTTGCTTTATTGGGAGTTGTCCGGCGGATTGGATATCCCCGTCTTCCTGCGGTGTATCCACAGCCGGTCCGCTCCAACTCCTCCAAGGAGAGCGAGACCGTGAGTCCCAAGCGTCTTCACGGCATCGAATACCGCCGTGGTCTCCCCCTTGGCGATGGCGTATCCACAAATGATACAAGCTACGACCATTGCGCCCGCCACAATCCAGCAAAACCGACCGATCTGGCGACTCCAGAAGGTGCGAATCTGATCCCGATCCGCTGCTTGAGCGGTGAGAACCTTCCCTGCGTGATCCAGATTCTTCGAATGAACTTCAACATCTGCGGCGATCCGTCGGGTCTCAATGGCCTCATCAGCTCGATTCCGCTTCGCCTGTTCGGCCAATTCATCTCTTTGGAGCTGCATTGTCTCCTTGAAGAGCACGAGCTGCTCCTCGTTAACCGTAAGTCCTTGATCTGCCATGATTATGAGCGACGAAACTTAGGAAGGACGCGAGTAGCTCCCTCGCGAATCACGAAACCACCCCACGAGTTCTCTGAAAGATCCGGGGTAATGACGGCCTCCACGACAAAAGTGGGGCGCTCAGCATTGCGGGTGAGCCCCACAAACTCAGAAAAAGACACTTTGCGCTGCTTGCCGCCGCGCACGGTCTCAAATCGAGAGGTATTCAGGTTCGTCGCCATGTCTGGACGCTATTCTCGGATTTCCGGCCCGTCAACGAGTAAACGGCCTCGCAAAATTCTGCACAACAGTGTATTAGTTCAGTGGCTTAGGATAGGAAATTGGATAGCTCCGTCACAAGTCGGAATTTCTAATTTGTCGGGTATTGGTTATCAGTCGCTTGTGATTTTTGTATGATCTGCTTGATGAATCGGATGGCTGGAAAATCATGAAATCCGCAGCAACTGATATCGCCGGGTTTCGATGCTTGATTCTTTGGAACACAAAAAGGTCAGGACATGCGAGGCATTTGTTTTTTACTTGTCGGCAGGAGTGTTTAGACGAACAGTGTTCGCATGAATTCCAATTCTTCGTCATCTGGAATGCGTCGGCCTCGTTTCGACTTTAGGGAGGACCTGTCCCGCTCACGGGATCTGATACGGCGGGAGATTGATGCGTATGGCTACGTGCTGGGATGGATGGAGGACTGGAGGGTGAGGAAGGAATTGCCTGCCGGCAGGGAAGCCGCGCGTGCATGGTGGCGCGAGGTTGCGAAGGCCAAGGAACGGCCCGAGTGGCAACTCCGGCAATGGGAAGAGGCGATCCGCTGGTATCTGTCATGGCTTGAAATCTGCCTGCGCCAGGGAGGCGATGGCAAAGGCGTGCCAGAGCGACTCAAGGATGCGGTCCATCATGCGGGAGCGCGTCGGGGACTGGCGTTGAAGACCCGCCAAACGTATGCGGGATGGATGGCGAGGTTCGGCGCATACGCCGGCACGGAGCAACGGGTGCTCGACGAGGTGGTAGCGCGGGAATGGCTCGCGGTTCTGGTGGACAAGGAGAAAGCGGCATTCGCCACCCAGAAACAGGCATTGAACGCGCTGGTGTTTTTCTACCGCGACGTGTGCGGCAGGGAGCGGGTGGATTTGCAGGTGAAGATGCGCCGGACGACACCGCGGCAGCCGGTGATTCTCAATCGCGCCGAGTTGATGGGGTTGATCGGGAAACTGGAGGATCGTTACCGGACAGCCGCGTTGTTGCAATATGGAGCGGGCCTGCGGCTGAAGGAGCTGGTGGGATTGAGGTTGAATGATGTGGACCTTGAACGCGGCGTGGTGACTGTAAGGGCAGGCAAGGGTGACAAGGACCGGGAGACGGTCATCCCTAACTGCCTCAAGGGTGCCTTGTCACAGAAGATCGACGAATCGCGGCAATATTGGGAAAAAGATCGGCGCAATGAGGTGGCCGGTGTGGCATTGCCCGGTGCGTTGGCCCGCAAGATGTCGCGGTGCGGCGAAAAGCCTGGTTGGCATTGGTTGTTTTGCGCGGAGGAATTGTCGAAGGATCCGGAGAGCGGTGTGATCCGCAGGCATCACTTGCACCCGAAGGTGTATGCGGAGGCCATAAGCCGTGCGGCAGAGAAGGCCGGGATCATGAAACGGGTGACAACCCACGCTTTGCGGCATGCGTTCGCCACGGATCTCATCCGGGGAGGAACAGACATTCGGACACTCCAGGAACTGCTGGGCCATGCCGATGTGAAAACCACGGAGATCTATGCACATGCTGCGGAAATCGGGAATGAGCGCGGTGTGAAAAGCCCGCTGGATCAGTTGTGCGGCCTTGGGGTTGGTTGACGATGAATGGTGAGCACGCCGATGAATGTCGGAGCTTGGACAGGAGATTCATTGATTGACCTAACCACTAGAACCTACTAGATTTCTAGCGGAAATGATGACAAAACGAGCGTTTGACTGAGCCGTAAGCCATTGACCGTGAGGAGGAAATCTATTTACGAGGGTGACAAAGTCCTTGGGTCTCCCCACCCTCACTCAAATTCCATGAAAGGCGCGTTTTTCAGCTTTACACTTTTTCCATGTCGGCGGCCCCCGTTTCCGGGAAGAGAATCCGGGGTGCCCAACCGAGTTCCTTCCCTACTGCCGTAAGGGATGCAAGCGTTTCAGGCACGTCCGCTGGATGGGCTTCCTGATGGGTCACGACAGGTGTAAAATCTGTAAAGCTGGACCCTGAAAACTGTAAAGCGGCGGCGGTTTTGGTGGCGGCTTCCAGCATGTCCAAGACGGAGTGGTTTTTGCCGGTGCCGACGTTCATGACGGCCGAGCCTGGACCGGGCCAGCGAATCGCCAGTTCTACCGCCCGGGCCACATCCTCGACGTGGGTGGGAAACAGGCTGATCCGAGGTCGCAGCAGTCGTTCGGTGGCGGCGTCGATTGCACCACACCGGAACTTGCCTAGGGCGGCTACCAATTCCGGTTCATCCTGACGCATGATGCGCCGGAGCTCCACGGTCTGGAATGCGGCGTCCGACCATGTCCGTCGTCCAGCAGGTCGCCTATGCGGTTCACGGTGTCCTTGAGGATCGAGGCGGCGGGTTCGAATCCAATCCGGGGTAATTCTTTCAAAATCACTGGCTTGGGGAGCTGATTGGCTCCCTTTTGTTCTAAGAAACTAGAGCATTCGACCTAACATAAAAATTGTTCAGTGAGGCCGCGAGGGGTGGGATTTAGGCAATTCCGGCGCGGGGGATGGTGATCCAGGCGAGAAATTCCTGGTTTCCGTCCGTGCCGGTGATGGAGGAGGGGACGAGGCCGCGCCATTCGCAGGCGAACTCGCTGGTGACGAAATGGCGGATCTTCTCGGTGGCGCGCTCGTGGAGCACGGGATCGCGGACGATGCCGCCCTTTGCGATGTCCTCGCGGCGGAGCTCGAACTGCGGTTTGATGAGGCAGACGACGGAGCCGCCGCCTTCAAGCACTGAAAAGACGGCGGGAAGGACCTTGGTGAGTGAAATGAAGGAGAGGTCCATGACGGCGAGCCGGACTTGTTCACCGATGTCGGCGGGGACCATGTGGCGGGCGTTGAACTGCTCTTTGACAATCACGCGCGGGTCGTTGCGGAGTTTCCAGACGAGCTGGTTGGTCCCAACATCGACGGCGTGGACGCGGATGGCTCCGCGCTGGAGCAAGCAGTCGGTGAAGCCGCCGGTGGAGGCTCCGACGTCGATGCAGACCCAGCCGGTCGGGTTGATTTGGAAGGCGTCGAGCGCACCTTCGAGTTTCAGGCCGCCGCGGCCGACGAAGCGGGGCTTTTGCTTGATTTCGAGCGGGGCGTCTTCGGGGAGTTTGGTGCTGGGTTTGTCGATGATGCGGTCGCCGCTGCGGACCTCGCCGGCGAGGACGAGGCGCTTGGCTTGCTCGCGGGAATCGCAGAGGCCACGGGTTACGATCAGGGCGTCGATGCGGTCTTTTTTCATGTGGGATGGAAGAACAGACAGGAATGCCTGTGTCACGGGTTAATGGTCGCCGCTGAAGTGCTCGCCGAGCAGGTCGCGGCCGAAGTCGCCGTTGAAATCGCGCCAAGTGGCGTGGACGTGGTTGGCGTTGTTTTGGGTGTTGGCGGCTTCCATCAGGAAGGTCGGGCCTTGGATGCGGTAATAATAGGCGTCGCCGGGCTGGGTGCCGCCGGCCCAGCCGAAGCGGATTTTTTCGAGGCCGGCGGCTTTGATTTTCGCCATGTCGGTCGCGGCGATTTCAGGGCGGTAGCGGCCAGTGTATTCGGAGAGGAGGGTGAGCAGGGCGCTGCGCTGGGTGCCGGTGAGGTCGGAGGAAAGAACGCCGCCGGGATCGAGGGCGGTGGCCTTGCGGTTTTCAAAACTGAGGATCTCGGCGGGGGCTTTCTCGCTGAAGATGACGCCGGTTTTTCCTGCGGCGAGAAGCGTGGTGGCCAAAGCGCGGGCGAGGTCCTCCTCGGCGGCGAGTACTCGGAGGCCTTTTTCCGCGCCTTGGCGGACTTCGCCGGGATTCGAGCCCATGAACGAGGGCGTCACCGCAATGCCTTTGCCCGCGACGAAAGTCAGGTTGACAGAAAGATGGTGGCCCTCGAAACGCCAGCCCCAGCCTTTTGGATCGCCGGGAGTGCCGAAGATGGCGACGTAGTATTTGGTGGGGTCGCGCTTGAGCGGGTTGTTTTCGATTTCCGCGAGGATGCCTTCCAAGGACATGATCTGGGTGGCCTTGAGTTTGCCTTTTTCGCTCATGGCGGAATCGAGAAGCGCCATCGCCGCCTCGCGTTGGGGGGCGGCCATTTCCTTGAGCGGAAGTCCGGCGCGCTCGCGCGGGGTGTAGCGGAAATTCTCGCGCTCTTCGCTGGTGAAGGGGAGGGCAGCCTTGGATTTCTGCGCGGGGTCGAGCGAGGCGAGAAACTTGTCGGCGGCCACTTTGCTCGCGGCGGCGGGATCGAGTTCGCCAGCCAGTATGGGGAGCGAAAAAAAGAGGATGAGCAGGAGATTTTTCATCGGGAAGACAACCAATCAGGAACGCGCCGGACCAGCAAGGCGCGTCTCTTCAAAGAATGGCGGCGGGTGAAACTTGTGCCTTGCCTAGCTGGCTTTCCAGCGTCATCGATTTGCGCAGTGACACAACACCGCACCGATGACCTCCGAATCACAGGCTTGAATCCGCTTATTTCCCCGGCGGTTCTGGCCTATTATCTCCCTCTCACCGAGCAGGCTTCCGAGTTGGTCGCCAGTGCTCGCGCGCAGGCAGATGCGATCCTCCGCGGCGAGGACGACCGCCTGCTGGCGATCGTGGGACCTTGCTCAATCCATGACCCAGCCGCCGCGCTTGAATATGCAGTGAGGCTGAAGGAGCAGGCAAAACGACTCGAAAAGGACGTTTTCGTGATCATGCGGGTCTATTTCGAAAAGCCTCGGACGACGGTGGGCTGGAAGGGTTTGATCAACGATCCGAATCTCGATGACTCGTTCGATATCAACCAAGGACTCCGCGTCGCACGCGGGCTTTTGCTGGATCTTGCGAATATGGGAGTGCCGGCCGGGACCGAGTTTCTCGACACGATTTCCCCGCAATACATTGCCGACATGATCGCTTGGGGAGCGATTGGCGCGCGCACCACCGAGTCGCAGATCCACCGCGAGCTGGCGTCGGGACTGTCGATGCCGGTCGGTTTTAAAAACGGCACCGGCGGCTCGATCCAGATCGCGCTCGATGCCATCCAGTCGTCCTCGATGCCGCACCATTTCCTCTCGGTGACGAAACAAGGTGTCTCCGCGATCGTCTCGACGGCGGGAAATGAGTCCTGCCACCTGATTCTGCGCGGCGGGAAAACCGGGCCGAACTACGATAAAGCCGAGGTGGACGCCGCCGCGACGATGCTGCGCGAACAGAATTTAACCGAGTCGGTGATGATTGACTGCTCCCACGGCAACTCGATGAAGGACTACCGCAACCAGCCGATGGTCGCGCGCAACGTCGCCAGCCAGATCGCGGCGGGGTGCAAGGTGATCACCTCGGTGATGATCGAGTCCAACCTGGTCGAAGGGAACCAGAAGCTGGTCAAGGACTTGAGTCGCCTGACCCGTGGGCAGTCCGTGACCGATGCCTGCATCGGTTGGGATGCCACGGTCGAGACGCTTGATTGCCTTGCTGCGGCGATTCGCAAGCGGCGGGAAGCTTGAGATTTTTTCCGAATTGCGGAAATAGGAACTGATTAGTCAACTTTCCTAACAAATTTTCCGGGTGTTTGCGGAACGGGTGGAGAACCGGCCAACCTACCCAAGCCATTTCTCCATCGACGCCGCCGACAAAGGCTGGCAGGTGAGCACCTGTGACAACGGAATCGGCATTCCGCCGGAGGACATGTAGAAGATTTTCGTTCCGTTTTCATTCGAAGCCGACGTCCGTGCTCGACCAACCGGCTTGATTTCACCATTTTGCACCATTAGATTTCCCGCCTGCCACCATGAGCACCGAGATCGACACCTATGACTACCAACGCTATGCCATCCTTTTCGTGGATGACGAGGCGAACACCCGCAAATATTTCCGCCGTTTGTTCGATGAGAAATTCAGAATCCTCGTGGCGGAGGACGGTGCCGAGGCGCTCAAAGTGTTCCGCCAGCACTCCGCGGAAATCGGCATCATCGTGACCGACCAATGGATGCCGAACGAGACGGGGGTGGGATTCCTCTCGGAAATCGCCGACGACGATCCGGACATCATCAAGATTCTATTGACCGCGTATTCCGATATCGACGCCGCGATCGGCTCGGTCAACCAGGGCCCGATTTTCCGTTACATGACCAAGCCGTGGGACATCCCGCAGCTGGAGGTCACGCTGCGCCGCGCGATGGAGTTCTTCACGGTGAAGCGCGAGCGTGACGCTTTGCTAGGTGCGAAAATGCAGGCGATGGGGAATGTCCTGTTGTCCAGCCGTCTGGCCGCATTCGCGCTGGCTCCGGTTTGCGCGGGTCTCAAGTGCGAGCGGGCTGCGGAGGCGATCGCATCGTTCGTGAAAACCGGAGTGTCTGGTCGGCGCAGCGGGTCGGATGGCGACTCTGACCTGCGCTCGGCGAATTGGGCGCGTCTGCACGCCCGCCAGGTTTCGCTGGCCAACGGGCTTGAAGCCCGGCTGCCGTCGGCACTTGCCACGACAGGTCTGGCCGCCCGCATCGCGGCGCTCGCCAGCGCGCTCGCGGCAGCCGGAGTCGCCGGGATTTCCAGCGCCGCGAATGGTTCCTCGACCCGCCTATCAGGTCCGGTGGATTCCACGCCCGTGCTTTTGGATGCCTTGTTCGGCCGTAACGAGGACGGTGCGACCAGCGACGCATCCGTCAAGGTGCTGGCCGCGTTCATGGCGGTTTACGATGCGGGCGGTGTCGTCCGTCGCGTCTGTGGCGATGGTCTGGCGCTCGATGTCACGGAGTCCTTGTCACCCGCCAAAACCACGAGCCCCGGCACGGAGGCGGCCAAGTGGCTGATCGATGACGACCTGCTGATCTCCGCAGCTCTGGGCTTGCGGTAAAACGACAATTCACATTTCGAAAAGCGCTGGAACGTTTTGTTTCAGCGCTTTTTTTGGGGCGATGGCAAGTGCTCCTCAACGATGCGGGCACGCGGAGGCTTGCCGGACTGGCTCTCGTTGGTGGCGAGGTGGTCCTTAATCAGAAACCAAATCGCGGTCGCCAGAAGGAGGGAGAGGGCCTTTGCGATCCAGTTGTTGGGCAGGGTCAGTTTCATGAGACGGTTTGGCGGCGAAGAAGATCTCAGCGATTTTTTCGCGGAACTGCTTTTCTGATAGATTCCGTTGGAGCACTCCGTTCTCGCAGATGGAAATGCCGCCGGTTTCCTCGCTGACGACCACGGCGATGGCGTCGGTGCGCTCGGTCAGGCCGATCGCGGCGCGGTGACGGAGACCCGTGGAGCGGTCCTGCATCTGCCTTTCGGTGACGGGGAAGACGCAGGCGGCTCCGGCCACGCGGTCGTCGGCGATGATCATGCCGCCGTCGTGCAGCGGGGCCTTTGGGTGAAAGACGGTCATCGCCAGCTCTGGAGAAAACTGGGCGTCGAGGACGACTCCGCTGTCGAGGTGCTCCTTGAGGCTGATGCCGCGCTGGATGGCGAAGAGCGCGCCGATGCGCTTTTTCGAGAGCGCGATCACCGCGTCGGCGAAGCGTTCGAGGAATGCGAGTCGTCTCTTGTTAGAGAAGGAGAACAGCCGGTTGCTGCCGAGGCGGGCCAGTCCGTTGCGCAGCTCGGGCTGGAAGATGACGATCAGGGCGAAGGCGAGAATGGCGGCCGCGCGGGTGATGATCCACTGGATGACCTCGAATCTGAAAACCGTCGAGACCAGCGTCAGGACGACGAGGATGGTTCCCAAGCCGACGAGGATTTGAGCGCCGCGAGTCGCCCGGAAAGCCCGGTAGATTTGGTAGATGCAGGTGGCGAGAAGCAGGATCTCAATGCCGTCCCGCCAGTGATCTTGGATGAATTTCCACATGGAAAGTAAGTCGTTGGGAAAGCTACAACCCGGCGGTCGGATCTGGCAATCTTAGAAATCGCCTCGTGCCCGCGTGTTTTGCCCCAAGCCTTCTAGAATCCGGCGTCAACCGCAGGGGGGCTTTCGTGCCAGCGCGGCAAACTTGCCTGCGTTTGAGCGTTTCCACGATTTTTGGCTCCCTCTCCAACTCGCCCGGAGATCCAGCGCAATTGGCCGCTTTTTATCCTCCCGACTAACTTGAAGTGTTATGCGGCGGCGGGCCGGACACTTCGTATTCCACCCGGGCGGCCAACTCACCGAGTTTTTCATCGCACGCCGCGATGGCTTCACGCAACTGGCTTTAAGTCTGCTGGCTTTGCCCGAGCACGAAGAGGTATTCCTCGCGATAGTCGCCGCGCCGGTCGATGGCGAGGCGAACAAGGCGCTGCGCGATTTCCTGGCAAAATCGCTGGGTCTATCAAGATCCAAGATATTACTCGAAAAGGGAGGTTCGTCGAGGTTCAAGACCTTTGAAATTCCCGACGGGACGCGCGTGCCTTGAGCGCCGACTTCAATTGGCCGGTCAGTTCGGTTAGCCGGTCGAGCTCGCTTGTCACCGGCGGCGCTGGATCGAAGCGAAGGCGCTGGTGCAGCTCGATGGCTTCATCCAGTGCGTTCGAATCCGGCAGTGCCGGGCGCAAACCGAGGAGCCACGCGGCAAAGGGCTGGCCCGGCGCGCGCGAGGCGAGATGTTTTTCCGCCTGTCGTTCGAGGCTATGGAGCGGGGTCCGGATCAGCGGACCCTGATAGGTGGTGGCGATCTTGGCGGCTGCCAGGCGGCGTTTGGATTTCCAGAGTTTTCGAATCACAAATCCAGCCACGCCGAGGCCGATGGCGGACATGACGAGCGAGACTGCGAAGCGGTTAGCCGGACGGTTTCTCCAAAGAAAAAAGTCCTCCCGCAAGCGCTTGACCGCGTCGTTGAAGCGTTGCGTGGCGGAGCTTTGGGGGGGCAGGCTTGCTAACCATGAGCCGGGCGTTGTGTCGAAATCGATCCACCTGCCGGAGTCGCTGTCCCAGACCCGACACCAGGCGTGGCCGTGCGTGCCGCGGATCACGAACTCCCCTCGCTTCGAGTCGCGCTCCATCACCGCGTAGCCGGTGGTGTAGCGCGCCGGGATGCCCGACTCGCGGAGCAGCAAAGCGGTGCTGGTCGCGAAATACTCGCAATGCCCGGAATGATATTTTGTTAGAAACTTGGCGATCGCCGTGGAGGAGTTGGGGGAGAATATCGAACTGTGGATGGTCAGAGTCCGGGAGTATTTGAAATTCCGTTGGAACCAGTCTCGGATGACCGCGAGTTTTTTCTGGAGAGTGGGTTGTTCATCAAGCCGGAGTTCCTTTAAGACGTCCTGTAGGACTTGCTTTTCCAGTGCGGGGACTTCCAGGTCTTCGCGAGGAGTCGGCGGGTTTTCGGGGTTTGTCTCGCCTTTCCAGAGCACCGTTCCCTCAATGACGGCGCGCTTCGGGAAAACGCGGACGGTGCCGAAGGTGTTGCGCTCGATCCCGTCGAGTTCGAAGTCCCGCACGCTGGCGGCATCTCCGGGAAGCGCGAGCGGACTCTCGGCGAGGGCGGCCCCGCGGAGGTGGTATCGCGGCAGGTCCGCGCGGATCGACTGTTTCTGGGCGTCGGCGGGCAAGTCTCCGGCCAGGAGGTGATAGATCTCGCCGGTGACGGGTTCGATGGTATCGAGGTCTTTGAAATCCGTGACCGTCACGCGTAGGTTCTGCCAGGTCGAGCCGCGGAAGTTGTTATAAGTTGCGGTCCGCAGCAGCGGAGGCGGCAACGAGCGTTGCCAGGGGCGCAGCCTCCACACGATATCGGGCGAGAGCTGGACCGTGCCGGGCTTGCCGATCATGGTTGAAACGGAATTGGGATCAAACGGGGACCGGCCCGGCCCGCTGTTGCCGAACCAATTCTCCAGATACTCGATGCCTCTCTGCCCGGCGAAGGCAAGTCCGCCGGCGGTGATGAGGGCGAGGATGAGGGAGAGCGGGCGGCTGCGGTTGGCGGACAGGAGCAGCCAGCCTGTGAGAATGACAATTCCGGGAAGAAACGGCCATGAGTTGGCGCGGCTGCCCAGGGTGGAGGCGACCAAGGTTGCTATCAGATAAGCGTTGCCGAAATTGAGATGGAATAAGGCATCCTCCGTGAGTCCCAGGCGCAGGTTCCGTCTGCGGCGGTGGTTCGCGAGAAAGGAAAAAGTGCTGAACGGCAGGGAGTCGCGTAGCCCGAAGGACTGGATGAACTGCATCGGTAGCAGAAGCGGAGGCAGCCAGGTCAGCAGGTTCGGAAGCGCCACATAGGGGCCTCTGTCCAGAAAAACAATGACCGCGGCGAGCGCGATCGCGATGGTGGTGAGCTGCCACGCCCGGCTGCGGGCTTCCTCGTTGAATTCCCAGCGGAACTTGGTCCAGTGCGAGCTCTCGACTATCAGCGCGAGGAGAATGCCGATCATCGGCCGCCCGGTCATAGCTCCCCAAAAGAGCAGCGACGCGCCGAGAATGAAGCGGGGAGGTGGATGGACCGGATGGATGGCTGTGGATTGTTATGATTGCGACAGGAGCCGGGTTGGCAGGCGCTGGAGATCGCGGGCGATCCGGCTGGACTCCAGCCAGTGCCCGGGGGTGCCGGCGGCGGGTGCGGGGCCTTTGCCGATGATGACCGGCGTGCAAACGACTCCGCCGCGGGTCAGGGTGTTGAGAAACTCGGCGCGCGAGTCGTCCCAGCCGTTGAAGATCACCAGGCAGGAGGTGAGGTCGTCGCGGTGGCGCATGACGAGCTGGGCGAGCGCCTTGAAATTCTCCGTCCGCTCGGGTGAAACCCCGGCAAGGACTTCGAGCAGTTTTTCCGCCCGCTCCAAGCCCCGACCGACCGTCACGAGGTGCGCCTCGTTTTTGATAAACATCAAATCCAGCAGCGATTCACTGGTGTCGATGGACGCGGCGAACGAGGCCGCTACCGAGACGACCTCCTCAAACTGGTGGTCGGTCCGGTCGCACGACAGCGTGTCCACGATCAGCCCGTAACGCGGATAGAAAGTGTCCTCCAGCTCCTTCACGATGGGGCGGCCGGTGCGGGCCCAACTTTTCCAATCGATCTGCCGCAACGGATCACCCGGCCGGTAATCGCGCAGGCCGACGAACTCGCCGGAGTTGCCGATGGAGTTGGTGTTAGCCTCGCCGGAGATTTTGAAGGCGGCACCGCCCGGCAACTCGATGGGAGGCAGCGGATAGCGGCGGGGCAATACGGTGAGCGTGGCGGCGGAGGTCTTCACTTTCCGGCAGCGCTGGAAGAGGCCGAAGGGATCGGGGAGCAGCACCCGGAGATCGTCGAAGCGGATCACCCCGCGGCGCAGGGGGGTGATTTCCACGGCGACGCGCACCTGCTGGCCGCGCTTGATGTCGAGAGGGTCGTTTGGGGAACCACCGGCGAACAAACGGTTTCCTAGCAGCAGCCACCGCCAGCGGAAGTAGGCGAAGCGGCGGTCGAACCCGTTCCGCTCTTCCTCGCCCGGCTCCCGGAGAGTGGAGAAATCCGCGAGGCTCGGCCGTGGATCCGGCGGGGTGTCCGAGAGCCACGCGCGGCTGAGGCGTCTCCGGCCGTGGTGCCAGACGCGCACGGTGTAGCGGATGGGCTCACCTGCGGTGGCGAATCGCGGCAGTTCCCGTTTCGCCTCCACCGAGGCGCGGCGACTCATCGCCCACGGGACGGCGATGAGAAACATTCCCACGGTCAGCGAGAAAAGTTGATAGACCGAGGTCCGGTCGTGGCCGATTCCGAGGCAGGTCGCCAGGACGAACACCAGCGCGAGCGCGATCCCCGCGGGTCGGCACCGGCGGGCGAGGAAATGTTGGATGCCAGCTCCGTGGAAATAGATTTTATGTAGCCACCGGTCCAAGCGATACCGGCGCGGCTCGCTGGCGGTGGTGAGTGGGAGCGGGTTCATCAGCTCGCGAACTTAGACCGGCACCGGTGTTTGTTCAATGAGATCGGCGACGATTTGGCGGGCGCTGGCCCCGGAGTATTTCGCCTCCGGCGCGAGGACGATGCGGTGGGCGATCACGTCGGCGGCGACCGACTGGATGAGCTCCGGGGAGACGAAATCATCGCCTTGGAAAACCGCCAGCGCCTGGGAGACCTTCATCAAGGCCAGCGAAGCGCGCGGGCTGGCGGCGAGTTGGACTGACGGGTGGCCGCGGGTCGCGCCGACCAGCGTGACGACGTAGTGGCGGAGTTCCTCGCTGAACCGCACGTGCCGCGCGGCCGCCATCAGTTCGAGGATTTCCTCGCGGGTGGCGACCGGGGCGAGCCGGTCCACCGGATGGGTTTCCGTCTGGTCGGCTAGGATCGCGGCCTCCTCGGCGGCGCTCACGTAGCCGAGCGCGCATTGCATCGAGAACCGGTCCATCTGCGCTTCCGGCAGCGGATAGGTGCCGCGGAATTCCACCGGATTCTGGGTGGCGATGACGAAAAACATCCCGTCGAGATCGTGCCGCTGCCCTTCGATGGTGGCCTGCCGCTCGCCCATCGCTTCTAGCAGCGCGCTCTGGGTTCGCGGCGAGGCGCGGTTGATTTCATCCGCGAGCAGGATGTCGGTGAAAACCGGGCCCGGGTGGAAACGGAATTCCTGGGTGCGCGGGTCGAGCACCGAGATGCCGAGGATGTCCGACGGCAAAAGGTCCGGTGTGAACTGCACCCGCTTGAACATCGCGCCGCGGATCGACTTGGCGATGGCTTTGGCGAGAGTGGTTTTCCCGGTTCCGGGGAAATCCTCCAACAGGACGTGACCACCGGAAATCATGCAGGCCAAAACGCGGCGGACCACTTCCGGTTGGCCGCGCACGACAGAGCAGACGGCGGTTTCCAGACGTGAAGCGGTGGCGGGAATGCTCATGGGTTGCGGTGGATTCAGAGGCTGCGGGCGAGTTCGCGGACGAGCTTGGGTCCTTGATAGATGAACGACGTGTATATCTGCACCAGCGAGGCGCCGGCCCGGATTTTTTCACGGGCGTCTTCGAGCGAGGAAATTCCTCCCACGCCGATGATCGGGACGCGGGGGCCGAGGTGGCTGGAAAATGCCCGCAAGGTCGCCGTGCTTTTTTCGAAAACCGGCCGCCCGGATAGGCCGCCCGCTTCCGCCGCGCGCGGGTGGTCCGCCACGAGATCGCGGTCGAGCGTGGTGTTGGTGGCGATGAGGCCGTCGAGTCCGCCGTCGAGGAAAACCTGCGAGAGATCGCGGATGTGGGTTTCATCGAGATCCGGGGCGACTTTGAATAGCAGGGGAACGTGCTTGCCGTGCTCGGCGGCGAGCTTTTGCTGCTCCTTTTTGAGGACGTCCAGCAGCCGGGCGCTGGCTTCGGCACCTTGGAGGTCGCGCAGGCCGGGCGTGTTCGGCGAGGACAAATTCACGGCCACGTAGTCGGCTACCGGGTAGGCCTTGCGAAGGCAGATCAAATAATCATCCGCCGCGTTTTCGTTGGGCGTGTCTTTGTTTTTCCCGATGTTGAAACCGACGATTCCATGAAACGACTTCGTCGCGCGGACGTTCTCGACGCCGATGTCGATGCCCGGATTGTTGAAGCCCATGCGGTTGATGATCGCCTCGTGATTGATCAATCGGAAGAGTCGCGGCTTCGGATTTCCGGCCTGCGGACGCGGGGTGATCGTGCCGATTTCAACGCAGCCGAAGCCCAGGCGACCGAGCGCGTCGATGGTGTTTCCCTCCTTGTCCAAACCGGCGGCGAGGCCGACGCGGTTAGGGAATTTCAAACCCATCACCTCCACCGGCGATGTGAGTTCGTCATCCGGCGAAACCAAGCCCAGCAAGCCGGTTTTTTCGGCGATCCGCAGGGCGGCCATGCTGACGTGGTGGGCGACTTCCGCGTCCAGGCGGAACAACACGGAACGGGCGAGGGGATACATTGCGTCGAACACGACCCAAAATTGATTAAGACCGCCGCTTTGTCGAATCTCTCATGCGTCAAAATGGCGCAAGCCGTGCGAAAAATGCGGCGATCGTAAGTTTTGTCACAGTCTTGGATTTTAAATTTATTGGTTTTGAGTGGCTTATGTGTCATAAGAGATCGGGAACGGGAATTGCTAATACATCAGCATCCCGCTGGGAGTTGTTCTGAACTTTTATCAAGTATTCACAATGAATTCACTTTCTCGGGAAAAAAGGGAATAAAAAGCCTTCAGCGGCGTTTAATGAGTAACTAACCCCATCCTATTATGGCCTACGAATCAGACAGCAGCCTAAAACTCTACCTCCGGGAAATTTCCAAAACGCCTCTTCTCACCGCCGAGGAGGAAGTCGCTCTCGCAGAGCGCATCCAAAAAGGCGATGCCGAAGCGCGATCTCACATGATCCGCGCGAATCTGCGCTTGGTCGTGAAAATCGCCCAGGATTATTCCAATTACGGCATGCCCGTGACGGACTTGATCTCGGAGGGCAACATCGGCCTGATGAAGGCGGTGGAGCGATTCGACCCCGAAAAAGGCGGAAAGCTCTCCACCTACGCGGCCTGGTGGATCAAGCAGTCGATCAAGCGCGCCTTGGCCAACCAGTCCAAGACGATCCGCCTGCCCGTCCACATGGTCGATAAAATCGCTAAAATGCGCCGGATCGCGGCGATCCTGACGGAAGCGCTGGGTCGCGAGCCGACCGATGAAGAACTGGCTGATGAAGTCGGACTGCCTCATCGCAAGCTTGCCTTGCTCAGGCAGGCTTCTTACCGCCCTACCTCGCTGGACGCTCCGATCAACGAAGGTGAGGCCACCGAGTTCGGTGAAGTCATCAGCGACGAACGGGCGGTGAGCCCGCTGGACATGCTTTCCGACAAGAACCTCCACGGCGAGCTCGACGGGTTGCTCTCGGTTCTCGACGAACGCGAGCGCCGGATCATCGACGAGCGTTTCGGCCTCAACGGCAAGAAGGCGCTGACCTTGGAAGAAGTCGGGCGCGAATTCGGGGTCACCCGCGAACGCATCCGTCAGCTTCAAAATTCGGCGCTCACCAAGATGCGGCGCGCCCTTCGCAAGAAGGAAAAGCCGCTTCCCAAGCCGGTCATTGGCGACTTTCTGGAAGCTTGATTGTGTATTGTGTGATGTGTGCGACCGCGGCGGGCTTCCCGCCGCGGTTTTTTTATTCTCATGGGTCCGCGTTTGGCGCAGCCTCCGGTTTTTACCGCTGAGAATCTCAAATTTCATCCAAATGCCCCCTCCTCAAAAAGGCTATAAAGTCATCAATCATCGAGACGTCCAATATCGCTGGATCATGCAAAACCGCCGGGGAACGAACGAGCTCGTCATCGAGGCCAGCGCGCCGGTCAACGGCCAGGTCCTGTCCGCCGAACTGCCGAAGATTGTCAGTTACGACATGGTCACTGCGGCGATCGATTACGGGAACGCGAACGGCTGGAAACCGAATGATTCGGGGCCGGTGTTCCGCTGCAAGTGGGAGCGGAAGGCTTTCGTGATGGTGGAGCCATGACGCATGGTCATCGCGTTTCATAAGCCTTATGGCGTTCTTTGCCAGTTCACGCCGGACCTGCCGGGGCAACGGACACTGGCGGATTTCGGGTTTCCCTCGGGCGTCTATCCGGTCGGACGGCTGGACATGGATTCCGAGGGGCTGCTCTTGCTAAGCGACGAGCCGGGATTCAACAACCGTTTGCTAGATCCGAAGACGGCGCATCCGAGAACCTATCTCGCGCAGGTCGAGGGAACTCCGACGCCGGAGGCCGTGGCGAAGCTCAAACATGGCGGAGTCCTGATCCAAGGATACCGGACGCGGCCGTGTCAGGCGCGCCTGCTGGACGCGGAACCTGAAGTCGCGCCTCGCGATCCACCGGTGCGCTTCCGCCGGGCGATTCCGACGGCTTGGCTGGAGCTGCAATTGATCGAAGGGAAAAACCGCCAAGTGCGGAGAATGACCGCGGCGGTGGGCTTTCCGACTCTCCGCTTGATCCGGGTCGAGATCGGCCGGCTTGATGCTGCCAGCTTGGCGCAAGGCGAGTGGCTGGAACTAGGGCCCGCCGAGATCCGGCGGATTTGGCAAAAGTAGCGGGGAGAAGTTCCTCCAGACTGCCCCGATCACCGGGGGGGCTAGCGGGGCAGCGAAACACATACTATGCTGGAGGGAGCCCGCATTCCGAGTCTCAGAACTACCGCCTCTCACTGAAATCAACCTGTTGTTAAAAAAAATTGGTCCAAAAATCGGGCGTAGGTGCCTGTTTTTCGGGGTTTCTTCAGCCCGGGACCATCTATCAATGAGCCGCCTTGTCGGGCAGGTTCCCGATGTTCGTCTGATGGTCCGCGAAAAGCGTTTTCAACTCGCTGGCGGCGGAGCTGGATTTCGCGAGGCGTTCGAAGGCCGCCTTGTTGAGGAAATCACGACCGCGCTTGCCAGCGGCGACCAAGTCGATTTCGATGAGAATCCGTGGCCCGCAGTCGGTTTGAATGACCGGATAGAGAGGGTGGCGTGACTTGCCGTCCTGCTCGATTCGCACTCCCACCGCCGTCCATGTCTCACCCTGATAGGTTCCGGTTATGGACGGCGTCTCCTTCCCGCGACGGGAGTCGGTGGTCTCGTAGCCTAGGTTTTGAAGGACGGTCGATCGACTGGCCGGATCGTCCAGGCGGGCGACATGTAGAAGCGCGGCTCCGACGTCGCCGCGCCAGGTGGCTTCGAGCCACGCCTCCACGGTCTTGCGGGCGTCGTCCTTCGATGGAGCGCGGATGGCATGGTTCTTGTCCATGACAGGGCAGCGGCCCAAGAGCGACTGCTGCCATCTATCCGGCCAGCGGCGGGTCTCGGAATCCACCCATTGCTGAAATTTCCCGCGAGTGGCGGTGGTCGGTTCCGGGGTCCACAGCCAGCCGCCCGGCGATTTCTCAAAATAGATCGCCCTTGCATCCAAGCGCTTGGGCTCGCGGGCCGAGAAGAGCTGGCAAATCGCCACGGCTGTCGTTTCGTCCGTTTGGAATGCGAGCGGGATGGCGTGACGGACGGCGGCGGGGTCATGAAGTGTCCACCAGATTTGCGCCGCCTGGATACATGCCTTCCTCGCCGTTTCAGGGCTTTCATCGAGTTTGGAAAGGGCGAGCAGAGATTGGAAATCTCCATTTCGCAGGGCTGCAAGCAAGGCCTGCCGGGCGAGTTCCGCAGTGGCTTGCGGCTTCGGAGAGTGAGTGGCGGTCCAATTTTTGGGAAACGCATCGCGGAGGTCCGAGTCGAGGTCGTCTTCCGCGTCATCGTCCGGATTCTCCCCGGTCTGCAGAAATCTAGTGGGCGGATCGATCCGCCAGAACGGGTCGCCGTCTTTGATGAGTCCGAAATGCACGACCTGGATTCGGGGCGTGGCGGCGGCCGGGTCGAGGCAGGAAATGGAAATCAGGCCGCGCCCGTCTTCCTCCTCGTGATGCACCACCGCCCGCGCGACTTCCTTGGATGTTAGAATCCGCCATGGTCGCGGCACTTGCGGGCCGGCGCTGACGGCGAGATCCGCAGCTTTCAGGCGGGCTGGCCAGTCATCAGGTGGTTTCGTGGCCAAACCGCCCAAAAATCCAAGGACCGCCGGCAAGTCCCCGCGCTCGCAGGCTGCTAGAAAGCGCTCGCCGACTTTCTTGGAATCGAGGTTCCGCAACTCGTCCGCTGGCAGGCTCGCCTCGATTTTCCGGCGCATCTCCTTGATCGACTGCTCGCGGAGCTTTTCCAAATCGACGACCTGTTCCCGGAGCATCCAGTTTTCGAGCAGTTGAAGACGGTTGCGGAGTGCTGTCGCGTATCCGGCACCGACGTTTTCAAACGAGGCGGGCAGGGGAGCGGCCGACCATTCCGCGCCGCGCTTCACCAATGCCACGGGAAATACCTGCAAACGGCTCGGATCGAGTCCGCCGATTTTCCGCACCAGCACTGCGGCGAAATTCTCATCGAGTTTCACCGCGCTGACTTCCAGCGGGTCGCTGCCGAGATCGCGGGCCATGCGGTCAAGGCGGCGGGCGATCTCGCGCTTTTTCCCATCGGCCGTCTGCGGGGAAAGCGCCGTGTCGCCGCCGGGGGTGAGATCGAGCCTCCGCAGTCGCACCTTTTCGAGGAAATCGATGGCGGTTTTACCCGGGTCGCTCGGTGCGGCTTGCGCGGCCATGGCGACCGCGAGCAGGAGGGAGATAGCTTTCACTTGGGGGAAATTTAGCGCATCTGCGGGCTGGCGAAAGCGAAGAATTCACCGGTCTGGCGGCTATTCCTCGACTGGCAGAAATTCCGGGAAGCTTCCGTGCACGCCCGCCAGCCGCGGATTGGCTTCCCACGCCTCGCGATTTCCAAAAATCCTCGCGACCAGCCGCTGGAGGAGATCGCCGCTGCTTCCGACGTCCGGGGAGATCGGCCGCAAAGGGTTGCCCTTTGCTGTCTTTTGAATGAGCCAGGAAAACGCGAGACGGCTGTCCACCATGCCCTTCTTGCTGCCCCAGACTCGTGTTTCCGGGAATCGCAAATCGCCGAGCCACGCGCCCTGCAGGTTCGGGCGGGCGAGCCACCAGTCGTCGGTCAATTTCGTTAGGGTCGCGGTTTCGCGCAATCCCGCGACGGCGGCAAGCGTGTCTTTACCTTTCGGATAGATCGTCCAGCGCACCGGCGTTTGGTGCAGTTCGAAAATCGTCCGGTAGCCCACCCAGAGTTCGTCGTCGCGATCCACAACCGACCGCCAGAGCAGGATGTTGTAAGGGGTGGGCGACTCCATCCGGCGCTCGTATTTCACCCCGCGCCGCGCGAGATCCGCTTCAAAACCGGCCGCAGCCGCGAACTTTATTCCCACCGCGAGCAGCGCGTAGGCCGCGCTCAGACCGAGTCCCCAGGAGCACGATTTCCTCCGTTTCGCCAGCGGCGCGGCCTTCTTCCCGCGTGGTTTTTTCTGCTTTTCCTCCTGCTGAAGCGCCATCCAAAACACGGCGACCACCAGCGGCCCGGTGAACAGAAAATCACTTTCCGGAAGGCAGTTGAACGCGACACGCTTTCCAACAAACGGCCACAACACCGCCGCACCTTCCACCGTCAGGCATTCCGCTAGCAGGTGCGCGCTCCACGTCGCGGCGATCCAGCCGCCCGCTTGTGCCCTGGTGATTCTCTCCTTCTTCCAAATCCTAGCCAGACCGTGAGCCAGTCCGAAGGCCGCAGCACCCATTAGCAACAGCGAATGGCTAACACCCTGGTGCCACGCGAGCTTCCCCGCCGTGTCCAGAAACGGGAAAACCAGCACGTCCAGCTCTGGTAGAATCCCAAGCAGTGCCCCCCAAGCCAGCGCCCGTTTTCCCAGTCGCTTGCCCATCATCAGTTCTCCTATCGCCGCTCCCAGCGCTGCCTGCATGATCCAATCCACCCGGCAACGATGCGGGAAAATCTCAAATCTGAAATCCCAAATTCAAAATTCTTCTCCCATTTCCCTTGCTGCCGGATCCCCGGTCTGGAATTCACCTGACAGGCAGATAACCGACCCGCAAAAAAACGGTATTCGACATCTGCTCCACGGCTTTCCTCATGGCGGTTCTTGGCGATCTCATGCAACAACCCTACAGCACCGCCGCCACCGAGCAGGATAAATCCATCGGCAAGAATCCATGCCCCAAAGGTCTCATCCGCGACGCCTGGCACCTCCTCCTGAGGCGAATGCGCCGCAGCCATGATCCACCCGCTTACCGCCTGCCCCGTGTCATGACACACTGTGTTTTCAGACGCCGCGACGCCTGCGGCTTGCAGGTCATTCACAAAAACCGATCCAGTATCCTGCGGCTGGTAGCGTCGAGGCTGAGCGGATTGCGGATCAGGAATTGAATGCCGCGGCTGTCCATGATCAGTAGCGTCGGTGGAGCGAGTCGGCGGATGTCCTCCTCGGCATTGAGCACCAGGGTGGTGTCGCCGCGGTCCGTCTCGACGCGCCAGGTGCAGGGAGTGGCGTAGCCGGAGACACTGCAGACCCGTTGGATGACCGGCATGAACTCCCTGCCTTGCAGTTCCTCCTCTACCAAGCGGCGGATTGCATTCGGTGCTTTGGCTAGAATCGGGATCCACGCCACCTCTTTGCCGTCGCGGGTCATCAAGGCGATGCCCTCACCGGGCGAGGTGATAGGAAACGCTCTCGCAGGTTCCACATCCACGTGTTCAATGCCGTCGGCACCGGTGAAAACCAGTTGGCCGAACGAGTTGCGATGAAGTTGAAAATCCCCGGTCATGGTTGCTAGATCCCTTTGAGGGTTGGCATAGCGGTATCGTTGCCTTCTTCGATGGCGTCGGTTGCGGGACCGCCGTTGAGAAATTCCGTCTGCGCGCGTTCGAGCCGGAAATACGCGCCTTTCCTAGCGAGCAGTTCCTCGTGATTGCCTTCCTCCACCACTTCGCCGCGGTCGAGCACGACCAGACGGTCGGCGCGCCGCAAGGTGGAGAGGCGGTGGGCGATGGCCAGGGTGGTGCGGCCGCGGATCAGGTTGTCGAGCGCGCCCTGGATCTCCAGTTCGGTCTCGGTATCGACCGATGAGGTGGCTTCGTCGAGAATCAGGATCGGCGGATCGATGAGCAAGGCGCGGGCGATCGAAATCCGCTGGCGCTCGCCTCCTGATAGAGCCTGCCCGCGCTCGCCGACTAACGAATCGTATCCCTGCGGCAGGCGCAGGATGAACTCGTGGGCGTGGGCCGCGCGGGCTGCGGCGATAATCTCGTCGTGCGTCGCCTCGGGATTTCCATAGGCGATGTTTTCGGCGACCGTGCCAAAAAACAAAAACGGCTCCTGCAACACCAGGCCGATGTTGCGCCGGTATTCCGAAACCGGCAGGGAACGGATGTCCACGCCGTCGATGCGGACCGAGCCTTCCGCCACGTCGTAGAATCGGCAGATCAGGTTGACCAGCGTGCTCTTGCCCGATCCGCTGTGGCCGACGAGGCCGATCATTTCACCGGGCGCGATGGTCAGGTTCACGTCATGCAGGATGCTCCGCGTGCCATAGCGGAAACACACGTCGCGCAGTTCGAGCGCGCCGCTCACCTGCTTGAGATGCACCGGATGGGATGGCTCCGGCACGCTCGAAGCGTGGTCGAGGATGTCAAAGATGCGCTTCGCTCCCGCCGCCGCCTTTTGCGACACGGAAACGATCCGGCTCATCGAACCAAGCCGCGAATAGAACCGGTTGATGTAGGCGAGGAAGGCCACCAGCACGCCCACCGAGATCTCGTTCTTCGACACCTGCCAGATTCCGAAACCCCAGACGACTAACAAGCCCGCCTCGGTGAGAAACGTCACCGTCGGGGTGAATAATGCCCACACCTTGTTGACGCGGTTGTTGACGGCCAGGTTGCGGGCATTGGCCTCGCGGAAGCGCTGCGCCTCGCGTTTCTCCTGGGCGAAGGCCTTGACCACGCGGATGCCGGGGATCGTGTCCGCCAGCACGCTGGTGACCTCCGACCAGATTCGATAGACTTGGTCGAAACCATGGTGCAGCTTGTTCCGCACCACGTGGATCAACCACGCGATGAGCGGCAGCGGTGCCAGGGTCACCAAGGCGAGCCACGGGTTGATCGAAACCAGAATCGCCGACGTCATCAGGATCATTAGCAGGTCGGTCACGAAATCCAACAGATGAGAGGAGATGAACACGCAGATCCGGTCGCTGCCCGAGGAGATGCGGGCCATCAGGTCGCCGGTGCGCTTGCCGCCGAAGTATTCCAGCGAGAGCCCTTGCAGGTGTTCATAGGTGGTCGTGCGGAGGTCGGAGCCGATGCGTTCGCTGACCAGCGCGAGGAGATAGGTTTTCGCCCAGTCGAGTATCCAGGCGAGGAATGCAGCGGCGACCAGTCCGCCTAGCAGCATGAGCACCAGGGTGGTGTCGATGGGCACGCCGTTCTGAAACGGGATCAGGACCCGGTCCATCAGCGGCATGGTTAGGTAAGGCGGCACCAGGGTGGCGGCGGTGGCCAGCAGCGTCAGGACGAGGCCCGCCAGCAGGGAGCGGCTGTAGGGTTTGGCGAAGCGCCAAAGCCGGAACAGCGTCCATGGCGAGGGCGTGGCATACACGGTTTTCGCGCACGCGGGACATTCGGCTTTTCCGGCCGGGATCGGGTTCTCACAGATGGGGCACACGGCGTGTGGGGGCGGAATCGCCGGCCGCTTTTCCGCCATCGCCCTCATGTGCTCCTGGAATTGCACGGCGAGCCGCCGCACCGCTGAGTCGCGGTCGAGGGTGTGGCGCCAGCGGGCCAGCAAGCCGTTTTCATCCCGCAGGTCCAAAGTGCCGACGCCCGCGTGGTCGCAATGTCGCAACTGCAAACCGGGGCGGAACTCCCAGCGCTGCCACGCTGCATCGCCTGCGGCCTTGGCGAGCAGCTTGCGGTCCGTTAGGACGACGATCCCTTGGTCAAACCGGAGCTGCTGGTTGAGGTCAAGTTCAAGGCATACGACCACGGATTCCCCCTCGCCAAGCGCGGCGACGATTTCACGCCGCCACGGATCGGGAAGGACGGTGGCGGAGGATGGCGAACTCGAAGGGTCGGCTGACGTCATCAGGAAATGGGGCCTTGGTATTCACAGCCGCCGTGAGGGGCCGATTCGGGTTTTGACCCATTTCGGCGGGCATGCAACACATTTGTCCGCCCGATTGTGGCGAATTGCGATTCGGGGCTTGATTTGGTTGGGGGAACCCGAAAGAAGACGCCATGTTACCGCAACGCAGGACGTCGGCTTCATGAAACGCAAAGACATCCGGTTTCTCAATCTTCTTTCACTTCGTGGCCCTAACCTTTGGACCTACCGGCCCGTGTTGGAGGCTTGGGTAGACATCGGCGAACTCGAAGAGTGCCCGTCCAACACCATCCCCGGCTTTGTGGAGCGGCTGTGCGCATGGCTGCCAACCTTGTCAGAACACCGCTGCAGTTATGGCGAGCCGGGCGGGTTCGTGCGGCGCTTGGAGGAGGGGACCTGGCCGGCGCACATCCTCGAGCACGTCACGCTGGAGCTCCAGAATTTAGCAGGCATGCCCGGCGGCTTTGGCCGGGCCCGTGAAACCGGTGCGCGTGGAGTTTACAAAGTGGCGGTGCAGGCTTGGCAGGAAGACGTCACCCGCGCCTGCCTCCATGCTGCCAGGGATTTGGTGATGGCCGCCATCGAGGACACGCCCTTCGACCTGGCAGCCACCCACGCGCGCCTGCGGGAGATCGCCGTAAAACATCTGCCAGGGCCTCACACCGCCTGCATTCTCGATGCCGCCACCCACAAGCAGTGCGGTATTCCGGCGATCCGCTTGTCCGCCGACAACCTCATCCAATTCGGCTACGGCGCGAGTCAGCGGCGAATCTGGGCCGCCCAGAGCGACCGCACCAGCGCCATCGCCCAAGGCATCGCCCGGGATCCCGGACTGAGCGCTGGTTTGTTAAAGTCATGCGGGCTGCCGGTCGTGGACCCCGATAGGGACAAGCCGGAGCTGGACGAGCGCAGGCAATACCGGTTGCTGGTGCTAGGCGGCGTCTTGGTGGCCGCAGCCCGCATGGGCGTGGATGGCGGCGCGGCGGACGTTACCGAGCAGGTGCATCCGGCGACGGCGACCGCAGCTTGTTTGGCCGTGCGGGTCATCGGTCTCGACATCGCGGGAGTGGACGTTTTGGCGGACGACATTGCCCGCCCGTTGGCCGCTCAAGGCGGAGCGATTGCCGGAGTGTATGAGGCTCCCGCATTGGTCCCGCACCTGCACCCGGCTTCGGGCGAACCGCGTCCGGTTGGCCGCGCCATCGTCGACCACTTGTTTCCTAACGGCGACACCGGCCGCATCCCGGTGGTAGGCATCACGGGTTCCAGTGGAACCACCGAAGTCGCGCACTGGGTGACGGAGTTTCTGCGACTCTCGGGGGAATTCACCGGCCTGGCCTGTGGCGATGGCCTGTTTCTCGATGGCCGGAAGGCGGAGTCGGGCGACTGCGGCACCTGGCAGCGCGCCACCCAGGTGTTGATGAACCGTGCGGTGGAGGCCGCCGTGTTAGAGAACAGCGCTGAGGTGATTCTCGGGCAAGGCCTAGCCTATGACCGCTGCCAAGTCGGGGTGGTTACCGGCATCGAGCCCGGGCGGCATTACGGGGCTTATTATATCGAGAAGCCCGAGCAGGTGTTTCGAGTGTTTCGCAGTCAAGTGGACGTGGTTCTCCCCGGCGGCGTCGCGGTGCTTCATGCCGCGGATCCTATGGTGGTGGAAATGGCCCCTCTGTGTGATGGCGAGGTGATTTTCTTCGCCATTGACGCGGACTTAACAGTTATTGCCGCCCACCGCGCGCAAGGCGGACGGGCTGTTTTTGTGCGCGGCGACCAGTTGGTCCTGGCCACTGCGGCCGATGAATCGCCTCTCCTGTCGCTGGCGGAAATTCCCTTTCTCACCGGAGACCCCGCTAACAACCGTCTGGGCATCGTGTTGGCCGCAGTCTCCGCAGCCTGGGCTCTGGGAATTGCGCTGCATGTGATCCGCACCGGTGCCGAGACATTTTCCGACGACCCGGCTCCGTCGCTCGACATCACCGCCCCATTTGTTCCGATCACCCATACCGCATGAACATCCTTAACATCCGGGCGCTGCGTGGGCCCAATCTTTGGGGCCTTCACACCGCGATCCAAGCGCTCGTTAGTTCCAGCGGACAGGAGCTCTGCCTCGATCACCTGCCCGGCTTCGAGGACCGCCTGCGCGAACGATTTCCTCAAATCGCCTCGTTCCAACCCGGTGCTCCCTTGGTATCCGCACTGGAACTCGCCGCCCTCGGTCTGCAAGCCCAGGTCGGTTGTCCGGTCGCGTTCAGCCGCTCGGTCGCCACCCCCGATCCCGGGGTCTATCAGGTGATTGTCGAATACACCGAGGAAGCCGTCGGCCGCCTGGCGATCGAGCTGGCCCTGAAATTGTGCTTGGCTGCGCTCAACGACTTGGCGTTCGACCTGCCGTCCGCCCTCAACCGGTTGCGTGAACTCGACGAGGAGGTCCGGCTCGGCCCCAGCACCGGTGCCATCGTCG
>CANHPN010000036.1 GCA_947462535.1 Akkermansiaceae bacterium | reverse complement strand
GCCGCGCCCACTGGGGCATCGAGAACTCCTGCCATTGGGTACTCGACGTTGTCTTCCGCGAGGACGAATCCCGCGCCCGTTGCGGTGACGCGGCCCAGAATCTATCCACCCTGCGCCGGATCGCCCTCAATCTTCTCAAAACCGAAACCGCCAAGCCCAAGGAATCCATCCGGGGGAAACGGATCTACGCCGCGCTGGATCCCTCCTACCTCGAAGCCATCATTGGCCTCCGCCAAATGTAGGTGCCCTGGCCGCGCCGTAAAATCCGCTTGATCCGAGCGGAAATACTGCAAAAATTCATACCCGTCGCCCATATTTCGGCGGGATACGCCGACCAGTCGGGGCGTGGCGCAGCCTGGTAGCGCGCCTCGTTCGGGACGAGGAGGCCGTGGGTTCGAATCCCGCCGCCCCGACCAACCTGCGCCGTATCCCGACCCTTGGCGAATTTCAGAGGTTGCAACCCGGCCCGCCACTTGGCATTCCAAGGCCGCGCTGCGGACAGTTCGAACCGCCTGGCCCTTTACAAAACTCATGAAACCGACACTTCTTGTCCTCGCCGCCGGCATGGGCAGCCGCTACGGCGGCCTCAAGCAAATGGACCCGATGGGCCCGAATGGTGAAACCGTCCTCGACTACTCGGTCTATGACGCTATCCGCGCCGGCTTCGGGCGGGTGGTCTTCATCATCCGCGAGGATTTCGCCGAGGCGTTCCGGCAAGGCGTCGGCTCCCGCTTCGCTGATGTCATCGAGGTGGATTATGCATTTCAAAAACTCGACGACCTTCCCGCAGGATTCACCGTTCCGGAAGGTCGGGTGAAACCGTGGGGCACCGCCCACGCCATTCGCGCCGCGCGCCATCTCGTCAAGGGCTCCTTCGCCGTGATCAATGCCGACGATTTCTACGGCTGTGACGCCTACCTCCGCGCTGCGGAATTCCTCAACGCGCCGCATGACGAACACGCCATCGCCCACTACGCGATGATCGGCTATCCGCTCATCAACACGCTTTCCGACCACGGCGACGTGAATCGCGGCATCTGCACCCGCGACGCGGAAGGCCTGCTCACCAGCGTCGAGGAGTATGTGAAAATCGAGCGCGACGCCGACGGTGTGGTCCGCGGCAACGCGCTCGACGGCATCCGCAAAACAGTCTGCGAAGAATCGCCGGTCTCCATGAATTTCTGGGCTTTCACCCAGTGCTTCATCGATCATCTGGAGAGGGAGTTCACCGCCTTCTTGAAAAATTTCGGCAACGTCGAAAAATCCGAGAACTACATCCCCACCGTCGTCGATGCATTGATTCGTTCGGGCCTAGCGGATTGCGCGGTGCTCGACACGACCAGCCACTGGTTCGGTGTGACCTATCCGGATGACAAGCAGCACGTCGTCGCCTCGATCCGCAAGCTGATCGAAACTGGAGAATACCCAGCGACCCTCTCATGATGCACAATCTCCGCGCGATTTCACTGTTGTTCCAGATGCGTGCCGATTTTATCGATGCGCAGGTTTATGGCTCCGGACACATCAACGACACTTACTGCGCCTTGTATGATCAGGCGGGTTGTCGGGTCCGCTATATCCACCAACGGATCAACCACCACGTCTTCAGGAATCCTGTGCAGGTGATGGAAAACGTCGCCCGCGTGACCCGTCACGTGCTAGACACCCTGCTTGCCAAGGGAGATCCCGAGGCCCACCGCCGTTCGCTCACCTGCATTCCCGCGCTGGATGGCAAGCCCTATGCCATCGACTCCGAGGGCAACTTCTGGCGGACCTATCTGTTCATCGAAGGCGCGCGGGGCTACGATGAGATCGAGTGCAACGAGCAAGCCTTCCAGGCGGCCAAGGCATTCGGCGAGTTCCAGAATCTAACTGCAAATATCAAGGGCGGACGACTTCACGAAACCATCCCGAATTTCCATCACACCTCGAAACGTCTTGAAGCTCTGGAAGCCGCGATTCGAAATGATCTCGCAGGCCGCGCCTCGACCGTTCTGGCCGAGATCGCCTTCGCCCGCGCCCGCGCTGCGGATTGCTCACGCATCACCGACCTGATCGCCTCCGGCGTCATCCCCGAGCGCGTCACCCACAACGACACCAAGCTCAACAACGTCCTGCTCGACGAGACGACGGCGGAAGGTATCTGCGTCATCGACCTCGACACGACGATGCCCGGCTCCGCCCTCTACGACTTCGGCGACATGGTCCGCACCGCGGCCCCCACCACGCGGGAGGACAATCCCGATGTAGCCCAAGTCGGAGTCAACCTCAACCGCTTCGACGCGCTGGTGCGCGGCTATCTATCCACCGCGACCTTCCTGAACGAAGCGGAACTCGCCAACCTCGCGTTTTCCGGCAAGCTGATCACCCTGGAATGCGGCATCCGATTTCTAACGGACCACCTCGACGGCGACACCTATTTCAAGATCAAGCGCCCCGGCCACAACCTCGACCGCTGCCGCAACCAGTTCGCCTTCGTCCGCTCGCTCGAGGCAAACATGGCCGCGATGGAGGAAATCGTCGCCCGCGCCTCACTGGTTCCCGCGTAGTTTGAGGACGTAATCATTGAAATAAATATCCAGCCGCATCGCAGCTGAATCATTGTCGGCGGCTGCTTTCTGGCCTTCCTCGGGGCCACGTCCGTCGGCTTCTCCACGCGTCCCGGAGCGGAGATGAACAAGCGTCCGTCGATCATGTCGGCTCACACGGTGTCGATTTATACCATTTAGCTTAATAAAATAGGCATATGGTTTTCTTCGAACCGTTTAGTTCGGGCCGGAGGTGATCTATACCGACGCCCTGAGCCTCTTCGGACCAAGTTCCAGCAATCATCACGCCGATCCGCGCAGCGAGTTCCAGCGTGCCTTGCGGGCGCTGCACGTCGCGCACCTCGTGGCTCCAACGCCCCAAGCCAAAGGCAAAATCGAGCGCGCCTTTCAAACCTTCCAAAACCGCCTAGTCACCCTGATGGCCCACGCCAAAGTCAGCGACTGGAAATCAGCCGATTCAATCCTTCAGATGGAAATCCCACGCCAAAGCAGTAAAATCCAGCGCACCACCGGCAGGATCCCGTCCGAAGTCTGGGACGAGCAGTTGCTCAAACGCACGGCTCGCCTGAGTCCCGCACCTGCGTCAAACCTGCTAGATCTTCACTTCTCCCTGCGAGCAACACGCAAGGTTCACACCGGCCCCTACATCGAATTCGACGGCCAGAGTTATGAGATCGCACCCACTTCCCGCAAGGTGGTCACCGTGCTTTTCCACCCGTTTCGCAAAGCTCTGGGTTCTCGATCATTCACCAAAGTTAACCTGGCCCCCGATTCTCGGCCATTTCACGTTGAAATCTGTCTAGTTTTGCTCCGGCGAAAAATCCAGTTTTGAACCAGCGCCGACAAAATGAGTTTAAAAAGTTGGCCCGCCGCCTGCTGAATGGTAGCCATAGAACCCATGGAAATGTTTAAGGGCTACAATCCCGGCAAGTTTTACGACGAGATGTTTGCCGACGACGGTGCCGTGCGAAGTCACTGCGCGCCGCTTCTCCAGAAGTTCGGCAAGATCGATGAGCGCGATTTCCTCGCCCGCAAGGCGAACTCCGAGCTCTATTTCCTGAGGCAGGGCATCACTTTCAACGTCTATCACGATGATCGCGGGACCGAGCGGATTTTCCCGTTCGATCCGATTCCCCGCGTGATGCCGGCGAGCGAGTGGGAGCATCTGGAGGCAGGGCTGACTCAGCGGATCGTGGCGCTGAACTTGTTCCTGCACGATATCTATCACGACCAGCAGATCCTCAAGGACGAGGTGATCCCGCGGTTTTACATCGAGCAGGCGAAGCACTACCGGCCCGAGTTCCGTGGGGTGGATGTGGCGGCGGACACTTACATTCACATTTGCGGCAGCGATCTGATCCGTGGTGCGGACGGGGTTTATTACGTGCTTGAGGACAACGGCCGCTGCCCGTCGGGCGCGTCGTATTTGTTGGAAAACCGCAACGCGCTGAAGCGGGCGTTTCCCGGAATTTTCGAGACGCTGGGCGTGCGTCCGGTGGATTCCTATCCGCGGGATCTGCTCAACATGCTCCATCACATCTCGCCGCGCCGTGACGGAGATCCGGTGTGTGTGTTGCTCACGCCGGGCTGCCACAACAGTGCCTATTTCGAGCACTGCTACCTGGCGCGGGAGATGGGCATCGACATTGTCGAGGGCAAGGACCTGGTGGTGGTGGACAAGTTCGTTTACATGCGGACGACCCGTGGGCTTCTGCGGGTGGACGTGATCTATCGGCGGATCGACGACGATTTCATCGATCCCGTGGTGTTCCGGAAAGACTCGGTGCTCGGCGTTCCCGGCCTGATGAACGCCTATCGCGCGGGCAATGTGTCGCTGGCGAACGCGGTGGGAACCGGCGTGGCGGATGACAAGGTGATCTACTATTTCGTGCCGAAAATGATCGAGTATTACCTCGGCCAGGAGCCGATTCTGCCGAACGTTCCGACTTATCTGGCCTCGGAGGAGGCGGACATGAAATACATTCTCGCCCATCTGCCCGAGCTGGTGGTGAAGGCTGCCAACGAGTCCGGCGGCTACGGCATGTTGATGGGCCCGACCGCGACGAAGGACGAGATCGCCGACTTCCGCGACCGCATCATCGCCGATCCCCGCAACTACATCGCCCAGCCTGTCATCTCGCTTTCCACCTCGCCGACGTGGTGCGACGGCGCGATGGAAGGCCGGCACATCGACCTGCGGCCGTACATCATTTACGGCAAGGACGTGAAAATCGTGCCCGGCGGGCTCACCCGCGTGGCGCTGACGAAGGATTCTCTGATCGTAAACTCTTCCCAAGGCGGCGGCAGCAAGGATACCTGGGTGCTGCGCCATTAAATTCTTATGCTCTCCCGAGTCGCCAACACTTTATACTGGATGGTCCGCTATGTGGAGCGGGCCGACAACCTCGCCCGCTTGATCGACGTCAACCAGCAGCTTTTGTTGGATTTTGAAAGGCTCGACAGCGAGCGCTTGCGCGGTTTCTGGCAGCCGATCATCCTGAGCACCGGCGACGAGGAGGCTTTCAGCAAGCTTTACGATGAGACTGGCAGCGACGAGGTGATCCGTTTCCTGACCGATGATCCGCGGAATCATAACAGCATCACCTCCTGCATCGCCCTCGCCCGGGAAAACGCGCGGACGGTGCGCGACCAGTTGTCCGACGAGCTGTGGGAGGAGCTCAACGCCTTGTATCTTTTCACCCGCTCGGATGAGGCGCACCGCTTGATCGACTCCGATCCGCCGAAGTATTATGAAGCCGTCCGGAGGTCGGTGATGACCTTTCTCGGGATCGCGGCGTCCACGATTTCCCGCAACGAGGCGTGGGAGTTCATGGATCTCGGCCGGCACTTGGAACGGGCGGACAAGACCACGCGCTTCCTGGATGTTTCCAGTTATTTGCCACCGGGAGCGGATGGCTTGGAGGCGATTTCGCCGGGGGTTCTCCATTGGACGGCGATCCTCCGTTCGTGCGGGGCGATGGGCGCGTTCCGTGCGGCGCAGCACGAGATCAGCGCGCGCGGCATCGCGGATTTCCTGATTTTCTCGAAGGATTTCCCGCGCTCGGTGCGGTATTGCATCGAGAAGGTTGACGCGGGTCTTCATCTGATTTCAGGCACGCCGCGCGGGTCGTTTTCCAACGAAGCCGAGCGCGAGGCCGGACGGGTGCTGGGGGATTTGAATTTCGGATCGACTGAGGATGTTTTTGCGACCGGACTGCACGATTATCTGGATGCGCTGCAGGGGCGGTTCAACCGGATCGGGGCCGAGATTTTTGAAACCTACGTGCTGATGCCGGAACGCATCCAGAGCAGTCCCGGGCCGAGGTCTTCCAGTCTATCCGATGTCGCCGCTTGGCAGATGGAACAACAGCAACAGCAGCAGTGAGTAATTCCAATGAACCGGTTCCGCCCGCGTCAGGCATGAAGCTCGCGGTGTTACACCGGACAGTGTTTCACTACGGGATGCCGGTGACCCACAGCGTCAACACGCTGCATCTTGAGCCGAGGACGTTTCCCTATCAGAAGACGATAGGCGCGTTGATCCGTGTGATTCCGGCGACGCGCGTGCGGCGTTTCACGGATCTTTTTCAAAACATCACGCACCACTTCGAGCTGCCGGGGGCGCATTCGAAGCTGGAGATCGAGAGCCGAATCAAGGTGCACAACCTGCCGTTGAATATCTCCGCGGCGAGCCGCGCTGCGACTTTGGAGGGTTATGGCGACTCGTCGATCCGCGAGCAGATCTGGCCGTATTTGCAGGAAAGCCGCTGGGTCTCTCGCCATCCCGAAGTCTGGAGGCAGGCGGTGGATGTGACGGCTCCGTTCACGGCGGTTTTCGATCAGGCGAAAGCGCTGATGGAGTGGATTTACCGGGAGTTTCGTTACGAATCCGGTGTGACGAACGTGAACACCCATTTGGAAGAGGCCTTCCAGATGAGGCGCGGCGTTTGCCAGGATTTCACGCATGTGATGCTGGGCTTGTGCCGGGCTGTCGGCATCCCGGCCCGCTATGCTTCCGGCTATTTATACAACGGGCCGCGCGACACGCTGGTCGGCGCGCAGGCTTCGCACGCCTGGGCCGAGGTCTATCTGCCAGCAGCCGGCTGGATCGGATTCGACCCGACTAACAACACGCTTGCCGACGAGCGTTACGTGAAGATTTCCGTGGGCCGCGACTACGAGGACGTGGCTCCGGTGCGCGGCAGCTACAACGGCACCGGCCACTGCCGGATGGAAGTCCAGGTGGAGGTGGAGAAAATCTAACTCAGAACGGCTTGGCCAGGCCGAGCCACGCGGCGGTGACCGCGGCGGCGATGGACAGGACCAGGACGATGGAGCCCGGCAGGACCTTGCGCTTGGCGAGAATGGGGGCGACGCCGAGGAAGAGCCACAGGCCGAGTTTGATCATCCACCAGGATTGACCCATAGGTGGCTTCTTGAGCATAGCGAAGCCGACGAGTAGAATAAGGACGAGCGAGATGCCGTGAAGCATGGAGGCACCCTTTTTACCAGAGCCGCCTAGCAGGGTTGCCCCGAGCGAGGTGAAGAGTGCGATGACGCCGGCGAGATGCAGTGTTTTGAGGATAATCGGGTCCATGGGATGATTGAGTTGCCGGAGTGTCTCCGCATCTGGCCTGGGATCAAGCAAGTTCGGGCTGCCACCGTCACTGGAAGACAGCCAGCACCGCCCGGTGATCCGAGGCTTCGTCCCAATCCGCGTCGTCGATGATTTTTGCGGCCGGGAAATTCACATCCCTGTGGATGCCGCGGCTGACCATGATGAAATCAATGCGGGAATAGATGTCGTGCAGCGCCCAGTGATAGGTCCAGGTTTCGCCGCGCGAGTCCTTCGCCTTGATGGCGGTTAGGTAGGTGGGATCGTTGTAGTTCCCGGTGATCGTCTTGACTGCGGGAGTGGCCCACGTGTCGTTGACGTCGCCGTAAACGACGATACGGGCGTCGGCGGCACTGGAGAGAATGGAATTCACATGTTTGCGCAGCAGGCGGGCCTCGTTCAGGCGGATGGCATCCTGATCGCCTTGCTCGACATCGCGCTTGGATTTGAGATGCACGCCGAGGAAACGGTAGGATTTGCCGCGCGCCGTGATGCTGGCATCGAGAATGCCGCGATTGATCGCGAAGGTTCGGCCGGCGAGTCGGTATTCGGTTTCAGCGGGCTTGGCGGTGGAGGTGATAGGGAAGCGGGAAAGCAGTCCGAGGTGGCGGGTGGGATCGGATCCGCCGGTGTAATGCGAGTGCGGGAGATTCAAGCCGACGGCCTTGAGGTCTTCCTGAATTTCCGCGAGATCCGAGGCTTCGCCGATTTCACAGAGACCGATGACATCCGGCGCGTGGCGAGAGAGAATTGCGACGACTGCCTGCTTTTCGCTCTCCGGCTTCGGAGCGCTCTTGAGGGCCTTGCGATCGACGTGGCGATCCATCGTCAGCCAGTTTTCAACATTGTAGGTGATGAAACGAAGTCCGCTTGGGGAGACGGTTTCGGAGGAAATCGTGACAGCTACCGAGGCGTAGGGAGTCTCGATGTCAGTCTCGACTTCAAGCGAAACCGCTTCTGCGGGCTCCGGCGCTTCAGCTTGCGCTCCAGGCGCGGTCCAATCCGGCGTGCTGCTTGTCCGATCGCAGGAGGAAGCCGCCAACATTGCCGCCATCACGAAAACAGTCCCAAGAGCCCTTGGGGCGTGATTTCCGAATGAAGCGATAAGGGGGCGAAATCGCATGTTAATCAGGACTCGCGGGGCTCTTTGCCGGGAACTTCCTTCACGCGGGTTTCGGTCTCGGAGCGGGTGATTTCATGTTCAAAGTCTTCACGCGCTTTTTTGAATTCGCCCATGCTTTTGCCGATCCCGCGAGCGAGTTCGGGCAGCTTCTTGGCTCCGAAGAGCAATAGGATCACAATGAAAATTATGATCATTTCTGGCATTCCAATAGGTCCCATGGTGGTAGTGGTGTTGTTGGAGGGGACGCTAAGGTCCCTTCGAGGTGCTTGCAAAGTGTATTACTCGAAGTCGCGGAAGATTCTTTCGGCTGTGGAATCAGTGGCAGACCGGGCAGGTGTTCAGAGAGGTGAAAAAGTCGTTGCCCTTGTTGTCGACGAGGATGAACGCCGGGAAGTTTTCCACGGTGATTTTCCAGATCGCTTCCATGCCGAGTTCGGGAAATGCGACGACTTCCTGCGAGCGAATGTGCTCCTGCGCAAGCAAAGCGGCGGGTCCGCCTGCCGAACCGAGGTAGAAACCGCCGTGTGCTTGGCAGGCGTCGGTGACTTGTTTCGAGCGGTTGCCCTTGGCCAGCATCACCATCGAGCCGCCGTTGGCTTGGAAAAGATCGACGTAGCCGTCCATCCGCCCGGCGGTAGTCGGGCCGAAGGAGCCGGACGGCATGCCTGCCGGAGTTTTCGCCGGACCGGCGTAGTAAACCGGATATTTCCTGAAATATTCCGGCAGTTCGCCGGTGTCGTCGAGGATCTCCTTGAGCTTGGCGTGGGCGATGTCGCGGGCGACGATGATGGTGCCGCTGAGCGCGAGTGCGGTGGTGACGGGGTATTTCGCGAGAGTTTTGAGCGTTTCCTCCATGCCGAGATCGAGGTCGATCGGCACGCCCTTGAATTTCCAGTCGCGGAATCTTTCGGGGATGAAACGGCCGGGGTTCTTCTCCAGTTTTTCGAGGAAAATGCCGTCTTTGGTGATCTTCGCCTTGGCTTGGCGGTCCGCCGAGCAGGAAACGCCGATGCCGACCGGGCACGATGCACCGTGACGCGGCAGGCGGATGACACGGACGTCGAGCGCGAAATATTTCCCGCCGAACTGAGCGCCGATCCCGACTTCGCGGGCCACGGCGAGCAGCTCGTTTTCCAGATCGATGTCGCGGAATGCCTGGCCGTGCTCGTTACCGGAGGTCGGGAGGTCGTCGTAGTAGCGGGTGGATGCCATCTTCACCGTCTTGAGGCAGGTCTCCGCCGACGTGCCGCCGATGACGAAGGCGAGGTGATAGGGCGGGCACGCGGCGGTGCCGAGCGACGCCATTTTTTCGAGGCAAAACTCCTTCAATCGCTTCGGGTTGAGGAGGGCCTTGGTTTCCTGATAGAGGAAGGTTTTATTGGCCGAGCCGCCGCCTTTGCTGACGAAGAGGAATTTATAGGCATCGCCCTCGGTGGCGTAGAGGTCGATCTGGGCGGGCAGGTTGGTCTTGGTGTTGACCTCGTCATACATCGTGAGCGGGGCGGTCTGCGAGTAGCGGAGATTTTCCTTGGTGTAGGTCTGGTAGATGCCTTTGGAGAGGAATTCAGCGTCGTCGCAGCCGGTCCAGACTTGTTGGCCTTTTTTCCCGACGATGGTGGCGGTGCCGGTGTCCTGGCAGAACGGGAGGATGCCGTGCGAGGCGATTTCCGCGTTTTTAAGCAACATCAGGGCGACCATTCGGTCGTTTTCCGAGGCTTCCGGGTCATCGAGGATCGCTGCGACTTGCGCGAGATGGGAGGCACGGAGCGTGAAATTGATGCCCTTGATCGCTTCCGCTGCCAGCAGGGCCAGCGCTTCCGGGGCGATTTTCAGGACCGGCTTGCCCTCGAACTCGGAAACGGAGACGTGGTCCGAGCTGAGGAGTTCGTATTCGGTGGTGTCGGGACCGAGCGGGAAAGCGTCTTGGTAGAAAAATGGTTTGTCGGACATGGCGTATGGCTTTTTCTAAACACACCGGGGTGGGGGATCAAACCGTTTCACCAATCGTCGCTATGAATGCACGGTGCAAGGTGGAATCCGCGATTCAAGCGCCTGTGAAGCTCACGCCCATTTCCTCGGAGATCGCCTTGAGGCGCAAATCAAACGTCCACAGCGGAATCCCGCCGAGGACCGACGACGCGAGGATATTCGCGTCGTTCCACTGGATTCCCCGGCCCCAGAGCCGTCGCGACTCGACCATTTGACGGGTTTCGGTAAAGCTGGCGATCGGTGGACGACTCAACTTCGCGAGGTCGGTCACGGTTTGGCGGCGGTCCTTCAAGGTTCCCATGGACAGCTCACCTACGATGATCGGATGGCACCAGACTTCGCCGTCCTCCAACATGGCCTCAAGCAAGGGATTGCGCTGGCGGAAATGACGGACCCAGACGCAGGAATCAACGAGGATGGGCTTCATGATGGTTCCTCGGCGACTTTGGAGGTTGGAATTGTCGAATCCGAATAATAGCTCACGCGGGAATCCCGGGGAGCGATATCGAAGTCTGGCATCGTCCCGCCCAAGGCGGCGAGTCTGCGCGCGGCCATCCTTTTGACGTAAGCGTCGAGGACGAAGTTGAGGAGCTTGGACTTTTCATCAATACCACTGAATTCAGCAGCGGCTGCGAGCAAATCGTCATCAATTGTTACGGTTGTTCTCATGCCAAAAATGCTGCATCAAATAGTTGTATATTTCAAGCGATTTTTTGAATCAATTAAAGATTCGTGCCCGGTAAAGGCCTTTCGGGACTTGCGGGAGTGAGCGAGGAGAGCTAAGTGCCTCTCCGACATGGACAAGAAACCTGTAGTGCTCATTATTCGCGACGGCTGGGGTGTGAATCCCGGGGGGAAAGAAACCGCAATCAAAGACGGCAACGCGACCTTGTTGGCGAAGACCCCGTTTCACGAAGCGATGTTCAAAGCCTATCCGAAGGGTTTTCTCAGCGCCTCCGGTCTCGACGTGGGGCTACCTCTCGGTCAAATGGGAAATTCGGAGGTGGGCCATCTCAATCTCGGGGCCGGCCGGATTGTTTACCAGGATCTCACTCGTATCAACAAGGCGATCGAAGAGGGGACTCTCGCGACCAATCCGGTTTTTGAGGAGACGCTTAAAAAAGCCAAAAGCGGACGGTTGCATTTCATCGGCCTTGTATCCGACGGCGGCGTGCACAGCCACCAGGACCAGCTCATCGCGATGGTGAGGCTGGCGAAACAGGCGGGAGTGAATGACATTTTCATCCATGCGATCACCGATGGCCGCGACACTTCTCCGACGGGTGGTGAAGGTTATCTGGCGAAGGTGGAGGACGAGGCCGCGAAGAGCGGTGCCCGCGTGGCCACGGTGGTCGGCCGCTACTTCGCCATGGACCGCGACAAGCGTTGGGACCGCGTGAAGCTCGCTTGGGACGCAATTGTTCTCGGAAAAGGCGAGAAGCGCGATGTCCTCGCGAGCGAGGCCGTGGCTGACTGCTACCGGATGGACAAGACCGACGAGTTCATGCCGCCGATGATTTTCGCCGAAGCGGACACACAGCGTGTCAGGGATGGCGACGTGGTCCTGTTCTTCAACTTCCGCTCCGACCGCGCGCGCGAGCTATCGGAAGCATTTCTCTATCCGGATTTCGCCGGCTTCGATCGCGAGGTCACTCCGAAGGTGCACTTCGTCACGCTGACCCAATACGATGAGAAATACGGCTGCCCGGAAATTTTCCCGCCGCAGACGCTCGATAACGTGTTGGGCAAGGTGGTTGCCGCTGCTGGCAGAAGCCAGATGCGGATCGCTGAGACTGAGAAATACCCGCACGTCACCTACTTCTTCAACGGTGGCGAGGAAGCTCCTTATGACGGCGAAGACCGCGTGATCATTCCGTCGCCCAAGGACGTGCCGACCTATGATTTCAAGCCGGAGATGAGCGCCCAGCAAGTGACGGACACCGTCGTCGCAAAGCTCAAGGACTACGACATGGTCATCCTCAATTTCGCTAACCCCGACATGGTCGGCCACACCGGCGTCGTGGAAGCCGCGATCAAGGCGTGTGAGGTTATCGATGCCGACGTGAGGGCCGTGGCCGAGGAAACACTCCGTCTCGGCGGAAAACTCCTCATCACCGCAGACCACGGGAACTGTGAATACATGCGCAACCCCGATGGCTCGCCGAACACCGCGCACACCACGAACCTGGTGCACGTTTTCTACGTCGCCGCCGACGCGGACCAATACACTGTGAGCGACGGTATCCTGGCGGACGTCGCTCCGACTCTGTTGGAAATGCTCGGCGTGCCCAAGCCCGAGCAGATGACCGGAAAAAGCCTGTTGGTGAACAAGGCGAAGAAGGCGGTGTGAGCGGAGGAAATGTGTCCTGGCTGTCTCAGCCCGGAGTCCGCATTCCGAGATAGCCGGAACACTTTACGCAAACGGCAACTTCCCAGCTTGATGGACGATCAGCAGCCTCAGCCCGTTGAGGCACACAAGCACCGTGCTGCCTTCGTGGCCGACGACACCTAACGGTAGGGCGAGAGAAAAGCCGAGCGCCGAGATGATCAGGATGGCAATGACAGCGCTGGCGAAGGCGAGATTCTGGGTGAGAACCCTTTTCGCGCGGCGGGCGTGAGCCACCAGGATGGCGATGTTTTCCAATCGGTCGCCCATCAGGACGACGTCGGCGGTTTCCATCGCGACGTCGGTGCCGGCCGCGCCCATGGCCACGCCGATGTCGGACATCGCGAGGGCGGGCGCGTCGTTCACTCCGTCGCCGATCATCATGACGGTGCCCTCTAACTTCAGTTCGCGGATCACCTTGAGTTTGTCCTCGGGAAGAAGCTCGGCGAAGACTTCGTCCACTTTTGCTTCAAGCGCGATGGCTTCCGCGACGAGCCGCTGGTCGCCGGTGAGCATGACGACCTTTTTCACGCCGAGGCGGTGCAGGTCATCGGCCAGTTGGCGGGCGGCGGGGCGGATGGTGTCGGCCATGACGAGCACGGCTTGCGCGGTGACGGTGTCGCCCTCGCGGAGTCCGAGCCAGACGCAGGTCTTCCCTTTTGCCTGGAGAGGCCGGGATTTTTCCAACAGGGAGGCGGTGCCGTTGGCGTTGATTTCTAGCAGTAGTCGTTCGCTGCCGACGAGGTAGCGGGCTTTTGCGACGGTGGCTTCCGCGCCTTTGCCGGCGGTGGATTGGAAGTCGGAGGCTTCCGGCAGCGGGATGCCGAGATCGCCGGCGCTTTTGACAATCGCGTGGGCGAGGGGATGCTCTGACTTCGCCTCCAAGGCGGCGGCCGCGCGGAGGATCGAAGCGACGTGGGCGGGCAGGGGATTTCCGATCTCATGGATGCCGTCGGCGGTGACGATTTCCGTGAGTGACGGCTTGCCAACGGTGAGTGTCCCGGTCTTGTCGATGGCGACGATGTCGATTTTGGCGGCTCTTTCCAGATGGGATCCGCCTTTGATGAGAATCCCGCGGCGGGCGGCGCCGCCGATGGCTGATAGAACGGTGGCGGGCGTGCTGATCACCAGCGCGCAGGGCGAGGCGACGACCATGATGGTCATGGCTCGATAGAACGCCGTGCCGAAGGACTCCGCTTGGAAAAGGAAGGGAACGAGAAATACCAGGATGGTGAATCCGATGACTCCCATGGCGTAGTATTGCTCGGCTTTTTCGAGGAAGCGCTGGGTGCCGGATTTCTCCGCCTGGGCCTCGGCGACGAGCTTGACCATCCGCGCGAGGGCCGAGTCTTCCGAGCGTTTGGTGACCTTGAGTTCGACGCCGCCGCTCTGGTTGATCGTGCCGGCGAAGAGCGTGCTGCCGAGGGATTTGGAAACGGGCATGGATTCGCCGGTGAGCGAGGATTCGTCCACATTGGTGCTGCCTTCGGAAATGACGCCGTCGACGGGGATTTGCTCGCCGGGGCGGACGATGACGATTTCCCCGAGCTCCAGATCCTCGACCGCGACCTTGACCGTACGACCGTCGCGTTTGACCGAGGCTTCGCTTGGGCGGAGGGTGAGCAGGGACTCGATGGCTTTTTGTGTCCGTTCCAAGGCGTGGCGCTGGAGAACGTTAGAAAAGCTGAAGAGGAAAAGCAGAAGCGCTCCCTCGAACGGAGCACCGATCACGGCCGCGCCGAGGGCGGCGAGGACCATCAGCACGTCCACGTCGAGCACGCCTTCGCGAAGCGAGGCGATGGCGGAGCGGACGCCTTTTTGTCCGGCGAAAATGTAGGCCGCGAAGTAGAGCGAATGGGTGGCGGTGCCGATCCCCAAGGATTTTTCGACGATCAATCCAGCGATTAGAAAAAGCAGGCCAAGGCCGCAGGAGATTTCCTCGTTGAGGTCGCCGGCGCGGATTTTTTGCATCAGCGAGCGCTCGTCAGCCCGCCGGGGCTCTAGCGGCTTGATGTCTGCACCGGTTTTTTTCAGATCGCCGGCCATTCGTTCCTCCGGTTCGATGTCGGAGTCGAAGGTGACGGATAGAACCCTGCCGAGGTAGGTCGCGTTGGCGCGTCTAACTCCGGGAATACGGCTCACTCTTTTCTCCAGCTTCTGGGCGCAGGCCTCGCAGGCGTTTCCTTCCAGGCGGAAGGTGTGTTTGCGGATCGCGGATTCGACGTGGGCGATGTGTTCCTTGAGCAGTGAACGCACCTCGTTTTCACTCAGAAGCGCCGGATCGAAATCCACATTGACAAACGCATGTTCCGGATCGGTCGATGCTTGGATGATGCCTCTATGGGCGGCTAGATCTTTGTCGGCCTTTTGGACGACGGGGGACTTCGGAGTTTCGTCGTTCATGGTTGGCAGGGTGGTTGGTTTGAAGCTTCAGCGGCAGATCAGCTGACAGGCAGCTTCGACCTGACCTTGGCCGCGATTTCGTGAAACGCTGCGGAAACGTTGTTACTGGCGGGTGGAAGCAGGGCGATCGGTGCTCCCGAGTCGCCGCGCTCGCGGGTCTCGACGTTGATCGGGATTTGTCCGAGAAGCGGGACATTGAGGTGCTCCGCCTCGCGGACGCCGCCTTCCTGACCGAAAATGTAGTATTTCTTCCCGGCATCGCACTCAAACCACGCCATGTTTTCGACGAGGCCGGTGATCGGCACGTTCACCTTTGCGAACATGGAAACCGCCTTGCGGGCGTCGATCAGCGCGACTTCCTGCGGCGTGGTGACGATGATGACGCCATCCACCGTCACGGTTTGGACGATGGTGAGCTGGATGTCCCCGGTGCCGGGCGGCAGGTCGAGCACGAGGTAATCGAGATCCTCCCATGCGACTTGGCGGAGAAATTGCTGGGTATAACGCGTCGCCATCGGTCCGCGGACGATCACCGGCGAGCGGTCTTCCAACAGGAATCCCATCGACATGAGTTTGAGTCCGTGGGCTTCGAGCGGAATGATTTCGTCGTGCTCGTTGGCCATCGGGCGCTCGTTGACGCCGAACATCTGGGCGACGGATGGGCCGTAGAGATCGCAGTCGCAAAGGCCGACTTTCGCGCCGGTGGCGGCGAGGGCGACGGCGAGGTTGGCGGCGATGGTGGATTTGCCGACACCGCCTTTTCCGGAGGCGGCCGCGATGATGCGCTTGACTCCGGGGATCGAGGATTTGCCGACCGTCCCGCCAAGTCCCCCGGCGGCTGCGGGCGCGTCCTTGACGTCGATCTCGATTTTCACCGTGCCGATATCAGGCAGGGGATCGAGGATCGCATGGCAGTCCTGGAAAATTTGCTGAGGGACCTTCTCATCGCGGGTGGCGATTTCGATGTGGACGGTGACGAGGCCGGGGTCGCACTTGACGTCCTTGACGAGGCCGAAGGAGATGATATCCCGGGAAAAACCGGGGTAGCGGACTTGGCGGAGGGCTTCGCGGATGAAATCAGGATTCATGGATGACGTGATTCTCCTCCGATCGGGCGGCCGTGCAACGCGTTTGTCATCATTCACCGAAATTGCCGTGGCCGGAGATTGACTCACTCGCAGATCCGCCGAAATACTCCGCCGCTCCGAACGCTCACAAATTTATGGAAAACGTCATCATCATCGGCACCGGCTGCGCGGGATACACTGCGGCCATTTACACCGCCCGCGCCAATCTCACGCCGCTTCTTTTGTCCGGCACCCAGCCCGGCGGCCAGCTTACCACGACGACCGAGGTTGAGAATTTCCCGGGACATCCTGAAGGAATCATGGGGCCGGATCTGATGATGAAAATGCAGACGCAGGCCGAGAAATTCGGTGCCCGGATTGCGTGGGCGAGCGTCGAGTCGGTCGAGCACCGCGCGGATGGCACGTTCCTGCTGAATGCGGGTTCGGAGACTTTCGAGGCGAAAACCGTCATCGTGGCGACGGGAGCCGCACCCCGCCATTTGGGGATTTCCGGCGAGCAAAAACTCATCGGCCACGGACTGACTTCCTGCGCGACATGCGACGGTGCTTTCTACCGGGACGTCCCGGTCTGCGTGATCGGCGGGGGCGACAGCGCCTGCGAGGAGGCCGGTTTCCTGACTCGTTTCGCCAGCAAGGTTTACCTTATCCATCGCCGCGACGAGCTGCGCGCTTCGAAAATCATGGCCGACCGGGCCTTGGCGAATCCGAAAATCGAGCCGGTCTGGAACTCGACCGTCAGCGAGTATCTCACCGACGAAAAAGGCGAGATGCGCGCCGTGATGCTCAAGAATCTGATCAATGGCGAGGAAAAGGAACTCGAAGTCGCCTGCGTGTTCGTGGCGATCGGCCATGTGCCGAACAGCGCTTTCCTCGGCGACCTCGTGGACAAGGATGAGAACGGCTACATTCTCCAAAACCCCGGCCGGACCTCGACCAAAACTCCCGGACTGTTCGCCGCCGGCGATGTGGCGGATCATTACTATCGCCAGGCCATCACGGCTGCCGGCCAAGGTTGCGCAGCGGCGCTTGAAGCCGAGCGCTACCTCAGCGATCACGAGTGACTCCGCCTGAATAAGCTGCACGCTGCCGACTTCCATCTCTCTCGATGGAGGAGTTTTACAATTACTGGCTGAACCAGCACGGACCCTTGATTCGCAAGCACCCGTCCATTCTCGGAATGAACCTTCGCGTCCAGAGTCACACGATTCAAAATCCGATGCGAGACGCTGCTGTTTCACAGCCGCGCGGAATCACCGATATTTACGACGGCATCACCGTCCATCGGAAACGGGTGATCGACGCGACAGCGGGGCAGACTCGGTTTTCATCGTCTTTCGATTCGAATGAAGCGGTGCGGCCGAAAGAGGCATAATCTCCAATAGATTGGCGAGAAGGAGAGACGGAAGGCGATGTAACCACGGCAAAAACGATTGCGTTGACCATTGCCGTTGACCCGCCCCCTTTCACTGGCGAGTGTCCGTCCATGTTTATCGATCACATCCGCATTTTCGGAAAGGCTGGCGACGGCGGCAACGGCGTTGTCTCATGGAAGCGCGAAAAATTCGTCCCCCGCGGTGGCCCGGACGGCGGCGACGGCGGTGCCGGCGGAGACATCGTCCTTGTCGTGGACAACTCCGTGGACAACCTCCGCGCCTATCATTACGACCCCAAGCTTATTGCTGAGGACGGTAAGAACGGTGCGGGCGGACGCAAAACCGGGAAAAGCGGCAAGACCGTGATTGGCAAGGTCCCACCCGGCACGGTCGTTTTCCGCAGCAACGCGGTCACCGTGCAGGAGGCCGTGGAATACGAGCGCAGTGACGAAGGTATCGATCTCGAGCCCATCGCCGACCTCACCGAGATCGGTCAGGAATTCGTCCTCTGCAAAGGCGGCGCTCCCGGCAAGGGCAACTGGAATTTCAAGACCGCCACCAACCGCACCCCGGTCGAGCACACGCTCGGCACTCCGGGCGAGGTCTCCGTATTTTACCTCGAACTCCGCCGCATCGCGGATGCCGGCCTGGTCGGATTCCCCAACGCCGGTAAATCGACGCTGCTCGGCAAGCTTTCCGCCGCCAAGCCGAAGGTCGCTTCCTATCCGTTCACCACGCTCCAGCCGGTCGTCGGCGTCGTCGAGTTTCCGAGCTACCGCCGCTGCACCGTCGCGGACATTCCCGGCCTGATCGAGGGAGCGCACGAAAACCGCGGCCTCGGCCACGAGTTCCTCCGCCACATCACCCGCTGCCGGGTGCTGCTTTTCGTCATCGATATGGCGGGCAGCGAGGGCCGCGACCCGATTTCCGATCTGGAAATCCTCCGCCGCGAGATCAAGGAATACGACGCCGAGCTCGCCCGTTTCCCTTGGAAAATCATCGCTAACAAGATGGACCTCGAAGGTGCCGCCGAGAATCTCGAAATCTTCCGCGCGCGCTTTCCCAAGATCGATATCATCCCGATCTCCGCGGAGGGTGAAACGGGCCTGGACGATCTCAGGCAGGTTCTCGACAACGAGATCGGCCATCGCAGCGACAAATAGGCACCGCCCGATTCATGGACACGTCTCTTCAACAGGTATTCGTTTACGGCACGCTTCGCCGTGGTGGCTCGAACCATTTTCGGATGGCCGGGGCGGAGTTTGTTTCCTGCGGCACCATCAGCGGCCGGATGTATCGCATCGACTGGTATCCTGGCTTGGTTCTCGACCCTGCGGGCGATGAAATTCACGGCGAGGTTTACGCCGTCGGGCCCGAGCTGCTCTCCGTGCTCGATATTTTCGAGGGCGTGTCCGCCGGCGAGGTCGAGGGCAGCGAGTATCGCCGCGTCGAGACCACGGTCATGAAACAGGACAGCCAGACGCTGAGTGCCTGGATTTGGGAATGGCGCGGCCTTGTTGATGAAAGCCAGCGCGTCTCCGGCGGCGACTGGCTGAAAGAGGAGTAACCGGCCGGGCCGTTATTGGCGTCCCGGATTCACTTGCGACACCGGAAGCGGATAGATGAGCGGGAAATAGAGGCGGTCGAGCGGATTCTAAAAGTGCTCGGCGACGACTGCCACCGTGGCGCTCTTCACGCTTTTGGTGCCCTTCGAGCTGCAAACCTTTTCATTGCCGCTGTTCGGATCGAGCTTGGCGAGCAGTGCCTGGACGGAGGTAATCGAGTCCGGCATCGTGGCGATCGCGCATTGGGAGGCGATCCGCCAGCAGTCCGGGGCGGCGGTGATGGAGGCCTCGACAATGGCGGTGACGAAGGCGAGGTCGGAATCGCTGGCTTTGATGGCCGTTTTGACGATTTCGCAAGCGCAGCTGGGATTGGCTTGGACTTCAGATTCGACGATTTCGAGCACCTTGGCGACGTCGAGTTTGATCCGCTGTTCGACAGAAAGGGCGAGCGCCGTTCAATTTTATTTTTTTGCTCTGGAAGAATGCGAAAAGAACCATCGTAATTATTCCATGCTCAACCATGACCTTACCACATCCCGGCGCAGGAAGCCGTGGGCGATCACATTTTTCGGACTTCTCGCTGCCGGCGGCTTGATCGCCATGCCGTTCTTGGCCGGTGCCCCGGATGGCGAGAAGATGCCGGATCTCGTTCGCTTTCTCGGTCATTTCCATCCGGTCCTGCTGCATCTGCCGATCGGGGTTTTCGTGCTAATCCTGTTTCAGGAGCTTGGAGCGATTTTCAGCAAGCGCGGAAAAGAGGCGGGAGAAACGCCGTTGTTTCCGCTGTTTTTCGGAGCCGCCAGCGCCATCGTCGCGGTTCTCGCGGGATTCCTGCTGTATCATGGCGAGGTGCAATTCCGCGGCAGCGAACTGGCCGAGCGCCATCTGTGGGGCGGACTCATCTTCGCCGTGGCGGCGGTGGTGACCCTGATTCTCAAGGCGTGGACGATGGCCTTGAACGGCAACGCCGCGTCCTACCGCTTGCTGTTATTTGTCAGCGTGGGGGTGATGGGATTCGCGAGTCATGACGGCGCTTCGATCACTCACGGAGAAGATTATTTGACGGAATACGCCCCGGAGCCGATTCAAAAACTGTTGGGGGCCGAGCCTGAGAAAGTGGTGCCTGCGGTCGCTCCTGCGGTCGCTCCTGCGGGGGCGGCGGGAGAGCAGTCGGTTTATGCTAACATCGTCGCGCCGATTCTAGAGCGCCGCTGTGTCCAATGCCACAAGGAAGGCAAGGCGAAGGGCAAGTTCCGGATGGATACCTACGAGTTTCTGGTCGCGGGCGGCAAGGAAGGCCCCGGCCTGCAAGCCGGCAATTCGGCGGAAAGCAACATTCTCATCCGCATGAATCTTCCGACGGATGACGAGGAGCACATGCCGCCGGAAGGCAAGCCGGACATCGAGGACCCGGAAGTCGCCGTCATCACTTGGTGGATCGATAACGGTGCCGATCCGAAAAAATCACTGACGGAATTCGACGTTCCAGCATCGATCAGGGAGGCGATCGCCAAGGTCGCTTCGATCGCTCCCGCGCAGGTAAAGGAAAGCGCCGCGCCCGCCCATGCCGCCGGACCGGATGAAGCGTTGAAGTCGTCGGTGGTTGGTATTTCCAAACAGTTTCCCGGCGCGCTGAGCTTCGAATCGCAGCAATCCGCATTGCTGACATTCACCGCAGTCTCGATGCGCGGTAATTTCGATGACGCGGGTTTCAAGACGCTCGCACCGGTCTTGCCGCACTTGGTCACCGTCGATCTATCCGCCACGAAAATCACGGATCAGGCAGTCTCCCAGCTTTCGTCCGCCAAGAATCTCCGCCTTGTCCGCCTTGCGGAAACCGGCGTGACGGATGCCTCCATCGACACCTTGCTGACGATCCCGAGTTTGGAATCTATCAATCTCTATGGCACGAAAGTCACCGATACCGGCGTGAACAAGCTTTCCGCGATGCCTAACCTCAAGCGGCTCTATCTCTGGCAGACTGCGGTGACCCCCGCCGCCATCAAGGCGCTTAAGGAAAAGCTGCCGAGTTGCGAGATCACCACCGGAGCCTGACCCGCGACAAGCGCCCCTCCGCTAACGGATAGGACGCCTGTGCGCGTTGGTCATTCTTCGGGGGCTGGCTTGCCCGGCTTCAGAGTTTGTAAAATTGTTCCCAATCCTTGCGGGGTGGAGGGCCAGCGAGTAATTCGTTGGCGAGCTTGTGATTGGTGATCTGCTGGGTGGAGGGGTCGAAGGTGAGCTTGGCTTTCACTCGCTGGGCGATGATGCCGATGGCCATGGCCTGACAGAGTGGACCGGCGACGGCGAAGGAGGAGCGGCAGGTTTCCTTGCCTTGGCAGGCGAGCAGGAAATTGGCGAAGTGATTGGACGGGCTTTTCGGTACGTCTGGGAGCTTGGACTTCATTTCCTCGCCCTTCGGTCCGACGATTTGCAGGGTGGAGGCGTGGGAGCCGCCCTTGAAGGTGAGGCCTTCGCCGTAAATGACTTTACCGGGCGGGCGGGATTTGTTTTCGGCCTTGCCGGTCGATGGCGGCGGGATGTTGGCATCCACCACGGACTCGCCGAGGTTGTTCGGCAGCGGGGGCAGATTGTTGACCCCGTCATACCAAGTGAGTTCGACAGGCGGCAGTTCGCCGCGTTTCGGGAAGCGGAAGGCCAAAGTGGTGGCCTGCGGGAAAATCAGCGGGCTGTAACCTTCGATGAGAACGGGATCCACCTCGGTGGGTATGCCGAGTTTGAGAAACTCATGGGCGGTGTCGAAGATGTGGGCACCCCAGTCGCCGAGGGCACCGTTTCCGAAGTCATACCACGAGCGCCATTCGCCGTTGACGTAGCCTTTGTTGAATTTGTGGGTGGCGGCGGTGGCGAGCCAGCAATCCCAATCGAGGGTTTCCGGGACGGGTTGTTCCGGGAGGTAGTCGGAAACATTCATGCCGTGCCAACGCCGCTTGCTGTTCATGTAGGCGGTGATCTTGGTGACGTTCTTGATGACGCCGGCGTCGGTCCAGGCCTTGAACTGGAAGTAGTTAGCCTCCGAGTGGCCTTGGTTGCCCATTTGGGTGGCGACCTTGTATTTGGTCTCGGCTTCAATCATGAGCTGGACCTGCTGGTAGCTGTGGCCCATCGGCTTTTCGCAATAGACGTGCTTGCCGAGCGACATCGCGAGCATGGCGACGGGGAAATGGGAGAAGTCCGGCGTGCCGACGCTGACGGCCTGGATGTCCTTGCCCACCTTGTCGAACATCTGGCGGAAGTCCTGGAAGCGCGGCACATCGGGGAACATTTTGAGGATCCCCTCGGTGTGTGGGGCACCCATGTCGGTGTCGCAAAGGGCGACGATGTTGCAGAGGCCGGTTTTGTGCAGCTCTTTGATGATTTCGGCGGCGCGGTTACCGATGCCGACGCAGGCGAGATTGACTTTCTCGCCGGAGGCAGCTGCTTGGCGGGCTCCGAGAAGACGGGAAGGGGTGGAGATATAGGCTCCCGCCCCGAGGAGCCCTCCGATGAATTTGCGGCGCTCGATGCGGGACAGGTCGTGGTTTTGCGGTGTCATGATGTTAGGTGGCAGATGGATTACAATAAATCACGGGTGTGATGCTTCAAATACGGCCGAATTTGCCGGGAGACGCGACTCTTTTTTCGGGCAACCGCTGGGGAAGCGACAGCCATGGAAACCGGGGGCTGTGTGTGCGGGAGTTCAGGCGGGTTGCTGTTGGGAAATGCAGTGGAGGGTGCCGCCTTCTTCGACGAGGTCGAGGCAGTCGATGCCGGTGATCTCGCGGTCCGGGAAAAGCTCGCGGAGCATGCCGAGGGCGCGGTCGTCGTTTCTGGGTTGGCGGAAAGTGGGGACTAACACGCCGCCGTTAACGATCAGGAAATTCACGTAAGAGGCGGGCAGCACGGGGAGTCGCCAGCCGGCAACCTCGCAGGCCTCGGGAAGGGGGATTTTCAAGACGTCGAAGGCGCGTCCGTTTGGCCCGGTGAAGGCGCGCAGGCGGCTGAGGTTTTCGCCGAGGACTTGTTGGTTAGTCCCACCGTGGTCGATGCAGGCGAGAATGGTTTGCGGATCGATGAAACGGGCGAGGTCGTCGATGTGGCCGTCGGTGTCGTCGCCCTCGATGCCTTGTTTTAGCCAGAGGATTTCCGAAACGCCGAGGCCGTCGCGGAGGCGTTGTTCGATTTGCTCGCGGCTGAGGCTTGGATTGCGGTTGGGATTGAGCAGCACCGCTTCGGTGGTTAGAAGTTGGCCGGCACCGTTGATTTCGATGGCTCCGCCTTCGAGGATCATTCCGCCTTTGAAACGACGCTTGCCGAGCGACGTTGCGATCCGGCCGGGGATGGCGTTGTCCTGATCCCACGGCGGAAATTTCCCGCCCCAGGCGTTGAATTCCCAATCGGTCACCGCCACCTCGCCGGTGTCGGCGTGCTTCACGAAAATCGGTCCGTGGTCGCGGCACCAGACATCGTTGTGCGGGTGGTCGAAAAGTTGCACCCGCTCCGGCACCGCTTTCGCGCGGTTGCAGGCGGCGGCGATGGGGGCGTGGTCCGCGCCCGGCGCGTTGATCCGCACCGGTTCGAAGCGCGAGATGGCGGCGGCGATTTCGGCGAATTTCGCCCAGATCATTTCCCGCTTCGCTCCGCCCCAATGGCGCGGATCTTCCACCGGCCAAGAAAGCCACACCGCTTCCTGTGTCGACCATTCGGGCGGCATCGAAAATCCAGCGGCAGTGGCAGTCATGCAAGGAACATGCACGGGTCTTGGCCGGGGAATCCAGCTTTCATTCGCAACCATCCGGCAAAAGCGAGGGGCTCGGCGCGGTTTTGTAGGGATAATCACCGATAGACCCACGGGGTTCAGTATTACCTGAGAATCGGGAATTGCCCATCTGTTGCTTTGGGGGCCGCTAACGATAATTGGGCATGATATTTACGAACCCATTAAGAATCCTCGTTGTTTCCGCCGTGGCGGCATTGGTGCAATTGGCGAGCCCGGTCGCCGCCGCGACATTCCACACCGTACCTCTGGCATGGAATGCCGCTCCTGAATCCGGGATACTGGGCTACATGGTTTACGCCGGAACGGCGAGCCGACAATACACCCAGATTTATGACGCCGGGACGACCCCCGCTTTTTCCGTCGCCTCTATGGAGTTCGGGAAAACTTATTATTTCGCGGTGAAAACCATCGGCGGTACGGGGCTTGAAAGTGATTTCTCGGAGGAGCTCGTCGTGAAAATCGCTCCGCCGCCGTTGCCGGTGAGCGGGGGGATTTCCATGAATGGTTCGGGCCAGGCCGGATTGAATTGGTCTTATCCGGCCGCCGCGCTCGGCTCGTCGCCGGAGTTCATCGTCGAGGCGAGTTCGGATCTCGCCCAGTGGACGCAGGTCGGCACGGTACTGCCCGAACAGGCCGTCGGTGGCGACTCGCAGAGCTTGCAGTTTTCCTGGCCGATCGCCATCAGCGGACTCCGTCAGTTCTATCGTCTCACGGCGAGAAACTGGATGGGCGCTGCCACGGGGCCGTGAGCGGCCCGTCGGGGATGGCTAAAAATGTCGATTTTTGTCCTGAATTAATCCTCCTGAGCGCTTGTAATCGCGGGAGGGACTTGTGATTCTCCTACCCACTTCAGTCCTGTGCCGGAGATCTTTGGAAAAATCTATCATTTCCGCCCAGTCATCATCCACATCGCCCGCTCCAAGATCGATTCTCGTTCCGTTTATCCTCGTTACCAGTTTGTTCGCCCTTTGGGGTTTTGCAATGACATCACCAATCCAATGGTGGCGGTGTTTAGGAACATCTTGATGATCAGTAATTTCGAGAGCTCGATGGTCCAGTTCGCCTTTTACGGCGGCTGCTGAGTGATGGCGATTCCGGCCGCAATCTTCATTAAAAAATTCAGTTAGTACAAGGGCCTGCTGATGGGGTTGTTCCTCTACGCGCTCGGCTGCCTGCTGTTCATTCCTTTCGGCATGATGATGCAGTTCTGGGCATTCCTGCTTTCCTATTTCATCATGACTTGCGGGCTGTCGTTTTTGGAAACGAGCGTCAACCTGTACATTCTTGCACTCGGACCCGGGAGACCGCTACCCGCCGGCTGAATTTCGCCCAGGCCTTTAATCCGCTTGAATCGATCACCGGCATGTTCGTCGCGAGCAACCTGATCCTCTCCAACCTCAATCCGGCGACCGAAGCGGAGCGGATGGAGCTTCTGAAAAAATCGCCGGAGGCATTCACTGCCATTCAAAAGGCGGACCTCTCCGTAATCACCGGTCCTTACGCCGCGCTCGGCGTGTTGGTGCTGGCGGTGCTGGTTGTCTTCGCACTCTACAAGCTGCCCGCCGGGCGGAACGAGGTCGATCACGACATCCACTTCGGTAGAACGATGAAGCGTCTTTTCAGGAATCCACGCTACATCTGGGGTGTCGTGGCGCAGGCTTTCTACGTCGGCGCGCAAATCATGGTCTGGACCTTCATCATCCAATACGCCGGTGCCTAACTGGGCATGGAGAAGGCAACCTCGCAGCACTATAATATCATCGCCATGACGATCTTCGTCACCAGTCGCTTCATCTGCACCTATCTCCTCAAATATGTCATCCCCAGCGGTTTGTTAGGTTTGCTCGCCACCGGCGGCATGCTGCTTACGCTCGGCGCGATTTTCATCCAGGGCATGACCGGGCTTTACTGCCTTATCGGCATTTCCGCCTGCATGTCGCTGATGTTCCCGACCATCTACGGAATCGCTCTCGAAGGCCTCCGTGGCGATGCCAAGCTGGGTGCCGCCGGCCTGATCTTTGCCATCGGCGGCGGCTGCCTGATGACGCCTATGCAGGGCGCGATCATGGACATGTCGGCCTTCAACATTGGCGGTATGATTCTATCAAGCACCCGCGCCTCGTTCTTCCTGCCGGTACTCTGCTTCGTCGTGATCGCCGTTTATGGCATTTGGGTGAAAAACCACAAGGTGCGCATCGCCGAGTAAACCGAGCCGTAGCAAATCTTGAAGGCCAACAACCACTCCGAAGAAATTACCAAGGATTCCCAAACCTGTCATCGACCCCACAAACTGACGATTCCTCTCTTGCTACCGACGGTAAGTGGACAAGTCCACAGTCATCAGAAGGGTTGCCCATGGTTTCGGTGGCCCGGAGGTTGGCGTCGTTGGTGATGCCGCTGTTTTTGTCGGTGGTAAGGGCTTTTGGCTGGGACGCCCTGAAGAGCTCGCGGGAGTCCCTGGCCAAGAAAGTGGACTCGCGAAACGAGTCGAAGGACTCACCGGGCGAGTGGAGGGAGTCCTGCGGCGCGTTCAGAGCGTCCCGAAACTACCGGAAGGCATCGCGGCGTCCGCCAGGCGCGGATTTGGTCAATCACACGCTTGGACATTCGCGCCCGCCTGCGCTAGCAAAGCCCGCGTGAACTCATGGTATCCAGCGGTCGATGTGGTGAAAAGCTGTCTAAAGGCAGGCGTCGGCGAGTTCGTCGTCTGCGCCGGTGCGCGAAATGCGGCTTTGCTCGAAGCCCTCGCCCGCGCCGAGTCGGCCGGGTTGGTCCGCGTCTGGCGGCACTTTGAGGAACGCAGCGCCGGGTTTTTCGCGCTGGGGCGGACGATGGAAACCGCGCAGCCCTGCGCGGTCATCACCACCAGCGGCACTGCGGCGGCGGAGCTGTTGCCCGCAGTCATTGAGGCGCACTATCAGGGTCGCCCGCTGGTCGCCATCACGGCGGACCGCCCGGCGGCGTTTCGCGGAACCGGCGCGCCGCAGACCATCGAGCAGCCGGGGATTTTTGGAAATCACGCGTGGCAGGGGACTTTCGCCGACTGGGATGGCAACCAGCCGCTCCATCTCAACGCCGAATTCGATGAAGCTTTCGAAGCCGGTGACGAAAATTTTTCGCAGGAATCTCTCCGCGAATTTGTTCCCGTGAGGGAGAAACTCAACGTCGCCGCGCTTGCCCGCTGGCTGCGCGAGGAGCATTACAAAGGCATCGTCGTGCTCGTCGGCGGGCTGGAGCCCGACGAGCGAGAGGACGTGTTCCATTTCTGTCAAGACCTCGGCGCGCCGGTCGTCGCCGAGGCGACCAGCGGCCTGCGTGAGGCACTCCAGTCGCTCGCCATCCACGATGCCGACCGGGTTTTGAAATCCCGCCCGCCCGGCAAAATCCTCCGCCTCGGCGAGGTCCCCAGCGGCCGCTTCTGGCGCGACCTCGAAGAACTTTCGCAAGTCTCCGTCTGGTCCGTCTGCCGCAACGGCCTGCCCGGTCTGGCCCGCGAATCCGGCGTCGTCCGCGGCTCGCTCGACCGCGTCATTCCCGCGCTCGGCCCCATCGAGCTCGCCGACGACGCGCTCGACTACCTCGCCGGAGCCGGCAGCCGCGCCGTGAAAATCGACGAGCTGCTGGAAATCTATCCGGACAGCGAGCCCGTGCTGCTCCGTACGCTTTCACACTACGCATCAATCGGCGGCGGGTTGTTTCTTGGAAACAGCATGCCCATCCGCGAGTGGAACCTCTTCGCGCAATGGGCGCGCCCGGTCTCCTCCGTTCGCGCGAACCGCGGAGCGAACGGCATCGACGGCCAGGTCAGCACCTGGCTCGGCTGGTCCGCCGACGTGAGTGAAACCTGGGCGGTCGTCGGCGATCTCACCGCGCTCTACGATCTGGCCGCGCCGTTTGTCCTCGAACAAATCCACTGCCAGGGCCGCGTGCTTGCCGTCATCAACAACGGCGGCGGCAAGATCTTCGAGCGCCTGCCGCGCCTGCAAAGCATGAGCCCGCGCGCCGTCGAGTGGATGACCAATCCGCAAAGCGCCGATCTATCCGGCCTCGCCACGCTCTGGGGCATGAACCATCTCCGCATTCGCACCGTCGATGATTTCGACAAATTCGAAGCCGGCGACAAAACCCTGCTCCTCGAAATCATCCCCGACGTCGCCCAGACCACCGCCTTCTGGGCCGCCTGGGACCGGATTCGGGCGTGAGAAACTGAAATCCTTCCCTTGCCAAGCCCCGCAAGGCCCGTTACGCATTCCGCCTCAGCGCAAACGCACTGGTCCCGTGGTCCAATGGATAGGACGATGGCCTCCGAAGCCGTAGGTAGTGGTTCGATTCCACTCGGGACCACTTGCCGCAAACGGCTTAAAATAAGCGGATTAGGTAATAAAATAGCCTAGCAAAAAAGCAAAATATGCACAACGCGAGATGTATTAAAATGCGCCAAAATGGCTCGGAATGGGGCTTGAAAGTGTTACAAGGTGTTACAGGGATTTCTAATTTCTGGCTTGGTCATGGAACAGGTTGACGCTCCCCCCCGCAGGATCGCGGGTGTGCGGGCGAGGCCAGATGTAATTGGGGCTTTTTATCCTCTCGGGCGGGGGGCTCGGCCTGCTTGAAGTGAAGCTGGACATCCCCACACGCAAGGCCGCATGGGATGCGTAGGTAAATTCCGCCCTCGGATATGGTGATAGCCTGTTCGGCACGGATGGGCCGCCCAACAAACGAGTGGCTTCAAGGCTCTACGAATTCGCCTCACTGCACACCGGCATCGACATCCCAACCCCGTTTGTTCTCCCCTAAATCCCCTCCGGGGACTTCTCCCCTCCCGTCCCCCAGGGGAGCGGGGGGAGTCCCCCGAAGAGCCCTGTTTGTAATTGTCGTCGGTGGGCAGTTTTAATTGTCGCCAACGGAATTTTTAATTGTCGCTG